>DHIZ01000223.1:25865-35749 GCA_002404055.1 Chloroflexi bacterium UBA4733
CCGAGGTCGGTGAACCAGAACAGCCGGTCGCTGGAACGAAGGTCGAAGCAGTGAGCCAGGTCCTGGGCCGCCTTGAAGGGAAAGCCGGCGTGGACATGGACTGTCGCCTTTGGCAACCCCGTCGTGCCCGACGTGTAGATCAACAAGAACGGGTCGCCGGCCGCCGTGTCCGCCGGCGCTCGCTGGCCGGCCTGCTGCGCGCCGAGCGCCTCGTGCCACCAGATGTCGTATCCCTGGCGCCAGGGTACTGGCTGACCGCAACGACGAATGACCAGCGTGTGCTCCAGGCTGGGGCAGAGCCGGCCTGCGTCGTCGGCCGTCTCCTTCAAGCGCACGACCTGGCCACGGCGCAAGAAGCCGTCGGTCGTGATCAGCAGGCGAGCGGAGCAGCCGTTGAGCCGGTCGGCAAGCGCCTGGGCGCCGGAGCCGGAGAAGATCGGCGTGTAGATGGCGCCCAGGTAGCCGCAGGCCAGCACGGCCACGACGGTCTCCGGGAGCATCGGCAAGAAGATGCCGACACGATCGCCGGGACCTATCCCCAGCGCCGCGATAGCCGCGGCGGCACGCTGCACCTCGGCCGCCAGTTGGTCATAGTCCAAGCGGATAGTGACGCCGTCTTCCCCTTCCCAGAGTACGGCCGGGCGCCGTGCCCGAGCGGAACCTGCCTCCAGTCCCAGTGCTGCGCCGACGTAGTTCCAGCGCGCGCCCACGAAGAAGCGGCTCCAGGGTAGGCCAGCCGTCGTGTCGAGCCAGCGGTCGGGCGGCGATTGCCAGCGGATACCGATGTCAGCAGCGACGGCTGACCAGAACTGCTCCGGATCAGCGAGCGCGCGGGCCTGGAGTGCCGGGAGGTCGGCTACAGCCAGCCGGCGCATGAAGCCGGCAAGACGGGTCGCTGCAGCTTGCCCCGGCTCAGGCGCCCAGGCAAACTGCTGTCCGGAAGCCAGGGAGTCTTGAACGTTACCCATCTCGCCTCCTTACCAGGCAGTCCAGCCGCCATCGACCATCAGAGTATGGCCAGTGACCATAGCGGCGGCCGCGCTGGCGAGGTAGACGACGGCGCCGACCACGTCCTCGGGCTCGGCGATGCGGCCAAGCGGAATGCGCCGAAGGATGTCGTCGCGCACCGCCGGATCACTGAGCGTGCGCTCGCCCATCGGCGTGCGCACGAAGGTCGGCGCGACGGCGTTGACCAGGATGTTGTGGGGCGCCCACTCGATAGCGAGGACGCGGGTGAGGTTGACTACCCCGGCTTTTGCCGCACAGTACGCGGCTCGGTTGAAGTAGCCGACGACACCGTTCTGTGAGGCGACGTTGATGATCCGCCCTCCGTGCTGGGCCACCATGACCCGGCCGGCAGCCTGGGCACAAAAGAAGACACCGCGCAGGTTCACGTCAAGCACGCGATCCCAGTCATCTTCGCTCACCTCGAGGGCCGGGCGAGCGACTTGCACGCCGGCATTGTTCACCAGCAGGTCGAGCCGTCCCAGTTGGTGTTGTACTGTGGCGATGACCGGCCCGATGGACGGGACATCCCGCACGTCAAGCGGTAAGGCGAGGCTCCGCCGCCCCATGTGCTGAATCAGGTCACTCACGTCTGCGGCTCGCTCGAGGAGGTTAGGCAGCTCGGTCGTGACAACGTGGGCGCCTGCTTCAGCAAGCGCCAGGGCGATGGCGCGTCCGATGCCGCTTCCAGCACCGGTCACGAGCGCCACCTGATCGGTCAACTGCATGCTCGGTAAGTACATACGCGCTAGCATGGCGCCACACGCTGGCTCCGTCAAGAGACCTGCCAGAAGGCCAGGAGGGGGGGTGATGCAAAGTAGTGCGGAGGAAAGCGGCAACTCCTGTGCAGTATGCTCTGGCGCGAGGCGGGCCACCTCGGCGCGGCCCTACAGCAGATTGGACACACGATGAAGATCACCTCTGTCGAACCCATACTCTTTGATGCGGGATTTGGCCGAGTTTGGTTGTTCGTGCGGGTGAACACCGACGCTGGACTGAGCGGCATCGGCGAAAGCACGACCACGGAGCCGTTCATGGCCGCCGCAGTCTTACGGCGGGTCGGCGACTCACTGCTGGGTCAGGATCCCAGCCGCATCCAGGAGATCTGGCAAACGACCTACACGCGCCACTTCAACGTGCGCGGCGGCCCCCTGCTGTTGTGCGCGATGAGCGGCATTGAGCACGCGCTGTGGGACATCAAGGGCAAGCTGGCCGGTCTGCCGGTCTATGAACTGCTGGGCGGCAAGCTGCGCGACAGCGTACCGGTGTACGCCAACCACATGTTCTTCGCCGGCCTGAGTGCGCCGGAAGCGTACGCCGAACGCGCCGCCGAAGCCGTCGAACGCGGCTACCGCGCCGTGAAGATCGATCCCTTTGGGGCGGTGCGCGGCACTTTGCGACCGCCGGAGTTGCGGCAGGCCATGGCGATTGTCCGGGCGGTGCGCGACGCTGTCGGTCCCGATGTTGATGTCGCCATCGACAGCCACGCCAAGTTCAGCATGGCGGCGGCCATCACGGTGGGCCGAGCGCTGGAGGAGTTTGCGCCGTTCTTTTACGAGGAGCCGGTACCGCCGGAGAACGTCGCGGCCCTGGCCAAGGTGCGCGCCTGTGTCAACGTGCCGATCGCCACCGGGGAACGCCTCTATACCAAGTGGGGCTTCCGCGAGCTGCTGGCCGCCCAGGCTGCCGAGATCATCCAGGTCGATGTTGCCCACTGTGGCGGCATCCTGGAGGCCCGCTTCATCGCCGCCATGGCGGAGAGCGCCTACGTGCAACTGGCGCCCCATAGTTGGTACGGGCCCGTTTCACTGGCCGCCTCCTTGCAACTCGACGCCGGCATCCCCAACCTGCTGGCGCAAGAGCGGGCTGTGCCCCATCAGGAGCCGCCCCAGCAACGCGACCTGCTCATGACACCCTTCACCTTTCGTGACGGCGCCCTCGTCGTCCCGACCGGGCCAGGTCTGGGCATCACCTTGAATGAGGAGGTACTGACGGCGCACCGCCTGGAGGGCTGACAAAGGTCCCCCCGAGCAGGGCCGCGATTGCGATCGGCGGCCAAGTGACGAGGGCGACTGCGGTCGCTTGGTGGGGGAGGGCGGTTGCGATAGGGGATGGATGATAGGGCGGGGCACTGAGACGCCGGGGATGCGCAACCGTGCTCACCCTGTCAAGCGACCGCAGTCGCCCTCGTCACTTGGCCGCCGATCGCAATCGCGGCCCTGCTGGATCATCTAAACCGCCCCAGCCGGAACAGCCTAATGTCGTGCCGGGTTGCACCCTCCAAAGCCAGATCCGCCATGATCTCGCCCACCACGCTGCAGAACTTGAATCCGTGGCCGGAGAAGCCGGCGGCGATGGACACCTGCGGATAGTCCGGGTGGACATCAATGATGAAGTGCTCGTCGGGGCTATTCGTGAAGAGACAGACCTGCAGGTTTACGGTCGGCCCCGCTCCGTCGGGAAAGTTGCGCTCGGCAAAGCTGCGCAGCACCCGCTCGTCGCGCTCGTAGCAGCCACGGTCTAGTTGGTCTGGATCGGTTTGCTCCTGGAGGTGGTGGTAACGCCCCACCTTGAAGCCCGGCACGCCGAAGACCGGGAAGCCGTAAAAGTGTCCTTCCTCCACAGTGACATTGAACACGGGAAAGCGACCCTCCGCGAAGCTCTCAGGGTGCCGGGGTTGGAACCAGCCCACCACCTGGCGCTCCGCTTGCGCCAGGCCGGCGAGCCGATCAACAAGTGTGCTCGCCCAGGCGCCGGCCGTCACCACCAGGCGCGCTGCCTCGTAGCTGCCGAGATTGGTACGCACGCGCACGCCGTCGCCCAGCGGCTCCCAGCCAAGCACCTGCTCGCGGCTGTGTACCTCCGCTCCCAGGGCCTGCGCTGCTCCGACGTGGGCAGCGACGCAGCGTTCCGGCAGTAGGAACCCGCCATCCGGCTGAAACACCGCCATGACATCAGTCGGTAACCGGTAGCCCGGAAAGCGCTGCGTGAGTTCGGCACTCGTCAACACCTCGTGTGGTAGATCATGCAAGGCACAGGACCGAAGCGACCCCTGGAAAACCTTGCTCTCCCGTGTGCCGGCGTCAACCGAGCCGGTGATGTGGAGCAGCGTCTCCCCCGCCGCCTGCTGCAACTCCCGCCAGAGCTCGTAGGAGCGACGCAGCAGCGGCACATAGGATGGGTGCTCGAAGTAGGCCAGGCGGATGATGCGCGTGACACCGTGCGACGAGCCCATATCGTTCGGAATGTCGAAGCGTTCCAACCCGAGCACGCGCATGCCGCGCCGGGCCAGTTGGTAGACGGTGGCGCTGCCCATACCGCCAACGCCAACGACGATCACGTCAAACGGGCGGGTAGTCATTGAGCCATGCCGATGCACTGGCATGCGGCGCGAATGCTAGACAAGGTCTTCAGTCTCGTTTCCATATCACGGTGCCATTATGGCAGCCATGCATCTGCCATGCTGCCCGGCCCGTCTCGGCGTGCCCGTGCCGGTAAACATCTAAAAGGCGAGGAGGTAGCGGAACAGGGAGGCCCACGGTGGTACACTTCCCGCAAGCATCAAATATTGCTCGACCAGAACGGGAATCAGCGGGGGCCTGCCCCGACTTGAATCCCCAATTAGAGAGTAAGGAGGGTATCGGTATGAACAATCCCGCGGCCTACCTGCACTGGGGCTTCATCGTGATCTCGGTCCCTAACCTGATCCTGATCGCCGGCATGGTCGTGGTCTTCGTGGCCGCGCTCGTGCTGCCGTTCCCGCGCCACGACGACGGGGGCGAACCACAATGAACTCCAAGCAAGCCACCGACCGCGCCGTTACGGGAAGCTGGACCACGGCGTTGCGCGAGTTCCTCGTCAGGCGGCTTCCTCCCGAGCACCTGCTGCCGGATCGGCAGCCGACCTACGTCGGTTCCTGGGTCTACGTGTTCGGCGTGGTCGCCACCGCGGCCCTCGTCTGGGTCATCGCCAGCGGTGTCGTGCTGGCCTTCTTCGGACCGCAGTGGTGGCACGAGGTCGGCGTCGGTCACTTCGTCAACAGCCTCCACCTGTGGGCGGTGCAACTGTTCTTCATCTTCATGGTCCTGCACCTGTGGGGCCAGTATTTCGCTGCCGGCTGGCGGGACGGCCGCGCACCGACCTGGATGGTTGGCGCCGTCACCTTCCTGATCAGCATCGTGGCAGCCTTCACCGGTTACGTGTCCCAGCAGAACTTCGACGCCCAGTGGATCGCCATCAACGCCAAAGACGCCATCAACGCGACCGGCCTGGGCAGCCTTTTCAACGTCCTGAACTTCGGTCAGATGTACGGCATGCATGTGCTGCTGATCCCGATCACGATCACCTTCCTGGTAGCGCTGCACCTCGCTATGGTCCGCATGCGCGGCGTCGTCAAGCCGATCGAGCGACCGGTGAAGGGACAGGTGGGATGAGCGCCGTCGATCAGACCGAGTACTACCGGGGCGTGCGCATGGCCCCCTACGACCTCGTGCGTGAGCTGGTCATCGCGCTGGGCGCCACGTTCGTGCTGATGGTCGGCCTGGCGGCGTTCCTGTCGTCGCCCGACGTGAAGCCGGAGACGATCCAGAGCTGGGCCCAGGCCGACCCGGTCGACCTCGTCACCACCGCGGTGGGTGAACTGGCGGGCACGACCACCAGTTCCGGCTACGGGCCGCCCTACAACGATGGCTCGGCATCGATCCAGAGCATCGGCTTCTTCGCCCCCCAGGCGTGGGCCGGCGTCCATTCGCCGGTCGACGCCGCGCAAGACTTCGTGCTCCAGCCGCTCAAGCAAGCCGGCGTCGGCAACCCGGCCCTCGCCGCCGCACTCGCGACCTACACGGCAGCCAACGCCAAGCAGCAGCAAGCCTGGTTGGACGCCGAGGGCAAGGCGCTCAAGGACGCCAAAGTCCAGAGCGGGCAGGTGGTCGTGGCGGCCGGTGACTACGGCCCTCTGCCGACCATGCTAACGAACTATCTGGAGCTGGCCCGGGTGGGCGCGATCGATGGCGCGCTCCTCAGCGACGGCCACTTCTATCAGACCGACTACAGCCGACCGCTGCTGTTCATGGGCGACGGGGGCTACCTGAGCGGGCTGGCCGGCGATCAGCACCTGCTCGGCAGCCAGTGGGGCATGATGAACGAGACGGGCAACTACCCGGGCCAGGCCTGGCTCTGGCTCTACACCCTGTGGTACCAGGTCCCCCCCTACAGCGGCGCGGCCAACGCCGACCTGCTGGTCGTGCTCACGATGGCGGTGCTGAGCCTGGGGCTGGTGCTGACGCCGTTCATCCCCATCGTCAACCGCATCCCGATCTGGGTCCCGATCTACCGGCTCATCTGGCGGCGTCACTACGCAAAGAGGTAGCTCCGACAGGCGTCGCCGCCTCCAGGGCGCGCGCCAGGGCTGCCTCGAACGCCTCGCCGTCCGACGTCCAGTCGGTGATCGGCGGGTACGTCTCGCGGCGCCAGCGGTAGGGCAGGTCCAAAACCAGGCCGGGCTGTGGGGCGCGCCGCGCCAGCGAGAGCATATCCCGCAGTACCGTGCGTTGCTGATCGACCTTGCCCGGCTCACCCAGCGCGTGGCCGAAAGGCCAGTGGACGTAGAGCAGACGGGGCGCGTGCGCGGCAACGGCCACTTCCCGGACCAGGGCCAGGCCCACCGTGGTCACGCCGGCGGCCTCCACCTCACGGGCAAGCAGTCCCACGGACCGCGTGCAGATGGGTCAAGCAGGGACGAACAGAGCCAGGTCGACGTGGTCGCGCTTCAGGAGGCGGCCGACCTCCCGCCCCGTCGCCACCATCTCGTCCACCTTATCCGCCAGGCCCAACCCGTAGTGCCGGTCGGCCACCCGACCGATCACGCCCTCGGCCGCCAACTCTCGGAGCCGCTGCAAAGGGAAAACGAGGTTGATGTCGCGCAGGGCGTCGGTTCGGTCATAGCCCTGGTGCGTGATGGCCAGGTCGTCGGTCTCCGCCGTGCGGGGGATGACGCGGAACGTGTCGTCACCGGAGAGCTTGAATGGGCGGTCCTCTCGCAGGTGGACACCACACGTCGTGACCAGGGCGACGGTCGCCTCCCGAAGCGGCCGTTGCAGTGGGCTCCAGGGGATCGCGCCCGAGGTCCGGCGACGCAACTGCGGTAGAGCCACGATCCGGCTCACCCAGTGACCAAGGGCCTGGCCCCGCCCGGTGCCGCTGACCCAGCGTGAAAACGCCTCCATGCCGGGGTTGGCGTGCGTCCGCCGCGGGCCTGTCTGGTTGTTCATGCCGACCTCCTCCGATCAACTCAACCGTCCGATGGCCTGATCACCCGCCGCCGTGCCGCTTCAGATCGGCAGGAGCGCCTCCGCTGGCGGATGGCGCAGGGGGTGACGCTCGGTCTGGATCACCTCGCGGGCAAAAGGGTTCAGCCGCTCCAGGAGTGCCGCCGACGGTTCATAGCCAAAGCGTGTGCGATTCCAGGCTGAGCCGTAGCGGTAGACGGCGATGCGCCGCTCTCCCGGATTGACCCGCCGGGCAGAGCCGTGGCAGCAGGCGTCCACGAACACGAGCGCATCGCCGGCCTGCATATATACCTCGATAGCGCCTTCGGTATCTTCCGCCGACCGTGCAACTCCATCCGCGCTCACTTGCCCCATCGACCGCAGGAAGGCCGGGTGGATGATGTTCGACTTATGCGAGCCGGGGATCACCATGGTGGCGCCGTCGCCGGGTCCAATATCGGTAAACGCCATCAACACGTTGACCTGGCCGCACATGAACCGCCCGTTGTGGTAGCGATACTGCACCCGCTTGCTGCGATTGTGGGCGCCGCCGTGCAGAAAGATCGCCTCACCCGGTCCACGGAGTGAAAAGAAGTCCTCGTCAATGAACAACGGGCCATGGTGGTAATCAAACGTGTTCTGCCCGCCGACGAACCGCAACAGGTAGTTGATGTAGCTGGGGTGATCAATCAGTTGCTCGAACGGCTCGCCTGCTTCGTAGACCTGCTGGTAGCTGATCCCCCGCTGCTCGGTGTGGTCCTCGCGCTGCACGTAACCGTACCAACCGTCGCGCGGCAGCGACCGCGGTATCTTGTCGACGCAGGCGTTCGCCGCCGCAACCAGTTCCGGGCTGAGCGCGCCGCGCAACAGCACAAAGCCCTGCAGATCGAACAGATACTCCTCGATGTTCGTCGGGACGCGAGCCTCCGGGAACCGGACCTCCAATGGTTTGATCTGATGGTTGTCATAGGTAGGTGACATAACCGCTTACTCCATAGGTGAACGTCCGCCAGTGTTCGCCGGATTATCGCACAACGGGCAAGTGCGGCACTGATACCGTGACCGGGCGAAAAGCGTTATACGCCAACAGGCTCCCGGACCAGGATGACGGTGACCCTGCCGGCGATCCATTCCCGCCGCATAATCAGCACCTTCCCCATGAAGGTTCCGCTGTTCATCCGTGCTCGCACCAGCGCGTCCTCGTAGGGAAAGACGTGTTGGTCGATGCGCCGGAGCGCCTCCTTGAGGTCGCGCACGATCTTCTGGCTGCCGACGACGAGGATCAGCCGGCCGGCGCCGCCGGCATAGGGGCCGAGCTGGCCGGCGGTGGCGGAGGCGATCACCAGATCGCCGTCTGCCGTGAGCGCGTTCACGCTGCCCAGCATAAAGTCCGGAGCCGCAATGAGCTTGCGGATCTCGCGGCCCTGCGTCTGCCGGTCCATCTTCATGTAGCGCGCCCGCAGCGAATCGTAGCGACCGGACTCGAACAGCTCGGCGAAGATCCCCGCCTCCTCCAGCGTCTTCGACTTGCCGGAGTGTACTTCGGCGCCGGCCGGGATGCGCTCCAGCACCTCACGGCGCGCCTCCTCGGCAGTACCGACGATGACCACGTCCATGTTGTTGGACCGTAGAGCCGCCGCTGCCCGTTGGAGGATCTCCTCCGTGGCTGGTGATGTGTAGTCAGTGCGCTGATCGGATGTGTCGATGGTGAATCCTCCCGTGCAAAGCTACGACGGTCCGTGGAATCATTGCGCCCGTCGGGTGCGGAGGAACCCCTTCCGGCTCGCACTACTCGCCAGGTTTCCCCCTAACGGGAGAAACCTTCGCTGCAGATCAAGGAACGGCCACGGACCCCAGACTTGGGTGCGTCTGATAATACCGTGTGGGGCTCTGCTGAGCCACCGCCGTTGTCAATTCACGGATGGATGAGGCGCAGGTTGTGCTGGGCGACCGCGCCTAGCGCCGGCCTGCCGGTCGTGCGTCTTCGGCCTCGAGGAGATGCTGGAGCGGCTTCAGAACGGCGGCCACCCGGCAAACGCTGACGACTTTCTCGCCGGAGAGACGTTCCTCGACTCATTGCTTGAGCAAGGTATGGCTGCACCTCCCCACGGATGCGCTCAAGAGCGTGCTGGCGAATTGGATAGGCCGTGATCACACGAAGAGGCTCTTGGGCAATGGGGTCGTAGATCACACTGACGGAACACCCATTTGCAACGGCGCCATATTCTCAGCATCCCACAGAAACCTCACCACAGCATGGTACACAAATGCATCGCTCGGGTCAATACTTCAATACTGGTGATCCAGGTCAGGGGCGAGGCGGGCGGAAAAGCGGCCAAAGACCCGCTGCACAAACTGTCGCGAGAATAGGGTGAGAGACGGAGCCTTCGCCTGGGCCGCGCCGGTTAGCCACGAGCGAGTTGCGTTCGTATCGTCTGGATCGCCGGCGTCATAGCGGCAGAGCGTCTTGTTCAGGTTCGACGAGTTGAATGTCCGTAAGGACAAAGTCCGCCGTGCCTCCCCGGTCCTGCCAGTAGCCAGGAACACGGACAAGCCGATTGACCAATGGCCCGACCATGTCGTCAAGAATGATTGGGGTGTGTTTCACCTCTG
>DHIZ01000202.1 GCA_002404055.1 Chloroflexi bacterium UBA4733
CGCCGCATCTTTACCGGTAACGCCACGGTTTCTGTGCTCTCAGTGGTCCTGGCGATCGTCCTGGGCGGCATCCTGATGGCGGTCACAAACCCCCGGGTTGCGGCGACTGCAGGATACTTCTTCGCGCAGCCGGGAGACCTTCTCGGCGAGGTTTTCCGCCCCTACGTAGCCTTGGTCCAAGGGTCCATTTTCAACTGGGCCGGGGCTGATTTCGCGGCACAGATGTACCCGATCACTGAGACGCTGACGGTGTCCACGCCGCTCATCTGCGCGGGCCTGGGCGTGGCGCTGGCTTTCCGGGCAGGCCTATTCAACATCGGCGCCCAGGGCCAGATTATCTTCGGCGCCCTCTTCGGTGCCTACACCGGCTTTGCATGGCACCTGCCTGCGGGACTGCACCTCCTGGTGGTCATGCTTGCCGGACTGATCGGGGGCGCAGTATGGGGCGGCGTGGTGGGACTGCTGAAGGCACGCACAGGAGCCCACGAAGTGATTGTCACGATCATGCTGAACTACATCGCAAACTTCCTGCTGCTGTTCCTGCTGACAACACCCGCTTTCCAGCGCAAGGGTTCCACCAACCCGATTTCCCCGTTTCTGGATCCGAACGCCCTGTTCCCCGAGCTCCTCGGTCCCCAGTTCCGGCTGCACGCCGGTTTCCTGGTCGCGGTCCTGGCCACAGCTTTTGTTTGGTGGCTGCTTAACCGCTCAACTGTCGGGTTCGAATTCCGTGCCGTAGGCGCCAATCCCAATGCTGCCAGGACCGCAGGCATCAACGTCGCCCGGAGCACTATCCTGGTCATGGCGATCGCAGGCGCCCTCGCGGGCCTGGCCGGCATCGCCCAGGTGTCAGGCACCGAAAAATACCTCTCGGGCGGTGTCGCGGCCTCCATCGGCTTCGACGCCATCACGGTCGCCCTGCTGGGACGTTCGACGCCGTGGGGTACTTTTTTCGCGGGACTCCTCTTCGGCGCCTTCCGGGCCGGCGGCGTGGCCATGCAGGCCCAGACGCAGACTCCGATAGACATTGTGCTGGTCATCCAGTCGCTGATTGTGCTCTTTATCGCGGCGCCCCCGCTGGTCCGGGCCATATTCGGACTTAATCCCCGTAAGAAGAAGACAACACCCAGTGCGACCGCCGGTTCAAAGACCGCCGGCTTGAAGAGCGGAGCCGCCGCATGAGCGCCACCACCCAACCTCCCGCCAGCCAGCCGCGCACTGGCGCTGCCGGCGCGGCGTCCGCCGCCATCCGGGGCAGTGCCTCGGGACTGGTCAGCTGGAAGGCCGGGATCGGACTGGGGCTGCTTGCCGTTCTTGGCACGATCCTCTTTGGCTTCCTCGCCAATGACAAACTCGCCGGTTTCCGGATCGCGGAGGAACGCGACCCGACCGCCTCGAATACCGCAGCCTGGGTGACTCTTGCTGTGGCGCTGGCAGCCGCCGGCTACCTCGGCTACCTTTGGGTCAGCCGGCGCCGGCAGGAGGCCGCAGTGGACCGTTGGATTCCGGCGGCCACCGTAGCCGCAGTGGTGGTCCTTGGCCTCGCCGCCCTTGGCGTCGCCCAGGTGGAAAAAGTCGTTGCGCCCTCCAGGGGAGCCGGCTGGACCTGCTCAGTCATCCTCCTGGCATTGGCCGCATACGCCGTGGTGCTGACAGTGCAGGGCCGGCGAACACCCCGCTGGCTCGGCGGAACATTCGCTGTCGTCTTTCTGGTCGGGTTTCTGGTGTGGATAGTCGCAGGAGGCCGGGACAGCGAACCTTCAATTTCGCTCGGGGGCCTGCTGGCAGGTTCCGTGACGCTCGCCGTCCCGCTCGTCTTCGGCTCGCTGTCGGGCGTGCTGTGCGAGCGCGCAGGCGTAGTGAACATCGCCATCGAAGGGCAACTGCTGTTGGGCGCCTTCTCGGCCGCCGTCGTGGCGACGATGACAGGCAACGTCTACGCGGGCCTGTTGGCCGCAGCCGTCGCCGGCGCCCTGGTGTCGCTTGTCCTGGCCATAGTCAGCATCAAATACCTGGCGAACCAGATCATCGTCGGCGTTGTGCTGAACGTTCTGGTCAGCGGCCTGACCAGTTTCCTGTTTTCCACCCTGCTGACCGCCGACCCCGAACACCTCAACAAACCTGGCAGGCTTGAACCGGTAGACATCCCGTTCCTGGCGGACATCCCCATCGTCGGACCTATTCTCTTTCACCAGTCCCTCGTGGGGTACCTCATGTACGCGGCCGTCATCGTGGTTTATGTCGGCCTCTTCCACACCCAATGGGGACTGCGCGTACGGGCGGTGGGCGAGCATCCGCAGGCGGCTGACACCGTGGGCATCAACGTGAACCGGACCCGGTTCCGGAACGTGCTAATGGGAGGGGCAGTCGCCGGCATCGGCGGTTCGTTCTTCACCCTGGTCTCCGTGGACGCGTTCAGCAAGGACATGTCCGGCGGCCGCGGCTACATCGCCCTGGCGGCCATGATCTTTGGCCGCTGGAACCCGATCGGCGCATTCCTGGCCGCGCTCCTCTTCGGGTTCGCGGACAACCTCCAAAGCATCATCACGATCATCGGCTCGCCGGTTCCGAGCCAGTTCATGGCAATGCTGCCGTACGCGCTGACGGTGATCGCGGTGGCAGGGCTCGTCGGGCGCTCCAGACCGCCGGCGGCCAGCGGCGTCCCGTATGTCAAGGGTTGATGGCCGTGGAACAGAACGGGGTTTCGGCGGGCTCAACCATCGGATCCGGCTCAACCACCGTCGACTGGGAACAACTGAAGGAGGCGGCGACGGCCGCCATGAAAAAGGCCTATGTTCCGTATTCGAAGTTCCCGGTAGGGGCCGCGGCCCTCACCGCGGACGGACGGCTGGTCAGCGGCTGCAACGTCGAGAACGCCAGCTACGGGCTCACCCTGTGCGCTGAATGCGCACTCGTGGGGAACCTGCACATGACCGGCGGCGGTCTGCTGCGCGCCTTCTACTGCGTGGACTCCACCGGCAACGTGCTGATGCCGTGTGGCCGCTGCCGCCAGCTTCTCTATGAATTCCGCGCGCCCGATATGGAGCTCATGACCACGCAAGGCATCAAAACCATGGACCAGGTGCTGCCCGACGCATTTGGTCCGCAAAACTTGGAGGACTCCAGTGTTAACTGAAGCATTCGACGCCGTCGACATCATCCGGACCAAGCGGGACCGTGGCGTCCTGAGCCCCGAACAGATCGACTGGACCATCGATGCCTACACCCGCGGCGTCATCGCCGACGAGCAGATGGCCGCATTGAACATGGCCATCCTGCTCAACGGCATGGACCGGGCCGAAATTTCGCGCTGGACTGCCGCCATGATCGCCTCGGGGGAGCGGATGGACTTCAGCGGCCTCCGGCGGCCCGATGGCGGCGTGAAGGCTACCAGCGACAAGCATTCCACCGGAGGCGTCGGGGACAAGATCACCCTGCCTTTGGCGCCCCTGGTAGCAGTATTCGGCGTGGCCGTGCCGCAACTGTCGGGCCGCGGACTTGGCCACACCGG
>DHIZ01000298.1 GCA_002404055.1 Chloroflexi bacterium UBA4733
CCAGCGCATCTACGCCAAGCTGGGCCTCGTGGAGGAACGCGACAACCTGCGCCAGCGCAAGCTGGTCTTCTTCTGCCTGGCCTTACCGCAACTGGCGACAGATGAGGAAGGCGCCGCAGCGTCCTCGCCACCCGAACCGCCGGAGTCGGCCGAACCGCCAGAGGATGAGCCAGCAGCGCCGGCAGCCTTCGAGCGCGACCGCGCCGCCATCGTGCGCTGGCGGCGGGGCGAGTTGCAGGTGCCGGATGGCCCCGTCCCACCGGCAGGCCATCCAGCCAATGGCGCAGACACGCCCCGTCCGCTCGCGCGCCGTGCCGTGGTCGAACCGGCAGGAGCGGGCCTCCCGCTGGCGCGCGGCCGGCCTTCCTGGGGCCTGCTCCTTGTCGTTGCCATCCTGGCCGCCCTGCTCGGTGGGGCCGTTACGGCCGTGGCGCTCGCGCGCGGCAGCCGCTCCCCGTCGCTGGCCGTGCCAACGTCACCAGCGCCGGTGGCGAGCACCTCCGTGCCACGCGCAACCATGACGCCCTCGCCGACCACTGTCTCCACCACCGCTGTCTCGGTCGTCCTGGCGACGGCTACACCCCACGCCGCAGTCACATCAACCTCGGGCACCCTGGTCGACGGACCGGTCGGTCCCACCGCCGCCCCGACCGACCTTGCCGGCACGGTCGCCAGCACGTTGCCAGGCACACCCCTCCAGCCTAACGGCGCGGTCACCTCCGTCATCGATCAGGCTGCCAAGCCCCGCGACGTCTACGCCCTCCCGCTGCAGGCCGGCCAGCGCCTCCAGGTGACCGTCACTGCCACCAACTTCGCCTACGGCGTCACCCTCGACCCGCCTGGCGCCCTCAGCGGCGCCGGCGGCGCCATCCTCTGCACCAGCACACGGGATTGCACTGCAACAATCCCCATCGCCGCCACCGGGACCGACCTGCTGGTGCTCCAGGCCTACGGCCCGGGCATCCGCTACACCCTGCGCACCGCTGCGTTGCCGCTCACGGTCGGACCAGGTGTGATCAACCTCGCCGGCACGGTGGCGAACGACCTGCCGGGCACGCCGCTGCGCCTGGGTGCGACGGTCACGTCTGTCATCGACCTCGCCACCAAACGCCGCGATGTCTATGCCGTGGCGCTGCGCGCCAGCCAGACGCTCCAGGTCGATACCGATGCCACCCACGCCGACTATCGCGTCCTGCTCCTGCCGCCGACCGCCACCACCGTCACGCAGACGCTCGGCGACTTCCAGGGCGCGACCCTCTGCTCCAACGAGCAGGCCTGCCACCAGACGGCGCCCATCGCCGCCAGCGGCGCCTCCACGCTGGTCGTCGACACCTTCGGCTCGGCGGTCCAGTACACGCTGCGCGCCACCAGCCGCTGAGTCGTGCCCAAGTGCCGGTACGGTGGTCCATATGGGCGTCTGCTATGCTGGTACGCAGCGCCTCGGGTTCGGTTCGTCGTGCTGGGAAAGGAGATCACGTCACATGCACCGCATCGCGCTGTTCCGCCGCCAGCGGGCCCTTGTCCCCGTCCTCGCTCTCACGCTCGCCCTCTCGGGCTGCGGCGGGAGCGTCACCACGTCCGCCGTGACGTCAGGCGGCACAACGGCCCTCACCACCTCGCCGGCCGTCACCACATCGTCGGCGGCCACGAGTTCGGCAGCGACTACTGTCTCCGCTGCACCGGTCACCACGTCGTCCGCTGCGGCCGTGACGACCTCGGCCTCCCCGACCACTTCGGCGGCCGCGACAGCGAGCGGCACGACGGCGACCACGGTGCTGGTCCGCACCGATCCCAAGTTGGGGCAACTGTTGACCGATGCTGCCGGTCGCACCCTCTACTGGTACACCAAGGATACGGCGGGGGTGAGCACCTGCACCGGCGGCTGCCTGGCCGTCTGGCCCGCCTTCAGCGCCACCGGCTCCCTCACGCTGCCGGCGGGAACGCCAGGCACGCTCGGCACCATCACGCGGACGGATAACAGCGCCACCCAGGTAACTTATGACAATATGCCGCTGTATTACTTCGCCAAGGATGCCGCGCCGGGCGATACCACCGGCCAGGGCGTCGGTAAGATCTGGTGGGTGGTGACGCCAACCGCTGGGCCGTTGACCGCGCCCACGCCCACCTCGTAAGAGGCGTGCGCCCCCTCGCTCGCAACCGCCGGGACACGGGCCTCCATACGGCGGATGGACCGCACTGACGCGGTCCTATCCGCCGTAGTCCAGGCAGCGATCAGCCTACTTGGCCGTCACCTTGATCGTGCGGGCCTGGGCGCGCGCCGCCTTGGGCAGCCGCATCGTCAGGATGCCGTCCTCATAACTGGCCTCCGCTTGCCCCAATTCCACGTCACCGGGCAACTGGATGCGGTAGGCAGCCTCCCCACCAAAGGTCTGCCAGAGGGCCTTCGCCTGCTCCGGCGCTTGCACGACGGATTCTCCCCGCACCGTCAGCACGTCCTGCTCCACCGTCGCCTGGATCGAGTCTGCCTGCATCCCTGGCAGCGCTACCTGGATGGTGTAGCTGTCGCCGCTCTCCCACAGGTTGGTGCCGCCCCCTCCGGCCGCGCTCCCGAAGCCGTCGAACACTGAAGGGAAGAGCACGCTGTCCTGGAAGAGCCGCTGCATCACCTGATTGAGCGGCACCGCCCCTTCCTGCTGGCGGTTGGCCAGTCCGCTGGACTGCTCGGACCGAGGACGTTGCATGACTGCCATGGGCTGCACCTCCTTGCTTGTGCATCGTCGATGCGGAGGGCGTCGTCAATGTCTCCGCATCGCTGGCGTGCATTTTCTACCGCAACGACGCGCTAGATGCAAGGAGTTTTTGTTAGAAGTCCATGTAATCCGCATGAGAGGCGCATCAACAGCGAGGAGAGACACGGTGGAATGCCAGAAAGGCGCTTCAGTGGTGGGAGGAAGGAGTTGGCCACTCGAGGTGCGCGGAGGGCACGAGGCGAGGCCCGCCGTTTCCGCGAACGTCGCCAGTCATTGCTGCCGCTCCGCCACCAGGCGCGCTATGATGGCACAGGATGCCCCCGTGGCGGACGCTTCGGGTATGGAGGAGACCATGGCAACGGACGCCTATTGGGGGTACAGCCAAGATACGTGTAAAAGAGGCCGTAGCGGTTCTCCTGGCAAGGGCACGGGTCGACGAAACTTCCGAGAAGAGGCGTTCTCGGAAGGAAGCTCAGCACGATGACTTCCGAGAAGATGCCTCACGGGCCGATGCAGGCTTCCGAATCCACTTCCGAGAATAACCACACCCCTCCCCATGCACCTGGTCGCCGTCCTCGACGACTACACAGCGGTGCTCGCGGCGGCACCGCTGGCGGCAGAGACATGACACACCTACGTCTCGAAGGTGCGCCAGTTCTTGGTCCTGCTCGCCGCCACGCTCGTGCGCGGCGGCGCCGATCTGCTCCTGGTCGCCGAACTCCTGGGGCATGCGCGGCTGGAAACCACCCGTGGTGCCACTTGGCTCACCGCTGCAGATCGCGTCAAAACCCTCGGCTTCCTGCCCGTCGATCGCCGACCACCAGCAGCTCATCCCGCTACGGCCTCTTTTACACGGATCTTGGCTGTACCCCATCATGGTCCGCAACGGGCCTGGAGCGTGCCGTACGCTTCCTTGGTTAACGGACATCCGTGCATGCAAGAGAAGTGCCGTTGCTTGCTCACGGAAAGCCCCGTCAACGCTTCCGGTTGCCTGCTACACTAGGGATGATAAGTAGCCTTATCGCGCATTGGCGAGGGGGAAACGCATGGCCATTGTGGCGTCGGTTGCCGAGCCGGCCGTCCCCTCGGTCCCGACCGATGACCAGCTCGTCGCGATGTGGCTGCACGGTCGCACCGCCCACACGGTACGCGCCTACGCCGGCGACGTAGCGCGTTTCCGGGCCTTCGTGGGCAAGGCGCTCGCCCGGGTGACGTTGCCCGACTTGCAGGCCTTCGCCGACGCGCTGTCACCGCTCGCCGCGTCCAGTCAGGGGCGCACCTTGGCGGCGATCAAGAGCCTCCTGCGCTACGCCCACGGCCTGGGCTACCTGCCGTTCGACGTCGGCAAGCCCCTGCGCCTGCCGCCCCACCGCGAGACGCTCGCCGACCACATCCTCGACGAGCCCGACGTGCAGCGCATGCTGGCGCTGGCGACGGATCCCCGCGACCGGGCGATCCTCTATTGCCTCTACGGCGCCGGCGTGCGGGTGTCGGAGCTTTGCGCGCTCACCTGGTCGGACGTGCAGCCGCGCGGCGAGAGCGCCCAGCTCAACATCTACGGCAAGGGGGCGAAGACGCGCCATATCCTCCTGCCGGCGCGCGCCTGGCGCGAGCTGCGCGGCCTGGGCGCCCGCGCCGGCGGCGAACCGGTGTTCGTCTCGCGGCTGGGCGGCCGGCTGTCGGAGAGCCAGGTCCGCCGGATCGTGCGCCACGCCGCCGTGCACGCCGGCATCGACCTGGCCGTGACGCCGCACTGGCTGCGCCACAGCCA
>DHIZ01000329.1 GCA_002404055.1 Chloroflexi bacterium UBA4733
CTGGCTGGTGACTCGGTTCATCGACGGCCGCCCCATCCCTCTCGAGGAGATGCGCAGCCCGTCCACCCTATCCCGCGTGGCGGGTGCGCTGCGCACGCTACATGCGGCGCGGGCGATCCCGGGTCGCTTCGACGCCCACGCGGTGGTTGATGTGTACCGGGCTGAGGCTGAAGCAAACGGAGTGACCATCCCCGCCGCCTTTGGCAGCGCGCACGAGGTGGCGGAGCGGATTCGCTCGGCGCGGGGCCCGCAGCCGCTGGTGCCGTGCCACAACGACCTGCTCAACGCCAACTTCCTCGACGACGGCGCGATCCGGATCGTCGACTGGGAGTACGCGGGGATGGGCGACCGGTTCTTCGACCTCGCGAACTTTTCCGTGAACCACGAGTTCGGGGTCGAGGACGACCGGCGGCTGCTGGCCGCCTACTTCGGGACCGAGCGCGATTCAGATCTTGCTGCCCTGCGGCTGATGCGCTTCATGTCGGACTTTCGCGAGGCGATGTGGGGCGTGCTGCAGAGCGGGATCTCCGAGTTGGACTTCGACTTCAACGCTTATGCGGCAAAACACTTCGACCGCATGGAGAGGACTGCAGTGGAATCTGAGTTCGAGGGTTATCTCCGAGGGTAGGGCAAGCGGCTCTGCAGGGACCATGATGTACGCGCCGTGGGCCGGTCTGTCGGGCGGTCGTTAGGTTTTCTGGCACCAGACCGTAGATCTGATGTGGACAACGCTTCCACCGGACTGCTGGTGGACAAGCGCGACGGGATAGCGCCCACCGCTCCGCTGACTGCCGACGCGTTCTGTCAAACCTACGCCGGACGGGTCTACAAGTTCGCGCACCTGGTCTCGACCGACTCCACAGATGCCGAGGACCTCGCTCAGGACGCGCTCGAGCGCGCGCTCAGAGGGCTCAATACGTTCAATCCAGCCAGGGGTGAAATCGAGGGCTGGCTGTGGCGAATCGTGGTCAACGCCGGCCGGGACGCCGGCCGGATCGCCGGCCGGCAACGACTTGTCTTCGAGCTTCTGGCTGATCGCTGGGCGACGGACGAAAAGGTCGCCGACCTGGGCGACCAGCTGAGGACTGAGGAGGTCCTGGTCGCAGTCCGCGAACTCTCCTCGCGTCATCGCGCGGTCATAGCGCTGCGGTTTGGTGGGGACCTGGCCAGCCCCGTTTGGGTCCGGGAACCATCGGATCCAGAAGTTCTCGTCTAACGGGGTGCCGCTCGCTCAGTGGGGCGGGCCTGGTGACGCTCCGGGCCAGTTCCGTAACCCTAGCTAACTCCGCTGGATGGCGCGCATGCCGATGACCCCTTTCGGTTTCCGGCTGCGCCCGGTGGATGATGTGGTCGCGGTCGCGAAATCAGCAGGCTTGACTCTTCAGGACCACCGGCGAGTGGGACAGGGGGATGCAGCAGCCCATTTGCTCGTCTTCGCGCGTAGTCAGGACGGCCTTGCTGTCGGCAACCCGAGAGAGGCAGCCGCGGCCAGCAAACGATCGTCGTAGGAAACGACCGCTGCCAGGTCGTCTCCGAGGCTCGCTGCAGCCGCCAGGTGGATCGAGTCCAACGATCGGAGCTCGGTGGGATCTAGGTCTCCGGCACGGTCAAGGAGCGCGTCGTCGAGTCGGATGAGATGGACGCCGGCCAGGAGCCTGCGGGCTTCTGGAATCAGACGGGGCAAGCCTGCACGGCGCACAGCTCGCACCAACTCGACTCGCAACAGCGCCGCTGATGCGCGCTCTGGCTGACCACGCAGCCACCTACGTAAAGCAGGCGACTCCGGTTCGACCATCAACAGCTTCACCGCCGCCGAGGTGTCGAGGTAGGCGACCTCAGCGCTCATCTGCCCTCATGTCAGCCAGGATCTTTGATAGAAGCGGCTTTCCCTTGATCGGCGAAATAGGCTTTATGTCTAGTAGATCTCCTGTCGCACGACTCGCTCGTCCCTCGGTCAGAAGCTGTTCGAGCCGGCTTGCCTCGTGCACGGGTACGATGCGCGCGACGGCGCGGCCACGGTCGGTCACCTCAATGACCTCGCCCGCCGCCACGCGACGCAGCACCGCGGTTGCGTTTTGACGAAGCTCTCTGATTCCGACCCTTTGCATGTAGCACTTTGTAGCACATTGCAGCGCAAATGTGCTTCAGGCGGGCCCGCGGAGCACTTCCAGCACTTCTTCGCCGTACTTGCTCAGTTTCGAAGTTCCCACCCCCGGCACTCGTAAGAGGTCGTTCAGGCTCGCGGGCTGCGCGACCGCGATCGCCGCGAGGGTGGAGTCGTGGAACACTACGTATGCCGGAACGCCCGCCGCGCGCGCGGTTTCCAGGCGCCAGCGGCGCAGGCGGTCCATCGTCTCGACCGGGGCGTCGGCTCCATTCGCGGTGCGGTTGCTTGCGCTCGGCGCTTCGGCTGGCAGCGTGAGTGGCGGCGGCGTCCCCTTCGTCACCGCCTCGCGACCCGCCGGTGTGAGCTCGACGACGGGGTACTCGCCCGAGCTCTGGCGGGCGTAACCAGCACCAACCAACTCGGCCAGTAGCTGCCTGACTCGCGCATCACTCCATTTGTTCAGGGTGCCGTGGAAAGGAAGCTCGCGCACCCATTCTTGGGCTGTTGACCACTTGGTCCGCCGGCCGCCGAGGACAGCGGCCACGTTGGCCAGGCCAACTTTTCCGGTGAAGCGTGCGATCGCCGCGAGCCCGGCTTTCACCGCGTCGGCCGGCACCGCCTGCTCCGGTGGACGCTCAGCGAGGCAGTTGTCGCAGGCGCTGCAACGTCGCGCCACGCCCTGCTCGCCGAAATAGTCCGCGATGCGCGCGTGCCGGCACTGGCGCATCTCGGCGTAGGCCATCATCTGCGCCAGCCGCGCGTAGGCATGGTCTTTGAGCGGCGAGCCGTCCTCCAGGCCCGACTGCTCGATGAAGAAGGCCTGGAGGTCGCGGTCCGCCGGGCTGTACAGAAGCGTGCATTCCGCCGGCTGCCCGTCGCGTCCTGCGCGGCCGGCCTCCTGGTAGTACGCCTCCAGGCTGCCGGGCATGTCGTAGTGGATCACGCGCCGGATGCCGGCGATGTCCACCCCCATGCCGAAGGCCGACGTCGCGACCACGACCTTGGTGCGCCCGGCCGTGAAGTCCTCCTGGATGCGGCGGCGCAACAGCGCCTCTTGACGGCCGTGGTAGCAGGCGACGCCCAGGTCGGCGGCGACCTCTTCGGCAGCCCTGACCGTGCCCACGTAGATGAGCGCCTGCTGTCCTCCGCCGGGGAGCAGGCTGCGGAGCTGCTCGCGCTTGGCGCGGTCGCCGCGACAGCGAACCACCGAGAGGGTAAGCGTGGGCCGGTGGAATCCGGTGACCGAGATGAACGGATCCTTGAGGTCGAGCGTGGTTGCTATGTCGGCTCGAACCTGCGGCGTCGCAGTCGCTGTGAAGCCTGCCACCGGTGGGCGGCCGCAGGCGGCAATGGCAGCGCTTAGGAGACGGTAATCGGGCCGGAAGTCATGTCCCCAGGTGGAGATGCAGTGCGCCTCGTCCACGACGATGCGGCGCACGTGCAGCTCGGACAGCCGCTCCATGAACCCAGGACGGCCGAGGCGCTCGGGCGCGAGGAACAGGAGGCGGTACTCGCCGGCGATTGCCTTGCGGAGGCTGTCGACCTGCTCCGAACGCTCGACCGACGAGTTGATGAACGCTGCGGCCACGCCGCGCTCGGTGAGGCGGTCGACCTGGTCTTTCATCAGCGCGATCAGCGGCGAGACGACCATCGTCAGACCGCCCTCGACGACGGCCGGCACCCAGTAGCTGATGCTCTTGCCGGACCCAGTGGGAGCGACCGAGAGCACATCGCGTCCGGCGAGCATCGCGGCAACGACGTCTGCCTGGCCGGGACGGAATTCGTCCAGCCCGAAGACCTCGCGAAGGACTCGCTCTGCGCTTGAGACCATTCGGGGATTGTGACCGGAAAGGGTCAGGTGGGACCAGCGCCCTTAACAGCACGCGAACCGCGACGCGATACGGAAAACGAGACTGTGATGGGACTGGACTCGACACCGCCTTCGTAGCAAGCTGCCCGGCATGGATGCAGATTCACGCGCCAAAGCCTCGGTGCCGGGGTGGGCTCAACGGCTGGTTGTCGCCAACCGCGCGGGTTGGCGGTGGATGGTGCTGGCAGCTCTGGGCGCAGCGGTCGCGGTGGCGGTTTACGACCTCATAACGGGTTGGGAGGTCCCAAGCAGCCCGCTGGCCGGCGTCGTGGCCATTGCTCTGCTCGTATTCACTGTTGGGACTTGCATCGCGGTCCTTGTGTTAAGCCGCAACGAGCGGCGGGCCCTCGCAGGTGTTGCGGACTCGCCAGAGGTGGTGCGTGTCGCGGCGCGGGGCGTCAGGTGGAGCTCACTTTTCGCGATCGGCGTGAGCGTCTTGCTTTTCGCCAATTGCTCCGCGGCAACTACTTCGGGCGATCTTTCAACTGGCGCCATGACCCATCCATCGCAGTTCTGGCCGCTGGCCGCATTGGTGATCTTGCCGCTTGTGGTCGCCATCGCTCTACCGGCGGCCCTAGCGATGGCAGCCAGCCGGCTCGCCGGTAAAGGGCGCCTGCGTGAGGCAAAGAGGCTCGCGTCTCTTGGAATGTGGTCGGCTGGTCTTCTTTCCGCCGTGGCTCTGGTGACCGCCGGCATCGCATTTTTCGGCGGGGTCTCCGAATGCTTTCTCGCTTCAACGGCCAGCTCGTGCGCCGCGGGCGTGGGTGGATTGATGAATCCCACGGCCATCGCTTCGTTGATCGTGATCGTCCCCTACCTGATGTTGATGAAAAACGCATTGTCAGCCGCCTCGTCAAGCCCGGATGGATGAGCGGAGTTACCCTTCTGCGCCATGGATCCGAACACCGCGGCCGGGTGGCGCGACCTCTATATCGGGATGGTCGGAGCGGGCGCATCGCTGACCGGCTTGACCTTCGTGGCCATCGCCCTGGATCCGCGCCAGATCGAGCGCACGCCGCTGCTCCGGCTGCGCGCATCAAGCGCCGTGTGGTGCTTCGTGAGCGTGATGTTCATCGGTGTCGCGGTCCTTACGCCCAGGCCGTTCACCACGGTGGCGGCGGCGATCATGGGCGTAGGTGGGTTTGCGGGAGCTGTCCTCCTTTCTGTGAGAACGGCCCGCCAGCGAGTGTTTCAGCAGCCGCATCCAGGGGCCACCGTGTTCCGGGCCGCCGGGAACATCTTCGGGTTTGTCCTTGCCGGCCTTGGCGGCTTTTCGCTTCTCGATGTGGAGCAGGGTTGGGTGTTCGCAATGCTGGCGCTGGCCTGCGTGATCATGCTGGCCAGCGGCATCGTCGCGAGCTGGCTCCTCGTGCTTCAGATCGGGGTGCCGGCATCCGATAAACCGTGAGGCATGGAACCGTTGCGAAGCTACGGGTGTACGGATTACATGAAGGGACTCGCGGCGCTGGTCGTTCTTCTAGCCGCTTGCACGCCGTCTCCAGCCTCGACGGCGCAAGCTCATCCAAGCCCGAGGGTCGCCGTGCATTCATTTGCCGGCGGATGCGCCGGCACTGCGCTGACCGACGCCCTTCCTCCGTTGTGGGCGCAGGGCGGGTGGAACCAGCCGGCCGCTCCTTGGCCGGTGCCCTGGGCGTTCGGGACGGGCAAAGACACGGTCGCATACGTGTTCGCGACTGAGCTGGTAGCCGGCGCCAGCCCCAGGGTGAACGGCACGAACAACAAGATTCTTTGGGAAGCCAAAGACTTGCCGTCAGGTGCCGGGGTCGCGATTGATGCCCATCCAATGGGCCAGACCCAGCCTGTCATGACCATCGCCGGCGGCTCGAGCATCGTGGACCTTCCCACGGCAGGGTGTTGGACATTCGCGCTGTCATGGAGCTCCAGCGGCAAGCACACCAGCACGATCAACCTCGAGGTGCTGCCGACCGGGACGGTGCCCTAGGCGTCAGGCCTTGTCGAGCTTGGCCGCCTGTTTGATGTAGTACTTCAGGGCGGTCGCATTTACGTCGGCCAGGTTCTTCATCCTGACGTGCATGGCGTGCTTCGCATCGCCTCGGAGCAAGTTGCTTGTCCTCGAAGTGGACGCCCTCGCGAAATCCGAGCGCTCCCTGACCCTCGCCCCTGAACGGGGAGAGGGGATCTTAGGCCCGCACTCTTGTTCCGGTTGGGTCGTATAGAGGCTCTTTGGTCACTTGCCCAGGGACCCATGTGCCGAAGATTTCTACCTCGACCGGTGTTCCGACTGAGGCGTTCGATGGTACGTATGCGTATGCGATTGATTTCTCCACCGTGTATCCGTAGCCCCCGCTTGTCACTCGCCCTACCACCTCGCCTCCGATTCGCACCGGTTCTGAGCCCAGGGCGACTGAACGCGGATCGTTCAGGACCAGGCACGCCAGCTTTGTCGGCGCCGACGCGTCGCGCTTTTTCAAAAGGGCCGTGCGGCCGATGAACTCGCCCTTGTCGAGCTTGACGAAAGAGCCCAGGCCGCCCTGGTACGGGTCTGATTCCGGGCCGATGTCGCTGCCCCACACCCGGTAGCCCTTCTCCAGGCGCAACGAGTCGACTGCCTTGTAGCCCCCGGCGACCAGGCCCTTGTGGCGGCCGGCCTCCCACAGCGTGTCCCACAGGCGCAGGCCGAACTCCGACGGGCAGTACA
>DHIZ01000120.1:0-6154 GCA_002404055.1 Chloroflexi bacterium UBA4733
AGTTATTTCGTGACGGGTCCTTACCGTATTAGACAGCGGCCGACCGAGAGTGGCGTTGCGAGACCTTCATGAAGCGATAGCCGAGGCCACGCACGGTTTCGATGCACTGGCTGTCCGCTGCCAAATCCAGCTTGCGGCGGAGCCGTCCGATGTACACCTGGATCTCGTTGCTGTCGCCGTTGTGCCCCTCTGGCCAGGCCGAACGGAAGAGTTGGTCGCGGGTGATAATCTGGCCTGCGTTTACCATTAGGCACCGCAGAACGCGTTGCTCCGTTGGCGTCAGTTGCACCACCGGTCCAGAGGGCAACCGAACAGAAAGTTCCGCCAATTCTAAGGTATAGCCATTTACAGATAGAGCATCCTCCGCCGGCGGTGCCACTGAGCGGGCCTGCCGTTGTAGGATCGCGCGGATGCGCGCCGTAAGTTCGCGCGGTGCAAACGGCTTTACCAGGTAGTCGTCGCCACCCGCATCAAAGCCGGCGATGATATCATCGAGCTGCAAGTGGGCACTGAGGAATAGCACGGGCATGACGAATCGTTTTTCGCGTAAGGTGCGGCACAACTGGTATCCATCCATTTCCGGCATGCTGACATCGAGCACAACTAGGTCAACGTGCTCCCGGTCAAGCATGTCCAGAGCTTGCTTCCCGTCGCCGGCCGCCGCGACGGAATAGCCTTCACCGAGCAAAATAAAGCGGACCATGCGTCGGAGCATAGCGTCATCGTCCACAACGAGGATTTTCTCCGCCTGCGAGAACTGGTCTACATCCGCCACCATCTCTGTACCGTTCTCACTGCTACTGCTTCATCCGATGTGAACCCGCTGTGTCGGCCTAGCCAGGTTAGTACTACAGCCTCAGGTTAGGGAGGGAGCGGGGAGGGAAGGGCGCGGCGCTGGCGACGGCGGTAGTGGCAATCGCGAGCGCGTGCTTGGTGGCGCCGCCGCCAGCGCGACCAGTTGAGGCGGCGCTGGCGAGGACGCGGGGGCCAAGGCAAGGCCAGCGCCAAGAGGCGCCGGGCCTCCGGCACGCTCACCGGGACCAGTGCCGAGCCGTTGGCGCGCTGGGTGGGCGTGTCGGCGCTGATTTCCCCCCCCGCTGGCGATGCTGTGCGGGAAGTCGTGGGTCTGCGTCCGCAGGCGCAGCCAGGCCAAGAAGGCATGGGCGAGCAGCGACAAGGGCCCAGAGGGCGCCCCCTGGCGATGCCAACTGTGCCAATGCCGCACCTCGTACTGATCCAACCCGGCTTCCCCTTTCGCTTCCTCCAGGCACTGCTCGATGGTCCAGCGCGTCCCGGCCACGCGCACCAATTCTTCCAGCGGCGTGTGCTCGGGGGCGAAGACGCGGTAGTAGGCCAGTTCGCCGTCGTCCAGGCTGCGGCGCACCAGCAACCACTTCCGCCAACCCGCAGGGGGCGTCTCCGCCAAGGGCAGCCACGCCCAATCGTACCAGCGTTCGCCCTTGCTGCCCGCTCCGGCGCTGTGCCGCTCCCAGGCTTCCGGCTTGAGCTTGGCGGTAGCACTGGCGGCCGTCTCCAACAGCCCGATCAGCCGGGGCTTCGGCGCTCGGGGCGGCACGGTGAGCGGCTCGTTGCTGCGCACGGCGAGGACGTAGGCACAGGGGCGCTGCTCCAGGGAGGCGCGCAAAGCAGGCGCACTGCCGTAGCCCTCATCCCCGGTGACCCAGGCAGCGGGGATGCCCAGCGCAAAGGCGTGCGCCAGCATGGCCTGAGCCAACTGGGACTTGGTAGCAAACGTGACCGCCTCCGGGACTTTGGCCTCCCGGCAGCGCGCCGCATCCTTGGTCCACTCCTCCGGCAGGAATAATCGTCGATCCAGGAAGGCATGCCCCAGCGACGAGGCGTAGGTCAGGTAGACGCCAACCTGGCTGTTTTCTACTTTGCCCACAGCGCCGCAATACTGCCTCGCTACGCCGACCGACTTCTCCCCCTTCTTCACCACCCCGGACTCGTCCACCACCAGGATGCCGTCGGCTTGGCCGAACGCCTCACGGACGAAGCGCTGCAACTCATCCCGCACGGCGTCCGCGTCCCAGACCGCCGCATAGAGCAGGCGCTGGGCGCCATTGGGGTCCGCTTCCCCCATTGCTTCCGCCAACTGCCAGCCGTTCTTCCGCCTGGTGCCCTCTGGGCGCCGGTCCAGGAGCGCTTGCAGGTAGGCGCGACTGCGCTCCCGCACCTCCGCTCGGTAGAAATACGGCGCGAACCGGGCGTGGAATTCCAGGAACGCCTCCTGCCACCCCGCTATTTCCTCTTCCATGCCTGCACCTCCGGTCACGTTCCCCACGCGGAACTCTCGCACCTCAACCGCACGCTGTCAACTGAGGCTGTAGTACTATTCCGGCAGCATCGCCACGTCTCCGTGTCTCACCCTCTATTGACAGATAGGGGGCGGCGACAAAATTCCATAGAAGTAGCCTTGCTCGGCAGTGCTGCCTATGGGAAGTACAGCGTCGCAACGCACTCTTCATCTTCGCAGGTCGTGAAAGGACAAAGCTATAGGACTATAGTACCAGCCAGGCGGATAGGAAAGAAAGGGACGATGTACCCACAGTGTGACGCTTACTGCGTCCCAAGTGAAAAGTCTTGCAACATTGGCCGGGGGGTGCCAACCACGAGGCGGTAACCCAAGCCACGCACCGTTTGGATTGCCGCCACACTGTCGTTGCCCTCAATTTTGCGGCGGATGCGGCGAATGTAGACATCCACCTGGTTGCTGGCGCTCTCGTAATTGTAGCCCCAACCCGCCTGGAGAATGAGGTCGCGGGTCACCACGCGGCCGGCATTGACCATCAGATATTGCAAGACGCGCAACTCGGTCGGCGTGAGCGAGACAACGCGTCCGCCCGGCAACCGTGCGGACAGATCCGTGACATCCAGCGTGAGTTCACCAGAGTGGACGACGTTGCCAGCAGGATTCGCTGTACCCCAGAACTGACGGCTCAGCAAGGCGCGAACCCTTGCCAGCAACTCCCGCGGTTCAAAAGGCTTCGCCATGTAATCGTCGCCGCCGGCCTCAAATCCAGCCACCTTGTCGGACAGCTCCTTGTGGCCGCTCAGGAAAAGGACAGGCTGCATGGCACCCCGTGCGCGCAATTGGCGACAGAAATCGGGCCCGCTCGTTCCGGTCATGGCGACATCCAAGACGATGAGATGCACCTCCTCGCGTTCGAGCAGGTGCATGGCCGCTGCCGCGCCATCAACGGCTGACACGTCATAGCCAGACTCCGCAAGGATAAGTCGTACTACCTTGCGCAGGAGCAAATCATCATCAACGAAGAGTACCCGCCCGAGTGATCTAGCGTGTTCCATGTTCTCCCAGGTTTACATCCGGCCTGACCAGAAGTACGCGATCCTGCAAAAGTCGACTTTCACGCAGCGCCATCAGCATAGCGCCACGTTCCCTCATGCAGCAGTATTCCCTACCGCGCTGATCGAAGTTCCATCGGCCAGACGGCGCGTTCATCTGTCGTTCAGGTCTGATCAGATGCTCTGCAGTAACCGCGACGATCTCGCAGACCTAAATTGTAACACTAGAACAACGCTGCTTGCGCACCGTGCCCTCAGGGAGTCCAAGGCCGTCACACGCTCGCGCGATCAGCATACCTTTATGTCAATCTCCACCAGCCTTAACCTGGCCTAGTCCTCGTGGCGAATGACACATTACCCCGCCTCAACATCCTGAGGAACATTACTGGAACATTACGCTTCTGGACGGCGTATAGTATTTTTTAGCTATCCGCGAATATGCCATCGGACAGACAGAGTTACCCGACTCGTGAGTAGCAGTAGCAAGAAGAAACTGGTCGAGTATCTTTCACTTTCCGGAATCTCTTATGAAATATCACAAAGGAGACTACAATAGCGTCTCAGTGGTCCTCATAGCCGATAACCGGATGTGATATAAGAAGGAAAAAGCGCATTCGTAGTTCTCTTCCCGAACGGCCATCACCTATACTGTAGCCCGTAACGGTAACAAGGTGAGGGCGCATGACAATTATGAACGGAACGGAGTCGGCGGAGTTGGTGGTCCTGCGGGCAGCGTTGGTGCGCGCACGGCAGGAAATGCTTGCTGACAATGCGACCATTGCTGTGCCCGATCTGGAACCGGGCTACATTCGAACAGTTGCTTCCGCATCTGAAGACCAAAAGGAGTTGTGGCAATCGCGTTTCGCATTACGGGATGGCGCCGCTGGTGAAGCGGCGGCGACGCGGCAAAGTGTCATCGTCAACAATGTCAGCCGCTTTCCCCAGTTTCGACGCCTCGGGGGAAGGACGATCAAGTCGATTCTGGCAGCGCCGATTGAAGATCGTGGACGGATACGCGGCGTCATCACTGTGACGTCCGCCAAGGAGGACGCCTTCTCGGCGCGGTCCCTCGACACGCTTGCCAACATAATGCCGCTTCTGGACGCCGCGCTCGCTTTATCGGAACGCGCCGCCTGGGGCACCTATCTCGCAGGTCTCGCCCACGACATCAGCACGCCCGTCAGCTCTATCCGCGGATTCCTACAACTACTGTCCGGGCAGACGGCGACCATGCCCCCCGCTCAGCTTACCGAGTATGTGCAGCTTGCCTCTATCGCCGTGGATCAGCTGGTCCACCTGGGCGGCGATATGCACGACATGCTGTCTTTGTCTCGTCAGACGCTTCGGCTCGAGTTCAGCACCTTTGATGCGGTCACCCTGCTGCGATCAACCCTCGCGATTCTCCAGCCCCTGGCGACAGACGTCGGCGTGCAGTTGCGCTACGAACTGGGAGAGGATGTCCCGTTCGTGCGCGCTGATCGCCACCGCATCGAGCGGATCTTGAGTAATCTTGTTCAGAATGCTATCAAGTTCACACCCGCAGGTCGGAGCCTCGTAGTCAGCCTGGAGCGCGCCGGCGCCCTGACGGTGCGTCTCATGGTGGACGACGAAGGGCCGGGCATCGCGGACACTGACCTGCCGCACTTGTTCGATCTCAATTACCAGAGCGCAGCCACCGACCGACGCGCCGGGCGTAGCCACGGGCACGGTCTAGGTCTTGCCATTGCCCGGGCGCTGGCGCACGCGCACGGCGGGGAGTTGAGTGCCGGCAATCGCCCGGGCGGTGGCGCCCGCTTTGTATTGTGCTTGCCGGTGAGCCCGCCGGTGGACGGCCACGATGGCGCCCGCTTCCCGCTCCACGCCGTACCGATAGCGGACGGGCGGGCGGCATTCTCCGACAAGATTGAGGCGTTTGAGCGGACTACAGCGACAGCGTAAAATTACTGCTCTGCAACCTCCTTCAGCAGGGCCAAAAGGCGGCGGGCGCTCTTACGGGCGTCGAACCGTTCTTGCGCCAGTTGGTAGCTCACCTCTGCCATCCGGGCGCGGAGTGCCGGCTCCGCTTGCAAGCGCAAAATAGCGTCACCAAGGGCGTTGCCATCGTCCGGGGCAATCACCATGCCGTTCTCGCCGTTATGGACCGCCTCGGCGAGGGCGCCGACGCCCGTTGTCACAATGGGTAAGCGCGCAGCCGTCGCTTCCATCAGGACCACGGCCAGGCAATCGGCGCGGGACGGCAGCACAAACACGTCGGCGTCAGCGAACAGCTTTCGCAAGGGGACGCTGTTCGGAGCGATGCCTCGGTGGACGCGCACGCCCGGGGGGAGCGGCGGCAAAGGCACGCTCGTGACCAGATCGAGCTCGCAGCAATCCGCCAGGCGGTGCCGGAAGACGTCGAGGAGGAGGTCGCCGCCCTTACGCCGGAAGTCACCGCCGACAAAGAGCAGGCGCAACTTGCCACCGGCCACCTGCTGCCCGGAGTACTGCTGCCAGAGATCCAGGTTGGTACCGGGGGGAATCGCCGTCACCTTGCCGGCGGGGATGCCGTAGTCCCGAATCAGCGAGTCGCGCGCCCAGTCGGACCAGGTGACGAGGTGGTGGGCGGCCCGAAAGGCACGCCGGTTCAAGATGTCCTTCACCCGCTCAACGATTTCCGGGCTGCGCTGGTGGCCGTAGGCAAGGCCAAACGTGTCGTAGTTGCGTGGTGTGGCATCCAGGGAGACGATGCCGTTGCTCCAGCGGAGGACGTGGGCGGACATCAGGGCGGTGACCTGCGTATGCAGAAACACAGCGCGAAAGGCGGCGGGCGCCCCGGCTCGCTGCAGCG
>DHIZ01000120.1:6328-6997 GCA_002404055.1 Chloroflexi bacterium UBA4733
CGCTGCAGCGAGCCGGGGCGCCCGTGTTCAATAGGTAGCCAGGTTGGCTGCACGTCAGGATCTTGCGATACCGCTTCCTGCAGATTCTTTGCGTACGTCACGTGCCCGAGACTCTGCTCCAAGACGAAGGCGATGGGTATCGCGCTCACGCTCTGCCTATTCACTTGACGCCATTCCGGCCACAAGTCCGGTCTTGCCCATCCTACCAGGCAGCCTAAGCGGGGAGCGCATCGCACCGACGCTCCTGGCGCATCGCAACATCGCGTTCAAACAACGCCGCAAATGTTCAGAGAGTTGTCAGATTGGTCCAGTATCGTAACCCCAGTTGGATTGGCCGCAACTGGGCGCGCCTGTCCTGCAGCAGGAGCAAAGGTCGTTTCGGTAGCGCAACTGCCACTCTAGTTTCCGCTAACTCAGGCGGCCTCGCGGGCTGATTCTGGGTGGTGGCCGGAGGCGCCCTTGGGGAGATGGGCGGTGACGGAGGCTTTTTGGCGAATTCGGTCCGGCCAGGGGAACTCTTGGGGAAATAGGGAGCGTGCAAGCAAGCGTCGGAGGCGGCCTGGGGTCGGCTGGGGATGGCGATCCCAGAACCCGACCGGCGCCGCAGCGCCAGTGGCAGCCGCATAGCTCAACACGCTCCCTGCAAGCAAGGAGAGTTCGGGCAGCCGC
>DHIZ01000121.1 GCA_002404055.1 Chloroflexi bacterium UBA4733
GCAATGTTTCCAAGTGCCAGTAGTCTATCAGATGGCGTATCCGCTATTAGTGAGCTTTACACGCCGTTGCACGGCCGCGGCCTCTGCCGCTTGCGTGGTATCGAGGTCAGGCATCAAGAATCGCAGGTGAGGTCTTTGGCCCAGGTACCGCCGGGCAGCGCCTCGTAGCCGCGTTCGTGGAGGAACGCTTGCCAGGTAGGTGGTGAGTAGTGTACCTGCCGATCCGGGGTGAGGATGCGCTCGACGCCGGGCGTGCAGCGGGTCAGTTCCTGCTCGCACCCAATCCAGAGCGTGTGCAACAGGGCGTCGTCACGCCAGTCGTCCTGTCGGCACCAGGGGAATAGCATGCACTCCCACAGCATGAGCGAGCGCTCCCGTACAGCAAACCAGGCCCGCACCGTCCCAATCTCCAGATGCGCCTTGCTTTGCTCTGCCGGCAGCGGACGCAGCGTCGTCGTTGCGTCGGGACCGGTCCCACCAGCATGTGGCGTTGCCCGTTCCAAGACAATATATGGCCGGGCGCGCAGGTAGATACCCCGCTCGTGGCCGTGCAGCAATGCCAGGCGAGCGGTGCGTCGCCGATAAGGAACGGGACCGGGTTCGACGCGCATATACACGGATACCGTCTCCTCGTCCAAACACCCCATGCCCAGGCAGGTGTCGATTTGGCGATAGAACAGGCCGCCAGGCGGCCGCATCGTAACTGGGGTAGAGAGTGCTGCCAATCAAGGTCTCCTCTCGGTAGATATTCGGCGGAACACCAGGCGCTGATGGAACGCTCGTCCTGTCTATGGGCAGCATGCGGGACTCACATCAACGGAGTGTAATGCCAACAGGCGATTGCCTTAAAAGTGCCGGTGAATTGCCCTGACCGAGGATCAGCCATCCTGCCGGATGGTCGACACATTACCGACCCCATGGGGGGCGGAAGGCGGTGGTCTCGACCGCTAACGTGCCTTGCTGGGCGTGAGCGAGCGCCGACCGATGGCGAGGAGGTCATCCAGATCGAAGGGCTTGGCGAGCAAACCATCGGTGGCGAGTTGAACGGCAAGTAGCTCAGGTTGGGAGGCGGCCGTGAACAGGATGATGGGAGAATGACCAGCGGGAGTGGCACGGTAGGTGGCCACGAAGCCCCGAATGTGGTCGCTGGCCGAGCCTGATCGTGCCGCGTGGGGCCCGGTAGGACCGGTGTAGCGCCGGGGCGTCCCCACGGAGCAGCCAGACCGCGACACTGGGCAGGGCGATGCTGATGAGGTAGGCCAGGTTCGTTGCCGGGATGAGCCACACCGGGTCACTGATCCACAAGAGCAACGTCGCCATGCCGGCCGTCAGCATGGTGGCAACCCAGGGCACATCGTGACGATTTCGCCGCGTCATCAGGCGCGGCAGGAGGCCGTCCTCCGCCAGTTGCAGCAACGTGCGCGAGGCGCCGGCCAGCGGCTGCAGGGTACCGAGGAACATATTGAGCGTCAGGAAGCCGATGGCGGCAGCCCGCGCCGCAGTACCGAAGAGCGGCGCGAAGGTCGGCCTGAGGGCCTGCACGAGATCGCCTTCCAAGGGTGGCGATCCCAGGACGCCAAGCCAGAGGACCGGCAACACCAGGAAGTAGAGCGACGCCATGGCCCCGCTGGCGAACATGGCGCGCGGCACCGTGCGCTCGGGATCAACCATCTCCCCGACATGACAGGCGGCGGCTTCGAAGGCTGGTGCGGCTGACGCCGTTCTTCACCCGTTAGCCGAACGCTTGCTACTTCTTGGCGTTGCTCAGATATTCCTGCATCTTCGCTTCCGCTTGTTGTTGAGCGTTGGCGAGTGCGGCTTGCGGTTCCACCTTCAGGTTCTTCGCCGCGTTCTGCGCGTTGTCCACATAGCTTGCGAAGTCCTGCTGGATGCCGATGACGGGCGTGATGCGTGTGTTCGGGCTCTGGTAGATATCTGTCCAGACCTTGAAGGCCGGGAACTTCTTGAGGTAGTCCTGGAAGGGCTGTTCGGGGATGACCTTGGGGGAGCAGGGAATCCAGCCGCCGAAGGTGCAGATGGTGGCCATCTGCGCCGGGCTGCCGAAGCCGCTCCAGAACTTCAGGAAGTCCAGCGCCGCGTGTTGCTGCTTGGCCTCCTTGAAGATGACCTGGTAGTTGCCGTTGATCCAGGAGGCGGAAGAGCGGCCGCCGGGCGGGAAGGGCAGCGGTACTACGCCATACGTGAAACCTTTTGCCACGTCGCGGACGGCGTCGAGGACGCGCCACTGACCTTCCACGCTCATGCCGATCGTGTTGTTGAGCATCGCCCAGATTTTGCCCCCGCTGGAGGCGCCGTTGATCTTGTTCAGGTTGTCCAGTTGCGCCGCCGAATAGCGCTTGTGGTAGCCAACGATCCAGTTCAACGCCGTGAGATTCTTGTCGGCAGTGATGGTGATCTTCTGCGCCGCGTCGTCATAGATGTCGCCGCCGAAGACGTCGCTGAACTGCCAGAGGTCGCCCGGATAGAAGCCCATCTGCGTGTAGGCATTGTCCTGCCCTTGCTTGAACAGCTTCTCGGCGTAGCTGTCCAGCGTCTGGATGTCCTTGGGACCCTGTTCTGGATCGAGGCCGGCTTGCTGGAAGAGTTGCTTGTTCCAGACCAGGGCCCAGCTATTCATCGTGCTCGGTGCGCCGTACTGGTGGCCCTGGTACTGCCCGATCTGGTAGGCGATCGGCCAGAACCACTCCTTGAAAGGCGCTTGATCGGCCGGCGCCAGCAACGGCTCCAGGGCGGTGATCACGCCCTTGTCGGCCCAGGTGGGAAGCACCTTGTTCCACTCCGTCATGATGTCGGGCGGCGTGCCACCGGCGATGCTGGCGATCACCTTCTGCTCCGGGGTGCTCTTGGTGTCGCCCACCACCAGCGTCGGCTGGACCACCACCGAAGTGGAACTCTTGTTGAACATGGGCACGATCTGCCCTTCGATCACTTCTTGCCAGGGATGGTTCCACATGTGCCAGTACTGCACGGTGGCTTTGCCGCCTGCCGCCACCTTGGGCGCGGCGCTGGATGAGGCGGCCGTAGCTGCACTGGCCGTCGTTGCCGGACTGGCTGTGGCCGCACCGCTAGTCGTCGCGGCCGTGCTGGTAGCGCTACTTGCTACCGTGCTCGCCGTACTCGCGCCGCAAGCAGCGAGCAGGGACGCGCCAGAGACGCCCAGGACGAAGACACCGGCCCGCCGGAGCGCTTCCCGGCGCGAGAGTGCCGCAGGCCCTTCCCACGCGTGACGAATCATGCCATCTCTCCTTCCATTTGCTATGGTGTTGACGCTGCCGAGGATGAGAAGATGATGAGAGGGTAGCACATTGGGGCCGAAGAACGCACAGCGCAGCTTCGTCTACGATGCGCGCACTGGTCGGCTCGAGGCGTCCGAGGTAGTGCTGGCGTCGCATATTCTCTACCCGATTGCCGACGCCGTGCCGGTCTCACCACGAGAGCGGGTATTGCATCTCCCGGCAACGTCACCACCGCAACCTACTACGTTGCGACCTCCCCTGGTAACCAGTCACTGCTCCCGCCGGCACGTGGGCGGGCGCTCCCCACAACCATGGGGGGCGGCGATTATCCTGCCTGGCGGTGAAGTAGGCATCCTGCGATCCTGGTGGAACGCCGCCGACGGGAGTGAATGGCGCTGGCAGGTGGAGTTCTACAACCACCGTTAGCTCCCACGGTGGCCCGCCGCGGGAAGGCCGCTGTCGTGCCGTCAGCAGGGACCAGCAGAGCGCACGTGCCTTGACTTTATGCGTACCTTCGCATATACTACGGGAACGCGCCGGCTTGCCGGTGCAGCGCTAGGCACACCCGGCACTGTCAAAGGAATCGAGGATAAACCATGGATGACGACAGTTTGTACGAGCGGCAGGCGCGGTTGTGCCAGGTACTGACCGACCCCAAGCGCCTGCGTCTACTCGCCGCCATGCGCCACGGCGAGCGCTCCGTCGGTGACCTCGCCGAAACCATCGCCGCTAGCTCGACCAACGTCTCGCAGCATCTGGCGTTGATGCGCGATGTCGGCATGGTCGCAACGCGCCGCGAAGGGACGACGATCTACTACCGGCTGGCCTACCCGAAGATCATGGACGCCTGCGACCTCATCCACGAGATTTTGCGCGCCCAACTCAGCGATGCCGCCGCGCTCGTCGGTCGCTAGCGCCGTCGGCGCTGCGATCTTCCCGCAGAAAGGAAGCCCAGGTGTATCTGCAACAGTTCTTCGTCGAGGGCCTCGGTCACCAGTCGTACCTGGTCGGCTCCGACACCACCAAAGAAGCCTTCGTTCGGAATGGGAAGCTGACCACATCCCAGAGGCGCAGCATCTGCCGCTCGGTAGCAACATGCCGGCGCAACTGGACGACCTGCACCTGGACCCGACGCGTCCGGTGATCGTCGTCTGCGGCTCCGGCTACCGCTCCAGCATCACCAGCAGCCTCTTGCAACAGCGGGGCTACCAGGAGGTCTGGAACACCCTGGGCGGCATGACCGCCTGGCAGGAGGCCGGGTTGCCGACCGTGCGACCGCAGAAGATGGCTGCCGGGGCGAGAGCCGAAGCCCCGGACCGGCAACGGGAGGACGAAGTTCAGCACCTGCTGCGTGGGGATGGCACGCCGCTTGCGGCGACCCGTAGATAGTCAATAGTTGTCGGCGGAGACCCAATGTCGTTTGCATCCCCGCCAAGCAGAGCACGTGAAGGAAAAAGAGTATGACAGTAACACCAAACCGCAGCTATAGCTTCGGCACGACAGTGCCGGCGCCCTATGCTGAGGCGGTCGAACAAACCCGGGCCGCGCTGAAAGAGCAGGGGTTCGGTGTCCTCACGGAGATCGATGTACGCAAGACGCTCAACGAGAAACTGGGCGAGGACTTCCGCCCCTACGTCATCCTGGGAGCCTGCAACCCGCCCCTGGCCCACAAGGCCCTGCAGGCGGAACTTGGCATTGGCCTGCTCCTGCCCTGCAATGTTGTGGTTTATGACAATGGCGATGGTACGAGCACGGTCGAGGCGATGAACCCCGAAGCAGCTTTAGGCATCGTCGGTGACAACCCGGCCATCGCTGAGGTCGCCCGTGAAGCCACGATGCGGCTGAGCCAGGCAGTCGACCGGCTGGGCGGGGCGGCATGAGCGGCGTGCTGGCGCTGCTGCAGGGACCCGCTATCCTCGTCCTCGGGCTGGCCGTCTATCTCCTGCTCCAACTCGTCATCCTGCCCCGGCTGGGTGTCGGGACTTGAATGATGCCGGCCCGCCGTCCGGAGGACGGCGCTGACGCGCGTCACCCCGCCAGGAGATGAGCGTAGTTTGTTCGCTCCCGCGTCAGAGTATTCCTCAGACGTTCGTCGACCTCCGATGCTGCACATGGACAACGGACATGTGGCCGTCCGGGCTGAGCACCCGCCCGTCGTAGACGGGCACCCCCCGCTCGGTGGCTGCCTCCGTTGCAATCTCCTTCTGGATGCACTGCGTACCGAGGGTGCCGCGTTGACCGCGATGCGCCTGTCATGCAGCCTACGCGCTCCAACGCCCTGCGGCACGCCACGAGCGGCAAAGCGAACGAAAACGCAACCATGTGTGCCCGTCTTCCCAACCGTTGCTCGTGACACTGAAAAGCAACGGACCACCATGCACCGCAGGAGATGTTCCAGGCAGTGAGCAATGGCCCGGATTGTCTTGCTCTGGCAGCGCCAAACAAAAGACCGCCGGAGTGTCCTGGCAGAAAAGAAAGGGAACCGTCCATGCTGCGTTCTGTGCCGCGAGCGACACCAAAGATCGCCTACCTCATCAAGTGCTTCCCGCGCCTCTCGGAGACCTTCATCCTGAACGAAGTGCTGGAACTGGAGCAGCAGGGGCTCCCGCTGCGCATCTACTCGCTGCTCCAGCCCGGTGATAGCAACGTCATGCACACGGCGAGGGACGTACGCGCCACCGTGACGTATGTGCCTCGGCGCACGCCGCGCGGCGTCTTGACGTTGCTGGCGACCGCCGGTCGCCGCCTCGCCACGTCCCCTCTGCGCACGCTGCGCATCGCTTCCGGCGCGGTGCGACGCGAGCCGCCGCGCGCGGCGTTGCGTCGTCTCATGTACGCGACCTATCTGGCCGAGCAGATGGAGCGCGAAGGGATCACGCATCTGCACGCTCACTATGCCAACACGCCGGCCACCGTCGCCCAGTTGATCCACCAGTTCACCGGCATCCCCTTCAGCTTCACCGCCCACACCAAAGACATTTACCTCACGCCGCCGCCCGAACTAGCGCGCAAGATGCAGGCTGCACGTTTTGTGGTGACCTGCACCGCCTACAACCAGCGGCATCTGGCCGCGCTGGCCGATGCGCCGCTCCGGCAGCGCATCCACCGCATCTACCACGGCGTGAACCTGCGCGCTTTCCCCACCGCCGGCACCTATGCCTACGTCCGTCCCGTCCGCCCGCTGGTGCTGGCCGTGGCTCGCCTCGTGGAGAAGAAGGGGCTGCCCGACCTACTCCGCGCCTGCCGCCTGCTCCTCGACCGGGGCTACGACTTTGAGTGTCGCCTCGTGGGTGAAGGAGTGCTCCGGCCCACCCTGGAGCAAGACATTCGGGACCTGGGTCTCTCCGATCGGGTCCGGCTGTGGGGGGCCGAAGCGCACGAGCGCGTCCTGGAGATGTACCGCCAGGCCACGGTCGTCGCGCTGCCGTCCGTTATCGGAGAGTGGCGACCGCGACGGCATCCCGAACGTGCTGGTTGAGGCGCTGTACCAGGGCGTGCCCGTCGTCTCCACTACGGTCTCCGGCATCCCCGAACTGATTGATTCCGAGGTCAACGGGCTGCTGTGTCCTCCCCACGATCCCGAGGCGCTGGCGGAGGCCATCGCCCGGCTGCTGGACGATCCCATGCTGCGCGACCGGCTCGTTCGTGCCGGACGCCCCGGCCAACGCCCCCAGCTTCTCGGTCATTGCCATCTTCGACCCGAAGTATCACGATCCGCTCTTAACTGGCCACACACGGTCAGCCTGCGGCTGCCGGCGCGCTCTCCCCACGCGCCACGCGAGACCTCTCCCGAGATCGCTGGCCGGTGGAACAACTGCACGGCCGCTTCGCGTCGGCGCGGCCAAGCAGATGATCGGGGCAGCCCGCCAGTTCGTCCAC
>DHIZ01000427.1 GCA_002404055.1 Chloroflexi bacterium UBA4733
CTGGATGCCACCAGCCTGGGCGAGCGCTTCGTCGTCTTGACGTTGAGTCGCCCATAGGGCGCCCGCTACCGAGGCTGCGCCATTCCCGGTGGCATGGCAACACCCACTGCGTGGGTACCCGGCCGGCCAATCAGCCGGAGGCCTGGCGACCGCACCGGCGTGATGAACGCCGCGACACTCACGGCGGCCATCGCCGCAACTGTCGCTGAAGTGAATGGCGACGCTGGACAGTACGTGTCTGGCGGCACTACCGCGAGTGGCGGGGCGACGACCGGGGCCAGCAACAGCAGTGGCACGAGCGCAACAGGCTTTGTGCTGCTCACCAACCTCAACGCCTTGCTGGTGGTGGCTCAGGTGAACGAAGCGGATATGGCGAAAATCGCTCTGGGCGATCCCGTGCAGTTCATCGTTGATGCCTTCCCCGGGCAGAACTTTGCCGGCAAGGTGACGGTGATCGAGCCGGTCGGCGTCATCACGAACAATATCGTGAACTACAATGTGACCAGCTCGATCAATCCAACCCAGACCAACCTGTTGCCCGGCATGACCGCCGATGTCAATATCATTACGGCCAGCGCCGACCATGTGCTCACCGTCCCGGCTGCCGCTGTTTCCTACGCGAGATCGCAGGAGCTGCAACAAACGACCACCAGCGTGGCGACGAGCCAGGACGGCAGGTCCAGCGCCACCAGCGCGCCTACCACTCGCCAGCGCTCCGTCACGAGCGCACGAACCAGGCAAGGCAGCCCAGCCGCCGTACGGCCACCCGCAACCAGGCAGAGCGGCGGGGCGTTGGTGTCGGTACTGGTGATGACAAACGGCAAGCCGGTACGCAAGGCGATCCAGGTTGGGCTGAGTGACGGCCGCAACACGCAAGTACTTTCTGGACTCACCGCCGGGCAGACCGTGGTGATTGGGGTCGGCAGTAGTACGTCGTTTCCAGCTAGCGGCATTCGACAGTTCGGTGGTGGTCCGCCGCTCGGCGGGCGGGGATTCGGAGGGTAAGTCGCGTGGAGCGTTCCAGAGGAAGCGGCCTAACCGTGCCGGCGTCGGCGCCAACGGTGGCTGAACCGTCCCCGCCCCGGCGGCCGCTTCCTCCCTTGTCGATGCCAGGCCGCGCTTCGCCCCTGACGACGATCGGCCAGAGTGTCCTCTCTGCCCTGGAAGCGCTGGTCGGTAACAAATTACGCGCACTCTTGACGATTCTCGGCATCATTATCGGCGTCGGCGCCGTCATTGTCGTCATCGCCATTGGTTAGGGCGCCTCTGCTCAGGTCCAGACCCAACTCTCACGCCTGGGTACCAACCTGGTGTCGATCCAGCCTGGCAGCGCAAACATTGGGGGTGTTGCCACGGGCATTGGCGGGCGACCTACGTTGACCACAGCCGATGTAGCGGTGCTTCAGCAATACGTCCCCGACATCGCGGCGATCACGCCGATTCTCGGTGGCCAGGCGCAAGTGGCGGCTGGCGCCAATAACTGGAATACCCGAGTGCAAGGCCACTACCCCGATTACCAGACCATTGGTAACTATCCGGTGAGCACCGGCGCCTTCTTCACCCAGGCCGATGAAGCCAGCGCGGCGCCGGTGGCGGTACTGGGGCAAACGGTCGTGCAGAATCTCTTTCCAAATGGGGTAAACCCAGTCGGGCAGCAAGTCCGTATCCGCACCGTCATGTTCCAGGTCGTCGGCGTGCTGACCCCCAAAGGGAACAACGGTTTCCAGGACCAGGATGACATTATCCTCATCCCCTACAGCGCAGCCCAGGGCCGCCTCTTTGGCGGCACAACCGTGAACCAGATTCAGATCCAGGTCAATGCTACGGCGAACATCAACCCGGTGATCGCCGACGCCACGCAGGTCTTGCGCCAATCCCACCGGCTGCGTGCGAACCAGGCAAACGACTTCACCATTCGCAACAACCAGCAATTCGTCACGGCGCGGGAGCAATCGACCCAGACGCTGACCCTGCTCCTCACGGCGGTGGCTGCGGTGTCGCTGCTGGTGGGCGGCATCGGCATCATAAACATCATGCTGGTGTCGGTGACCGAGCGAACGCGCGAGATCGGCATCCGTATCGCCATCGGCGCCAAAGCGCACTACGTGCTCTCGCAGTTTCTGGTGGAGGCCGTCACGCTCTCGGCTATTGGCGGTCTCCTGGGCATTCTGGGCGGCACTATCAGCACCTACGTTGTTGGCTACTTCGCTGGCTGGCCGATGGTGATCGCCCCTTCCTCGGTATCCTGGGCATTGCCTACCTTGCCATACTGCTCTCGGTGCAACGTCGACAGACTGCCCGCCGTGCTGATGAAGCGGAACTGGCCCAAGAGGCGTTGCAAGTCTTCCTGGGCATGGTGACACACGACCTCGCCAGCCCGCTCACCGCTATCCTCGGTCACGCGCAGGTTTTGCGGCGTAAGCTACCTGCAGCCGATCCTGCGCAAGGGCAGGCGTTGGTGATTGAACAGAGCGCACGCCAGATGCGCCGACTGGTGAGCGACCTGCACGGGGCGGCGGCGATTGGCGCCGGCCGCTTCACCGTGGCGCCGCGAGAGGCGGATCTGGTGGCGGTACTGGAGCAGGTCGTGGCGCAGCAGCGCGCAAGCGCCCCCGATCGGCATATGCCGATCACTGCTCCAGAGCGGCTGGACGGCGTCTGGGATGCCCAGCGCCTTGGTCCGCTCGCCACTAACCTCCTCAGCAATGCAATCAAGTACTCGCCGCCGGGAAGCGAAGTACGCGTCGTCATCGATGTCGAAGACGAGGTGGTACACCTCTCCGTGATCGACGAAGGTCCGGGCATGCTCCCGGAGCAGCAGCGGGACCTGTTCCGCCCGTTCTCTCGCCTGGCGCGCGATCGCTCCATTCAGGGGACCGGCCTGGGTCTGTACATTGCCGACACTATCGCCCAGGCCCATGGCGGCCAGATTACCTTGGAAAGCGCTCCAGGCCACGGCAGCACGTTTACCGTCACGCTGCCTCGGTATCCGAAGCCAGCACGAGCCATGGACGCGCCGGAGGTCGCTCCACCTACCAGCGAGGGTCGCTCCGACGTGTAACCGTCATACAGCACTACTCGGCTCGGCGCGGCTCGGCGCTATGAAGCGTGCCTTTCGTTGGGGTGCGCCTTGGCGAAAGCGCCGCCGCGGAGCGGCTGGTAGCCCTGTTCCCGCAGGAATGCCTGCCAGGAATCCACTGAGTACGACATCTGCCGCTCCGGGGTGAGGATACGTTCCACCCCGGGCGTACACCTGGTCAGTTCCCGCTCGCAACCCAGCCAGAGGGTGGCTAGCAAGCCGTCCGTCCGGCACTCTGCCGCTCGACACCAGGGGTACAGTGCGCACTCCCAGAGCAGGAGTGTGCGCTCCTGCGTCGCGTACCAGGCCCGAACAACGCCGATCTCCAGGCGACGCTCGGCTTGAATGTCCTCTCCGCCCTCGGTCCATTGTGCTGCTGACAGTGCAGTGGTAGCGACGTAGGGCCGCGCGCGCAGGAACGTGTCCGCCCCGTGCCCGTGGCGGCGCGCCAGGCCAACGGTACGATAACGGTAGGGAGTTGGACCACTCTAGTTTCCGCTAACCGAGGAGGAGGCGGCGTTCCGGCGGAGTGATCCGGTAGAGTCCAGTTTGCGAAGCTGTGACTCGTAGGGAGGAGCCGCCGGATGCCGGAAGCAGTGTACCGAGTGGTGACGTTGCTGTGTGCCGTGGTCAAGACCGTGCCGATTGGGACGAACCTGGGGTTGGTCGAGGTGCTGTGGATGCGCGCCCAGGGGGCACCCGGTGGGCGCTTGCTGGCGAACGCGGGGGGCGCTCATTCCGGGCTTGGCGGAGACGGGCCTGCCCGCGCCGACGCCCGCAGGGCAGCCGTGCGGTGCGGCGGGCCTGGGCTGCGGTGGGACACGGGGCATGGACCAGCGAGCGGTTGCTCACGTCGTGGGCGGCGCAGGTGGCCCGCGAGGGGCGGTGGCAGCCCTCCTGTTATGAAGGCTACCAACCGGTCACCGTGGATGTCACCGCGTTCTGGCGTCCCCGGCTGCACGACCGCCCGACGCGCCACTACAGCGCCGCGCCGACGCCCGCAGGGCGGCCGTGGAAGGCGCTGCCGGCGATCCCGATTGGGATCATCGGCCGGATCGGACGGGTAGGTAGCCAGCGCTTGGGCGTTCTGGTGCGGCTGGTCCGGGCCGACCAGAGCGATCCGAGCCCTGGGGCGCACCGTCGGGCGCTGCTGCGCGCGCCGACGCCCGCAGGGCGGCCGTCCCTGGTCCGGCCGCTCGCTCGGCGCCGAGGCTCGCGGGAGTTCCCCGCCACCCCGGCGGACCAGATCACGTCCTGGGAGGAGGACCGGCAGATCCGCGCCGAGCAGTGGACCGACCTGGTGCTGCCGGACGCCCTGGCCAACGCCCCCAGCTTCTCGGTCATTGCCATCTTCGACCCGAAGTATCACGATCCGCTCTTGCTTGCCACACACGGTCAGCCTGCGGCTGCCGGCGCGCTCTCTCCACGCGCTACGCGAGAC
>DHIZ01000142.1 GCA_002404055.1 Chloroflexi bacterium UBA4733
CCGGCTGATCACGCCAATGTAGTGCTAAGTCGAAACATGAAGAGCGTGGGGTAACCCGGCACGGCACGTACCGCATCACCCTGTTGCCCGCGTCGTGATCCGCCAAAATAGGAACGCAAGCGATCCGCCGTTCCAGCCTGTGGTTTGAGATTACGCCCTCGGCGCACAACGAGATACGCCTTATTTTCGAATTGGGGGCTATCCCTCAACGTCTCGAGAGCTGCAGTGATCCGTTGATCGTCCCACAGACCACCACCCTTAGGGTGCGACCTTGTCATGCCGACCAGACTAATGGCGTCGCTTATAGTAATTTCCTTAGCATCGCCATCGGCACCGGGATACAACGCATCAAGCCGAACGTCAAGCTGAGCCGTGCGGTTCTCAACCTAATCCCGAAGAAAGAGTGGCCTTTGTGGAAAGTAAGAGTGGCCACCACCATACGCACCTATGTTGTTAGCATTGAGCACGTTATGCCGAGTAGGATTGAGGTTCTTCCCTATGTAAATCCCGCGGTACTCCTCGCCCGGATACTTTTCTACGACGTCTCGCAGCCCTTGCTCTGACTCGCTAATCAGGCGAAAGCGCTCTCTAATCTCCGGCGTAACAAAGAGACGGATGAAGTCCAGGTCTGCCTGGCGATAGCCGTACATTCTAGCGTGCTGTAACATGGTATCCATATTGGTTCGCTTCGCTTCACGGCCGTAGTATGTAACTAAGAGATTCTTGATAGTGACTCCGCGAGACAATTTTGTACCGCCGACGAGTAGGTTATACCGGCGACTATACTGCGGCTGATCCTGTGGTTTATCACTGTTTATGATCTGAACTGTTGTACCAACGATGTACTGTCTGAGTTCTACCAACGCGTCGTTGAACGATACCGATCGGATATGACCAGGACGTGTCGTCTTCAAGTCGTTGTAGGCGCTTAATAGCGCATCTTCTACCTCACTCCTTATGGCAGGCGAAGCACTACTGCTCAAACCGTTTCGAAGGTATGAACAGAATGCAATAATTGCACCGCACGCCTTATCGTGATCCAGCTTTCTTTGGCTTATATGGCACAGGAACGAGTAGGCGAGCTCCGGTACCTTTCCTGCGGCGCGTTGCGACAAGTATTGGATGGTTGATCCGACATAAAAGATGGATATGGCAGCTTGAAGGCTACTTGGTATCTGGCCCACGTTTTCTGGTACATACTGACCTGGCCCCGTGAGCAGTTTGTCAAGATCATCTTGAGGAATTGACCGAATGAGGTGATCTCCTTGTCCACTATGTGGCTCAATGAGAATTGTGAACTCTGGCCTATAAGGATGGTGAATGTCCTGAAGAAATAAGGCTTGGGGAGTGGCCGTCACCTGTAGATACGTGGGAACCAGAAACCGTGCTCGTAGGTCCGTGATCATGGCGTTTATCCGTCCTGGATCCAGATCAGGATTCCGGGCCCGCTGACTCGTTTTCGTATCGAGGCTGGCTTGGTCTGCTTCGTCATCTATAATCAGGGCCGGCGGCAGTCGGCCGCCGATCCTGTCTTGGAGGCCATTCAGGAGGTCGGAAAGTTTGGTCAGTACTGCGGCGTTCTTTGTGGCGACTAGCACCAGCCCGCTATCCGTTGACGTAAGACTAAATCAAACCATGATGACCCTGCGTCGCGGATCGGCGCGCATCCCCCTGGGCCGCTACGCAACTCCATGGTGGAAGGATTTAGCAGGCATGAACGATGCCTGGAGATCCCAGTCAAACTTTCCTTCAACCTGCAGCCCCGGCAGTGAGGTTTTCAAGCGGTTAATTGTCTGATCGTAGAGCCAGAGGTTGTCGGAGGTTAACACAACGAAGCAGGTATAGCCATTGTCTGCAGCCATAGCTATTGAGGTTATGAGGGCAGAGGTCTTCCCGCTCTGCACGAGGCCCAAGAGGAGACCGTGGCCAGATGCACTATCGGCTGAGAGGTCCGGCAATTTCTCAACCAGTTCCTGAGCCTTTATCACAACCCCTGTGGCATCTGAATCATTCATAGCTCTATGCAAGTCAGCCAGAATGGAAGTGATATTCTTTCCGTTAGATATTATGGGTCCCTTCACACCTGTCCCCCAACAGCTAAGAAATGCCGTTCACAATTTGGGCTTGGCTCGATACAGCCAACAGTGTCACCTGTGAATCTGACTAGCGGCCGTACCATATTGTGCATGGAGGGCACAAGCTCACACTACCGCACCGGTACTACACATCCAAATCCTTTACCGACTTGGCGTGCGACTCGATGAAGCGCTTGCGTTGGGCAACGTCGTCGCCCATGAGCATGCTGAAGACCTGGTCGGCTACGACGGCGTCTTCCAGGTTGACCTTGAGCATGGTGCGCTTGGTCGGGTCCATGGTGGTCTCCCACAACTGCTGCGCGTTCATCTCACCGAGGCCCTTGTAGCGGCTAATGCGCGGGTTCTTGCCTTTCATGTCGGCGACGATCGCGTCACGCTCCGGCTCGGAGTAGGCGTAGCGCACATCTTTGCCTTGCTCCACGCGGAAGAGCGGTGACTGAGCGATGTAGAGGCGGCCTTCCTCGATCAGTTGCGGCAGATAGCGGTAGAAGACGGTGAGGATCAGCGTGCGGATGTGCGCGCCGTCGACGTCGGCATCGGTCATGATGGCGATGCGATAGTAGCGCAGCTTCTTGGAGTCGAAGCGGTCGGCAATGCCCGTGCCCAGCGCCGTGATGATGTAGCGAATCTGCTCGTTGGCCAGCAGCTTATCCACGCGCTGCTGCGCCTTCTCCACGTTGAGAATCTTGCCGCGCAAGGGCAGGATGGCTTGAAAGCGCCGGTCACGGCCCTGCTTCGCTGTGCCGCCGGCGGAATCACCTTCCACCAGGTACAACTCGCAGTTTTCTGGGTTCCTGTCGGAACAATCGGCCAGCTTACCGGGCAGGCTGGTGCCTTCCAGCACACCCTTGCGGATGGCAAGGCGAGCCTTCTGGGCTGCTTCGCGGGCACGGGAGGCGACGAGCGCCTTTTCCAGGATCTTCTTGGCGTCGGCTGGGTTCTCTTCCAGCCATTCGGTGAGCCCTTCACCAAAGACCGACTGCACGAGCGGACTCATCTCGACGTTGGCAAGTTCCAACTTGTCCTGCGAGGTGAACTGCGGGTTCGCCAACTGCACGCTGATGATGCCGGTGAGACCCTCGCGCACATCCTCGCCGGAGAGGTTATTTTCGGTCTCTTTGATCAGGTTGTTCTTGCGGGCGTAAGAATTCAGTGTGCGGGTAAGCGCCGCGCGGAATCCCGTCATGTGGCTTCCGCCGTGCCGGGTGTTGATGCCGTTAGCGAAGCTGTAGAGTGTCTCGCTGAAAGTGTCGTTGTACTGGATTGCCACATCCACCACGCCTTGCGGGGTGGTCTTGGAGATGTAAATGGGCTTGGCATGCAGCACCGTCCAGCTCTTGTTGAGCTGGCGGACAAAGGAGACGACGCCGCCTTCGAAATAGTAGTTGACCTCGCGGTCGTGGCGCTCGTCGCAGAAGCTGATCCAGAGACCCTTGGTCAGGAAAGCCATCTCCCGGAAACGCTCCGCCAGCACGTCGAAGTCGTAATCCAGGGTGCTGAAGATGGTGGCGTCGGCCACGAAGGTCGTCAGGGTTCCGCTGTCGGTGCTCGGGCCGAGTTCCCGCGCGGCATACGACGGCTTGCCTTGCTTGTACTCCTGCACGTAGGCGAAGCCATCACGGCGGGTCTCCACCCGCATCCATGTGGAGAGCGCGTTCACCACGGAAACGCCGACGCCGTGTAGGCCACCGGAGTACTTGTAGCTGTCACCGTCAAACTTGCCGCCGGCATGCAACTGGGTCATCACCACTTCCAGCGTGGAGCGCTTCTCCGTCGGGTGCTTCGCCCAGGGGATGCCGCCACCGAAGTCACGGACGTGGACCTTGCCGTCCTGGTGAATCGTGACCTCGATCCGGTCGCCACGGCCGGCCCGTGCTTCGTCGACGCTGTTGACGACCACTTCGTCGATCAGATGGTGCAGGCCGCGAATATCCGTATTGCCGATGTACATGCCGGGGCGGACGCGCACGGCCTCCAGTCCTTTGAGGACCCGAATGCTGTCTGCGGTCTGCCCTGCCGGCTTGATCGCTGGAATCTCCGCCGACTGCTCTACCACCTGACCTGTTACCGCCACGCTCGCATCTCCTACCGTTGGCTCTCGAATGAAATGTGCCTATCATTGTAGCACACAAGCCGCCTAAACCGCGACCGAACCTTGCCTTTCGCGCCTTTTGCATCTACTAAGTGGGGCCTGGCTCAGCACTAGTGGCACATGGCTAATGGTCGCGTCGCCTCGTTTTGTCGGGCACTACGGCGCCGTCGTTTCCACGTGGGGGTGCTTTTCCTGCGACCGTGCCCGGCTCGTCCCCGCCTCCGGCACGATCATCGGCAGATTGCCCGTGGGGTGGCGAACGACGCGGATGCGCCCTTGAAAGACTGGATCGAGCACCGACGGCTGCAGCACTTGCTCGGCATCGCCGTCAGCCACGATGCGCCCGGCGTCCAGGAGGACCAGACGCGGGAAGTAGAGCGCGGCCAGATTGAGATCGTGCAGTGTGACGAGCACGGTTAGTTTTCCCGCTGCATGCAAACGCTGCAACAGGTCCAGCATATCGACTTGATAGTGAATATCCAGGTGGGCAGTGGGCTCATCCAGCAGCAGCAGTTGCGACTCCTGGGCGAGGGCCATGGCGAGCAGGCCGCGCTGACGTTCCCCGCCGGAGAGCGTGCCGAACTGCCGGCCGGCCAGGCGCGCTGTGTCGGTCAACAGCAACGCTCGCTCGATAGCCTGCCGGTCCGCGCCAGTGAGGCCTGCCAGCATTGGCGCATGGGCGGTGCGCCCGAAAGAGACGACTTCGCCTAACGTGTAGCCGGGAGGGATGGTCATATCCTGCGCCACGACCGCCAGTTGGCGTGCCCGTGTACGTGGGGAAAGTGCGGCAACCGGCGTGCCTGCCAGCAAAATCTCGCCGTGCTCGGGTCGCAGCGCGCCGGCGATGAGGCGAAACAGCGTGGACTTACCGGAGCCGTTGGGGCCGAGCAGCGCTGCCATCTCGTCGCGCTGTAAGGTCAGCCCCACCGGCCCGAAACGGAAGCCGGCCGCGTACCGGTACTCGACGGAGTCGACAACCAGGGCGGCCTGTGGGGTGGTTTGCTCAGCAGCGGCTGCCCGCGCGGCCGAGGTCGGTGACGGTGCGATGCTAGAGCGCATGCGGTCGCTTGCTGCGCTGTAGGAGGTAGAGGAAGAAGGGACCGCCCAGCAGCGCGGTGACAACACCCACCGGCAGTTCGATCGGCGCTAGCGCCACGCGCGCTCCCAGATCGGCCAGCACCAGGAAGCTGGCCCCGCCCAGCGCCGCGGCGGGCAGCAAGGTGCGATGGTTCGGTCCCAGCAGCAGCCGCATGGCGTGTGGCACCACCAGGCCGACGAAGCCGACGAGGCCGCTCAGCGTCACAGCGAAGGCGGTGAGCACCGTGCTGACCGTGATGATGGCAATCTTCTGGCGCTGCACCGCCACGCCCACATAGCCGGCGCCCTCCTCACCAAGCGCGAAGGCGTTGAGTGGCCGCGCAAAGGTCCAGGCGAGCAGGATGCCCAGCAGCATGAGCGGTCCAACGACCGCCACCTGTGTCCAGCCGACGACAGAGATGCCGCCGGCCAGCCAGAGGAAGAGTTCCCGAATGCGCGTGGAGAGTTGACCGCTGACCGTGTAGAGCAGCGTTGTCATGGCGCCGAAGAGCGAACTGACGACAAAGCCGGCCAGCAACAACGTCACCACGGGCACGCTGCCACCGATCCAGGCCAGACGATAGACCAGCAGGACAGTGAGCAGCCCCCCCCCGAAGGCCAGGAGCGAGGTAAGCCCAAAGCCGGCCAGGCTGGAGGCCATAGGGCCGAACAGCGCAGCGACGGTAGCGCCCAGCCCTGCGCCGGAGGAGACGCCGATGAGGTACGGGTCGGCCAGCGGGTTGCGCAGCAGCCCTTGCAACAAAGTACCGGCAGTTGCCAGGGCTGCACCGACCAGCGCCCCCGCCACGACGCGCGGCATACGCACCTGCAGGAGTATGACCGCCTCGTCGGCCGGCCACGTCACCGCAGCATGCCAGAGGCCCAGTTGTTGGGCCAGGATGGCCAGTTGGCGGCCGGGCGGCAGGGGTGTCGGGCCGAAGGCCACGCCCAGTACAACGCTGACGATCAGCAGCAGCACCAGGAAGGGGAAGACAGCCAGTGGTCGTTTCACTGGAGGTGGGGGAAATACACCAGCACGCACATGACGGGGCACCCTTTCACGCGAAGGCGCAATACCAGCGCAAGGGACGGCATTCTGACTCACGGCGGATTGCTCCGCCGCTCACAGTTGCGCGACAGCTCCGGAATCGCACCGGATTTCCCGTTGTGGCCCCAAGTTGCCTCAGGGTCCCCTTGCGTCTCTTCTTCTGTTCGTGCATAGTGTAGCCGCAGATCGGCGAAATGTCTGTGCAGCGGCTGCGTGGCGGCTTGCCTGGGAGAAATCAAGCCGTTGACGTGGCCGCCACCCGGCGCTAGAGTTGCGGCACGCGAGAAGGAGGAACGACGTGGTAGTGCGAACAGCAGTGGTCGGGTCCGGCGGCATCGGCAGGAACCATTGCCGGACCTACAAAGCCAATGCGCAGGCGGAACTGGTGGCCATCTGCGACATGGATCAGGCGCGGGCTGATGCCGCCGCCGGCGAGTTCGGCGTCAAAGCCTATTACGACCTCGGCGCCATGCTGCAAGCCGAGTCACTGGACATGATCTCGGTGGCGACAGCCGGTATTGAGAATGGCTCCCACCACTATCAGCCGGTGATGCAGGCGCTGGCAGCGGGCAAGCATGTCCTCTGCGAGAAGCCGCTGTCCAACAGCATCGCCCAGGCCCGGGAGATGGTCGCCGAGGCCCGAAAGCGCAACCTTTGCCTGGCGGTGGACTTGAATCACCGCTTCACGCCGGCCACACGCCTGGCCAAGGAGAAGATCGAGTCGGGCGAACTCGGCACACCGCTCTTCGTCAACATGAACCTCTGGATCGGCAACCGCAAGGACGACCCTGAATATTTTCACCTGCGGGCCCTGCACTCGCACTCGGTCGACGTGATGCGCTACCTTGCCGGCGATGTGGAGCGGGTGCAAGCCTTCTTCTCCAAGGGTCCGGGACGGAAGATCTGGAGTAACGCTTCCATCAACATGCATTTCACCTCCGGCGCCCTTGGCCACCTCACCGGCAGTTACGACATGACCGGCAACCACCCGATCGAGCGCACTGAAGTCGGGGGCAGCAAGGGCCGCGTGGTTATTGACAACTCCACCGTGGACTTTCGCTGGTACCCGCACAACAGCAAGGAAGAGGTCCACATCGCCAACGCCGGGGGACTGGCTTCCTTCAGTGAGACCCTGCCGGCTCGGCTCAATCGCTGGATTGCCCAGTTGGCGGCCGGTGACGGGCCGGACGCGATTGAAGGCAGCGGCGAAGACGGCCTCCGTGCCCAGGCAGTGGTCGAGGCGGCCATCCGCTCGCACGAGACCGGCAAGGTGGTCGAGGTGGCGGAGTTCCTGCGCTAGAGGAGACTTCGCCTAACTGCCGGCCCCCGTCACATATGGGCGAAAGCGCGGCAGCAGGGCCTCCGGCACCCGCCCGTGCAGGGTGGTGCCGGAGGCGGAAAAGTCTTCCCGCTCGATCTGGCCGCGGCGGTGAAAGAGTTGCACCAGTTCCGGCAGGTGGAAGGGAATGTGGACGGTGATCTCGCGGGCCTGGCGGTTGAGCACGTCGCCGATGGCTTCCGCCAGGGCGTCCAGACCGATGCCTTCCTGCGCCGAGATGGCGATACTGCCGGGGTAACGCTCCAACAGGCTGAGCGGCAGGTCGGTCAGCAGGTCGATCTTGTTCAGCACCGTGAGCCGCGGCAGGTGCTGCAGCTTCAGTTCATCCAGCGTGGAGACGACGGTGCGGTACTGTTGGAAGTGGTTCGAGTCACCGGCGTCGACGACGATGAGAAGCAGTTCCGCCTCCAGCAACTCTTCCAGGGTCGCCTGGAAGGCGGCGACCAGCTTGGGCGGCAGTTTCTGGATGAACCCCACGGTGTCGGTGAGCAGGATCTCCTGGCCCGTGGGCAGCGTCACCCGGCGCGTCGTCGGCTCCAGGGTGGCGAAGAGCTTGTTCTCGGCCAGCACGCCGGCGCCGGTGAGGCGGTTCATCAGCGTCGACTTGCCGGCGTTGGTGTAGCCGACCATCGAGACCACCGAGACGCCCTGTTTGGAGCGATGGGCGCGGTGTAACTGGCGCGTTCGCCGCACCTCCTCCAGTTCGCGGTGCAGCCGGGCGATGCGCTGGCGGATGTGGCGGCGGTCGGTTTCCAACTGCGTCTCGCCGGGCCCGCGTGTGGCGATGCCCGACACGCCCCCTACAGCGCCGGAACTGCGCGAGAAGAACGTGAACATGCCGGCGAGGCGGGGCAGCAGGTACTCCAGTTGGGCCAGTTCAACCTGCAACTGCGCGTCCCTGGTGTGCGCCCGTTGCGCGAAGATGTCCAGAATGAGCGCCGAGCGGTCCAGCACCTTGCATTTCAGCGTCTCCTCCAGGTTGCGCTGCTGCGTCGGGCTGAGTTCGGTATCCACGACCACCGTGTCGTAGGGCAACTCCTCGCGGAGCGCGACGAGTTCCTCCAGCTTGCCTTTGCCGGCCAGAGTAGCCGGGTGGAAGCGGGCAACGCGCTGAATGGTGTTGCCGACGACCACGCCGCCGGCAGTGGTTACCAGGCGTGCCAACTCTTGGAGCGATTGTTCGGCAGGAAAGACGCCGCGCTCACCTTTCGCCTCCACAGCGAGCAGGTAGCATCGCTCCGCAGGTTGTCCAGAGCGGCGGGGTAGCGATGAATCAGCCGGCGTGGCGATGCTCCTCTCCCGACGCGTCAGCGCTGACGCGAACGACCGCTTCGGGTTGCTCTTCCGCTTCGCCCTGCGGCATAACGTCGCGGGACGGGATCGTGGCGCTACGGAGCCGCTTCAGGGCGTCCTGAAAGCGCGCCTCTTCCACGGTCAGGGAGAGTTGAATATACCCTTCACCGCGCGGACCGAAGGCGGTTCCCGGCGCAACCAAAACGCCCGTCTGCACGAGCAGCAGTTCAACGACCTCGGCCGAGGTATACCCTGCTGGGACGCCGGCCCAGATCGCCGGGACGGCTTTCGGGCGCCACAATTGCAAGCCAAGCTGCTCTAACACCGTGGTCGCCTGGTCGCGCCGCGTTTGGTAGACGGCATTGCGCTGCACCAGCCAATCGCCGCCGACGCGCATCATCGTCTCGGCCAGAGCGCGTTGGGCGGGCACAAAGGTGAGGTGATGTAACTGCTGGCGGTAGTGGCGGAGCAGGCGCAACGCCTCGGCGTTGCCGGCGGCGAAGGCCCCGGGCCAGCCGTGCAGGTTGTAGGTGGTAGCGGGCGAATGCAATTCGACGCAGACCTGGCGCGCTCCAGGAATCTCCAGCAGGCTGATCGTCCGGTAGCCCTCGTAGGCATACTCGCTGAAGTCGGCAATGTGGACGACCAGCAGGTCGCGTTCCTGGGCAAACTGCAGGACCTGATGAAAGAAGCTGGCCGGGGCCACGGCGCCGGTCGGCAGGTTGGGGTAGTCCAGCCAGAGCATCCGGGCTTTCGCGGTGACCTCCAACGGTACTGCTTTCAACTCCGGCAGAAAGTCCTGCTCAGGCCGCAAGGGGAGGCTGACCGCCCGCGCTCCGGAGACGACGAGCGCCGCCTGGTAGATCGGTCGCGACGGATCGGGCACCAGGACTACATCATCGGGATTCAGCAACACTTCCGCCAGGCCGACGATGCCGTCCTCAATGCTCGGCAGCGGTAACACTTCCCGATTCGGGTCCAAGCTGGTCTTGAAGCGGGACTGGTACCAGCGCGCCACGGCGGAGCGGTACTCGGGTACGCCGGCTGCGCCACGCACGGCGGGGACAGCCTTCAATGCGAGCGCCAGTTGCTCCAGTGCCTCCGCTGGTGGTGGCAACTCCGGCTCAACCAGGGCCAGGTTCAGGACATCGCCCCCGGCGGCGCGGCGTTCAGCGATGAGGCGTTCGATGTCGCCGCCGGCGGGTGCGAATAGGGCGGCTAGCCGCTGGGCCGGCAAGAGCCGGCGCGGTTGCTTGCTGTCGCCGGTACTACCGGCGGTACCGATCTGTTCTTCCACTCTCAGTTCAACGGCCATTCACCCCGATAAACAAACGTCGCCGGGCCCGTCATGGAGACGCCGCCGCTGCCGTCCCAGCGCAAGGTAAGGTCGCCACCCGGCAGGTGCATCAGCACAGTATCGTCCACAATTCCCTGGCGCCGGGCAACCGCCATAACGGCGCAGGCGCCACTTCCACATGCAAGAGTCATGCCGGCCCCTCGCTCCCAGACGCGCATCGTCAGTTCGGTCCGGGATTGCACCGAAACCACTTCGAAGTTGACGCGGCGGGGAAACCAGGGGTGACGCTCGACCAGAGGACCCACCTCTGCCAGCGGGATGCGCTCGACGTCGTCAACGAAGGCGACAGCGTGCGGGTTGCCCATGGACACTGCACTGATCTCGAAGCGGCGCCCCTTGACCACCAGTGGCTGTCGTTCGACCAGGTCAAGCTCCGAAGCAACGGGAATCCGTGCTGCCGCAAATATTGGCGTGCCCATATCGACCTCCACAGTCTGCACACGACCAACGGCGTCTGTCTGGAGGCGTACCTGTTGGACGCCGGCGCCAGTCTCGATGCGCATCGTCGTGTCGCGCGTCAGACCCGCATCGTAGAGGTACCGGGCAAAGCAGCGGATGCCGTTGCCGCACATCTCAGATTCGCTGCCGTCGGGGTTAAACATGCGCATCCGAAAATCGGCGGCCGCGGCAGCCGGAGCGGTGCGTTCCACCAGCAACAGCCCGTCGTGGCCGATGCCGAAGTGCCGGTCGCCGGTCTCGCGCGCCAATCGCGGCCAATCGAGTTCCCGGCCGGCGTCTTCCGGCCCCACCACAACGAAGTCGTTGCCGATGCCGTGCATCTTGAGAAAGGGGAGCGATTCACTCATATTGGCAGTATAGCGCAGGGGTGGGGGATCAGGGGCTACCAGGGCCGCGACTGCGGTCTGCGGCCAAGCGACGAGGGGCGACTGCTGTCGCGTGCAGCATTGAGCATCACGGCGCTAGCGCCCGCAGTCGCCCCCGGTTCTTGGCCGCAGACCGCAGTCGCGGCCCTGCTCACCGAAGCTGAACCGTATTACCCCTGTCCTAAATCTGCGCCACCTGGTTCACCGGGAAGCGTGGTCGTTCGCCGCGTACGACACGCAGCACCTCGTCGATGGCCAGATGGGCGGAGCGCGTGTGCGCTTCCACCGTGCCCCCAGCGGAGTGCGAGAAGGGGAGCACCTTCGGGTGGTCGACCAGCAGGCGGTTCGTCGGCGGCTCGGCAGCAAATACGTCAAGGGCGGCGCCGGCGACCTGACCGCTTTCCAGGGCCTCGTACAGTGCGGGTTCATCGATCAGTTCACCGCGCGCCGTGTTCACAACATAGCAGCCGCGCCGGCATTGCGCAAGCGTCTCCCGATTGAGCAGGTGTTGGGTCTGCGCTGTGGCTGGTGCGTGGAGGGTGATGACCGCACTGTCGGCCAGTAGCTCCGGCAGAGGTACATAACGAACACTGTGCGCTGTAGCCCAGGCGGCGTCGGGGTACAGGTCGTAGGCGACGATCGCCATGCCGAAGGCCTGGGCGCGGGCGACGACTTCACGGCCCACGCGGCCCGTACCAATTACGCCGAGGGTCTTGCCGCGCAGGTCGCGGCCCTGGACGCGTTGCCACGCGCCACTGCGCGTCAGTTCGACAGTTTCGACCAGACGGCGAAAGAGACAGAGGATCAGGCCCAGGGTGTAGTCGGCGACGGCGTCATGGTTGGAACCGACAGTGGTCGTCACCCAGACATTATTTCTGGTGGCGGCATCCAGGTCGATGGAGTCGTAGCCGACGCCTGCTCGGGCAATCAAGCGCAGCGTTGGGGCGCTGGCCGCCAGCACGCGGGGCGTGTAGGCGTCGGGCATGGCGATGGCGGCGACGCAGCCAGGCAAAATGGCGAGGAGTTCATCTTCCGTCAGCGCTGGACGTGTCATTGGCGGAAAAACGAACTCCAGGCCGGCCGCTGTGATCTCCGCCTGCCGTTCCGTCACCACATTCGCCACATGGCGCGGCGTGACCAGGACACGCTGCGGGGTATCAGTACTCACCAACCGGCTCCCTCACTTTTCTTCGTCCCAGCAACACGTGGGATGATCGGAGAGCGATGGTCGGCGGTGTGGTCAGGATAGGCGGATGCCCATGTTGGGGACCGTCATGGCCGGGAACATGGGGGACTTGGGGGCGGGCGGCGTCAGCAGACTCTCGACAGCATCGACAACCTGGACGCTCCACTGGATCCCCTTATTCCGTCGCAACTCGATCAGGGCGTATTCTACCGGCATGGCGGCGCGGTACGGCCGGGCCGAGGTCATGGCATCGATCGCATCAGCAACGGCGATGATCTGGGCGCCCAGGGGCATCTGCTCGCCGGCAAGGCCACGCGGGTAGCCTGCCCCGTCCACCCGTTCGTGGTGCGCCAGCACGATGGCCTTCACCTGTTCCTGGCGGTACAGGGGGAAGCGGGAGAGCAATTCACAGCCGATCTCTGGGTGGCGCTTCATTTGCGCCCATTCCGCCGCATCCAACTCGCTACCCTTGTGCAACACGGCGTCGGGAATCGCCATCTTGCCGAGGTCGTGGACCCGAGCTGCCAGGCGGATTGTGGTGATTTCGTCCGGGCTCAACCCCAGGCGGCGTGCAATGCGCTCGGATTGCGTCGCCACGCGCTTGGAATGCTCAAATGTATAGCTGTCGCGGGCATCGACCATGTCGGCCATGGCCTCAATCGCCGAGATGGTCTGTTCGGTCAGTTGCACGGACCGCTTGAGCGACAGGTAGATGATCACCGTGGGGATGATCAGCACCGGCAGCGACCAGGGATGGTTGGCCGTGGTGAGCGCAGCCAGCAGGCCGATCAGGAAGAGGCCGGCGAACTGGAGTACGTCCTGTGTACGCCCCTCACGCCAGACGTCGTAGGGGTGCTGCTTGAGGCGGAGTGCCACCATCGTGGAAACGAGCACGCTATTGGCGAGATACATTGCCACCGCTGTCACCGGAATGGCAAGGAAAGCAAGGACCTGGTCCAGGGCGGCAGGCGCTACCTGGGGAAGAACGGCGTAGTAGGCAAGGCCGCCCGCACCAGTGTAGATGACGATCTGTGCGGTATTGAAGATCACTTCCAACGGCCGCCTACGGGGTCGACCGGTGCTGGGGTTGTGGCGCAGACAGAGGACAGTCCCACCGACCACCTGGCTTGCCCCGGCCACCAGCATGGCGAGCGGAGCGCCAAACAGCAACAGCGCAGCGAAATACACGGCGATCCCCACGTTGACCTTGTAATGGGGAGTGAGGAGCAGCGGATAATTGACGGCGACCGCTCCGAGGGCGACCATGAGCGTCATCAGGGCGTAACTGTGCGACCACGTGCCGTACCAGGTCTGACGCCAGTACGCCAGGAACAGGCCGGCGCCCACGACAACCGACCAGAGATAGATTCGATCCATTGACCACGACTTCATAGCAGCATTCCCCCGACCCGTGCTGACATCACGCTCAAAACGGCGGATCCTCTATGGACAGGCGATGGTGAAGCGCAGTTCCATCGGCTTGCTGCTCTTGCCGTGCGTTTTGGCGTACAGCGTCCCAGTACCGTTCGGTTCCGAACTGACGATGGCGCGCGTCTCAAAGACCCCATACTTGGCGTCGTTTGGAATGGTCACGATCACCGTGAAATTGACTGCCTGGCAATCCTGCTGTTGATTCTGATGATCACCGGTCGCTTGGCCATCGTCACCGGCATTGCGGGACGTTGAGGTGATCTGCGCGGCCTGGAGGTCTTTGAGCAGGTACTTCTGTTGCTCCTCCCGAGACGTGAAGGCGGCAGAGCGACCGGAAAGCGTTACAAAGGCATGCACCTTCTTCCCTTCCGGTGTCGTCAGGGTGATTGGCGGGTCATCGTCGCACCACTCGGCGCCAGCGAACACGGGAGCAGCCAGGGCTCCCAGCGGCACAGCGCTTAACACTGCTGCCAGCATCGTTCGTCGTGAAACCATCATACCGCTCATAGCAACACATCCCTTGTTTGCCTGCTGACACCCCGTTGACGCTCTGTGACGTTCCTAGACAAACTTTAACCGAGGCGAGACTAAGCATAGGCCGTTATTCCTACCTGCGCAAGGCTCGGCGGTAGCAATCTAGTCCTGCCCCTGACCCGTACCTTAGTACTGAATGCTGTCCAAACGTGCATAAGCAGGACAAATGACGGAGCCGCGAAGACACCATCGTTACGCTCAATTGGTATTCGATAATAGTCCGCGACACTCAGGCAGGCAAATATGGGTCGATCAATAACCCCAGGCGGCGGCGTGTCTCGGCGGGAATACGCTCCGGTGCGGTCATGATGGCGTTGGCCAGCGCACTACCACAGGCGCATGCCGGGGCATCGGTCAGAGTAGGGACCACCCCCTGCACAATGCGTTTGGCGTTATCAATGTTCGCGCCGAGGTTTCGGATCACCATTTCCACGGTGACCACTTCAGCGCTGGCGTGCCAGACGTCGTAATCTGTTACAAAGGCGAGGGTGGCGTAACAGAGTTCGGCTTCGCGCGCCAGTTTTGCTTCCGGCACAGCGGTCATGCCGATCACGTCGACGCCCCAACTCCGGTAGATGCGCGACTCTGCCTTCGTGGAGAACTGCGGGCCTTCGATGCAGAGGTAGGTCCCGCCGCGATGCGTGCGCACCCCTAATTGTTCGGCGGACAGGGCCAGCGCGGCGCTCAGGTCCCTGCAGAAAGGGTCGGCGAAGCCGACGTGGGCCACGACGCCCTCACCAAAGAAGCTGTTGACACGACACCTGGTGCGGTCAAAGATCTGGTCCGGGATGACAAGATCCAGCGGGGCGAGCTCCTCCCGCATGCTGCCGACAGCACTGACCGAGATGATGCGCCGCACCCCCAACGCTTTCAAGGCATAGATGTTGGCGCGTACCGGCACCTCGGTAGGGAGTAAGCGGTGACCGCGCCCGTGCCGGGGCAGAAAGGCGAGCCGTTGCTCCCCGATGTTGCCCAGGATGATGGCGTCGCTGGTGGCGCCGAAGGGGGTCCGGGGGTTGACCTCCTCTACCTCTTCCAGCCCCTCCATTGCGTAGAGTCCACTGCCGCCGATAATGCCGATCGTCGCCCTATCCGCCATTGATTCCCCTCGCCATCCGCTCTTCTGCTGCCGCCACCACTTGTTGGAGGAGTACGGCCGTCGTCACAGGCCCGACGCCGCCCGGCACCGGCGTCAGTGCCGCCGCTACCTCGGCTACCGAGGCGGCGTCCACGTCACCACGCAAACCATTCACCGTTACTGTCGTGCCGGCGTCCAGCACCACCGCTCCCGGCGCCACCATTGGACCGGTGATGAAACCCAGCCGCCCGATCGCAACCACCAGCAACTGGGCACGTCGCGTCTCGGCTTTCAGGTCGGCAGTTGTGCGGTGGCACACCGTCACGGTGGCGTTGGCCTGGAGTAGCATGAGCGCGGCTGGAAGGCCGACGACGTCGCTCCGCCCGACGACGACGGCGCGCGCTCCGGCAATGGCGATGCCCGACGCTTCCGCCAGCAACAGCAAGGCGCGGGCAGTGGCCGGCACGTGGCGGGGTCGCCCCTGCGCCAGGAGGCCGGCATTTTCAGCGCCCAGGCCGTCGACGTCCCTCACCGGCGGTATGGCGTCGGTGAGGGCTGCCCGCCGAATCGTGGCCGGCAGCGGCGTCTGGACGATAATGGCATCCACAGTGGCGGCGTCGCCCAGGCGCCGTATCTCGGCGACTGCCCCGGCTTCGTCGGTGGTAGCGGGAAGCTGCGCCTCCTCGCCCCGCAGGCCGGCACGGCGGCAGGCCCGTAGCAACGAGCGTGTGTAAACCTCGGCATCGGCGTCGGGCCCGATCGACACGATGACCAGCGTTGCCGGTCGGCCGGCAAGCCGGGCAAAGGCGGCAGCGCGTGCAGACACGTCCGCCAGGATGCCGTCCGCCACCGGCTTGCCGGCGAGTAGCGTCGCCGTCATTGGGGTAGGACGCCGCCAAGCGCCTGCTCCACGCCCGAGCGGAGCGCACGCAGGTGCTGATCCGCCAGGCCGCGCGTTGCCTCCAGTTGGTCGCGCAGCGCAGTTGCCCGAGGGTCGGCCTTCAGTGCGCGCGTGTTGGCTTCCACGTTGAACGTGGCGATGCGCAGGCTGGCTTCCAGGAGGGCTCCCGCGGCCCCCAGATCGCTCACGAGTTGTGCGTTGGTGCGCCCGACGAGCGCCAGGGCCACTTCCGCCAGCGTCGCTGCCGCCGCCGCCGCCTGCAACGGCGGTTGGGCGGCGGTTGCCAGGGCGTCATCAACCACCCGCCGTCGCACAGCGCGCTCCTCCCGCCCGGCACGGGGCAGGTCGTAGGCGGCCGTGACGGCGGCAAAGGCGGCGGCATCCGCGTCCATGCTGGCCAATAGCTCCTGGCGTAGGTGGGCGGTGATAGTCAGGCTTGCCAGAATTTGCTCGTGCCATTGGGCATAGGCTTCGCGTCCCTGGCTGAAACGGCACACCATCTCGATCAAGGCGGCAGCTGCCGCGCCGACTACCGCTGCGGCCGCGCCGCCGCCAGGCGCCGGCTGGTCGGATGCGAGGGCATCGAGGAAGGCGCTGATGGTGAAACCGGCAAATGGCGACTCAGCCAACGACACGTCCCTCCTCCGCTGACCGAGCATACCAAAGCTCCTGCAGGGCTCGCATGTGCGGCCCTGCAGGTACGCGAGTGAACAAATACGTGCCGCTGGCGTCTACCGGCGCGCCGCGCTGCGGCGGCCCGGAGCGTTGGCGACTTGCCGCTGGTTGGCCGGCGGCAAGTAACGGCGCTTCAGCAGATCGTTGTCGTGCGCCGCCAACTGGCGCGGCAAACGGCCGTAGAGTCGGAAGAGCAGGCCAAAGAAGACAACCGTGCAGACGGCAACGTACAGGCAAAGCCAGATGCGCCACGACAGCACCGGCACATCACCGTGACGGACCAACAGGAGCACCGCCGCCACGGCCGTCAGGCTGGATGCCCAGACCGCGACGCGGTCCAGGAACTGCTGCACCGGCCGGTAGTTGCGGAAGCGGCGGCGCGCCTCCAACAGGTAGTGATCTCCAACGAAGATGATGGCCGCCGTGATGGCGACGATGAAGGGCACGTAGTAGTGGAAGGCGGCCCCGGGGGAAGCGAAGAGATAGGTCTGCACGGTAGGCCAGCTCATTCGATCGTCGTCCCGCCTCTCTGCGCCAAACCGCGCCCGTCTGTTTACCGCCTGCGCAACAGCACGCGCACCTGTCCCTGCAGGCCGAGCTTGGTGATGTGCTCGTCCACCACGTCCTGCGGTACCAGCCTTAGGAACAGTTGGATCACCAGCAACAGGAAGAAGAAATCGCTGATCTGGCCGAGCACCGGAATGGCCTCGGGTACCAGGTCGATCGGGGAGAGCACGAGCAGCGCACCGCTCACCAGCCCGATCTTCAGGTACACCGGCACGCGCGCGTCCTGCAGCAAGCTAAAGGCAAGTTGGCCGTACTTCCAGAGCAACGGGAGCATGCGAAACGCGCCGCCCAGGCCCATGCCGCCGCCGCCCTTCTTTTTTGCCACGCTGATCTCCCTTTCACTATGCAGCATGATCTGAGACCATTGTACGACTTCCGTTGCGGCATCGGAGCCATCGAGCCGGTAGCATGGCCGTGTGACAGAGAAAGCCAATGCTCCCCTGCTTCATCGCCAGCTCCTGGCTGACTTCTGGCTGGACGATCCACGTCTGCTGCGCTTCGTCCAGCCGCTGTGGGCTGTACTCCTTGTCGGCGTTCGGAAGAGCGGGGCGACGCTCCTGGCAGAGCAGGTTCACCAGTTTACGCCGCATGGCTTCACGGCAGTCGTGCTGCTGGCGCAGTCGCACGTCAGTGTCCACACGTGGGTAGAGCAGGGTCTCCTGCTGTTGGACGTGCAGAGCTGTGGAGCGATGCAGCCGGAGGTCATCGTGGACCGCCTGCGTGAGTACCTTCAGCCCCAGCGCCTGGAGATCCGGCGGCTAGAGCGGGGCCGTGCCGAACTGCCGGTCGCCGGCGTCACCGAGGCCGGGAACAATATAGGCACGGTCGTCCAGGCGTGCGTCAACGGCAGCGAGGGTGACGGGAACTGTTGGGTGCGCCGCGAAGAACGTGGCGATGCCTTCGGGGGCGCCGATCACGCCGACGAAGCGCACGTCGGGGACGCCCCAGCGCCGTAAGATCTCCACGGTAGTAACGGCCGAGCCGCCGGTGGCCAGCATCGGATCGAGCACGAAGCAGAGGTCGACGCCAGGCTGGGCAGGCAACCGGTTGTAGTACTCCACCGGCACCAGGCGGTGCTCGTCGCGGTAGACGCCAAGGTGCCAGACTTGCGCCTCGGGAAAGAGGTGCAACGCCCCCTGGAGCATGCTGGTGCCGGCGCGCAGGACGGGCACGAGGCCGATGCGCGGCGCGATGGCCAGGCCGGAAGCGCCTGCCAGCGGGGTTTGCACCGTTATCGGCCGCTGTGTGAGGTCCCGGCTGGCCTCATAGGTCAGCAGCGTTCCGAGCTCTTCTACCAGTTGCCGAAAAGCTCGCGTACCGGTAGCCACGTCGCGCAACTGGGCCAGCTTCGCGGCCACGACGGGGTGCCGAACCACGTGGAGGGGCTGTGGCGCGCAGTTGGTCAACGGCGGATCACTGCTCGTTGGGAATGCCGGGGACGGGATAACGCGAGCAGATGGCGGCAACCTCGCGCCGCACGTCATCCAGCACCGCCTCGTCTTTCCAGTGCCGGAGCGCCTTCGGGATCAACTCAGCTATCTGCTTCATCTCGGCAGTGCCGAAGCCGCGGGTGGTCGTGGCAGGTGTACCGAGTCGAATACCACTCGTGCGCGCCGGGGGCAGCGGATCGTTCGGTATCTGGTTCTTGTTGACGGTGATGTGGACCTCGTCTAGGACGCGCTCCGCGCGCTTGCCGCTCATTCTGGCGATGCTGCGCAGGTCAACGAGCATCACGTGGTTGTCTGTGCCGCCGGATACCACGCGCAGCCCGTGCTCCTCAACGCCCTTCGCCAGTACACGCGCATTCGTCACGATCTGTTCAGCGTAGGTGCGGAAGGCCGGCTGCATGGCCTCCTGGAAGGCGACTGCCTTGCCGGCGATGATGTGGACGAGCGGGCCACCCTGGATGCCGGGGAACACGGCAGAATCGATAGCCTTGGCGTACTGCTGCTTGCTGAGGATGAAGCCGCTGCGCGGCCCCCGCAACGTCTTGTGCGTGGTGGAGGTGACGATGTCGGCGAACGGCACCGGACTCGGATGGACGCCGGCTGCCACAAGCCCCGCAATGTGCGCCATGTCGACCAGCAGCAGCGCCCCGACGCTGTCGGCGATCTGGCGCAGGCGTGGAAAGTCAAAGATGCGCGAGTAGACGGTGGCGCCCGCCACGATCATGCGGGGGTGCTCCTTTTCCGCCAGCGCGGCGAGGGCGTCATAGTCGATCAGTTCCGTCTCGGGGTCCAGTCCGTAGGAGACGAAATGATAGAGCCGACCGGAGAAGTTGACCGGCTTGCCGTGCGTCAGGTGGCCGCCCTGGTCGAGCCGCAGCCCCAGTACCGTGTCACCCGTTTCCAGCACCGCGTAGTAGGCAGCCATGTTGGCGCTGGCGCCGGAGTGCGGCTGCACGTTGGCGTGTTCCGCGCCAAAGAGCGCTTTGGCCCGGTCGATGGCCAGTTGCTCAATCTGGTCTACAAACTCACAGCCGCCGTAGTAGCGGTCGCCCGGGTACCCTTCGGCATACTTATTGGTCAGGATGGTCCCGGCGGCCTCCAGCACCGCCTCGCTGGTGTAGTTTTCCGAGGCAATCAGTTCGATGTTCTGCCGCTGCCGGCGCTCCTCCTTGCGTAACGCCTCAAAGAGTTCCGGGTCAGCGCGCTCCAGCACTTTGGTCTGAGTCACTCCCCTGTCCTCTCTGGCCCGGACTTTTGGACCTAGCCCGCGCCTGAGACCGTTTCTGCCAAGCACCGACGGGTCACAGCGTCACAGCGCCCACCGCAGTATAGCGGATGGGATCGCCGACCTTGGCGGCGTGTCGTTGGTGGTGAATCTGACAAGTCCAGGAGGGTTCCCGGCGACTGAAGTCGCGGGCTACCCTTGCCAAGCCCGCCTGCGCGGGCTGAGACGAGACGCTGCGGGAGACTGCCCAGTCCGCGAAGGCGGACTTCGCCCGTTGTTGCCCGCGACTTCAGTCGCCGGGAACCCTCCCGCCGATGTACGAGAGTGCGCCGCAAAGTTTTGCATAGCAAACAAGCGCTCCAGAGGGAGCCATGTCTTTGCCCTCTGGCTGCGGTTCGCATCTCGCGGCGCATCGCAATGCTCACTTGCTGTGCAAAACTTTGCGGCGCACTCGGCTACGTGGTGCGGGTTGTCCCTGTCTGAAATAGACAGTAGACTAACGGCTATGGAAACGTACGAACTCTGGGACAAGGATAGCCGCAGCATCATTGGAGCCTTCGACAGTGAGGCTGAGGCGTTGACGGCGGTGCGCGATGCGCTGGAGCGCCATGGTCAGGCCTACGCCGAGACCTTCGCAGTAATCCGAGAAGATGTCCGGGGTCGTTCAAGACTGCTTGGGGAAGGCCCGGCACTTGTCGAGCTCGCCCGCCGCGCTGCCCCGTCGCAATCGTCTACCCGCGCTTCATGATGTCCAGTTGGCCATTCCGCGCTCCTAAATCTCCTGTGCGCTGCGCGAGAACGCTCAGCGGGTGGTTCGTTGTACGCCGTCCCACACGTTGGTGGCGCGAGCGATTTTACGCAGTGAACAGAATTCGTTCATCCGGGTAGAGTTAATCTTGTTTTGAGTGTCCCGATGGGGCGCAGATGCCATGACTTTGAGTTTGGAGAACATTGATATGCCGAGTGGTGGAGCGGGGCGGCACTGGCACCAGACGTCTTCTGGTGGTAAGGATGCGGCGCGGTGCGCCTGTGGCGAGGGGCGCACGGCCATCCGCAATGTTGGCGGCGTGCCATTGTGCCGGCAGCACGCGGGGGCCTGCAAGGCAGCGCTGGGTGAATCGCTAACGGGCGAGCAAGTACGGGCATGGGTCACACAACAATCGACAGTTGCCGTCGCCGGCTGATCGGGTTGTCGGCAACCGACCTCGTGTGACAGTACCCGCGCAGAACAGTATCGTGGGGGAGGAAATCAGTTGCGCGTTGTCGTGATCGGCGCCACCGGGCACATCGGCACCTATCTGGCGCCACGGCTCGTGCAGGCGGGCCATACGGTCATTGCCTTGAGCAGGGGTCGGCGCTCGCCCTATCGACCCGATGGCGCCTGGAATTTCGTGCAGCGCGAGACCGTGGACCGTCAGGCTGAGGAGCAGGCGGGAACGTTCGGTCCGCGCGTCCGCGCCTTGCAGGCCGATGTCGTGGTCGATCTGATCTGCTTTCGGGAAGAGAGTGCCCGCCACCTCGTGGAAGCGTTGCGCGGCGACGTGCAGCACTTCCTGCATTGTGGGACGCTCTGGGTACATGGACCGACGGAAACCGCGCCGACGACGGAAGACCAGCCCCGCAGGCCATTCGGTGACTACGGCGTGCGCAAGGCAGCGATCGAAACCTACCTGCTCAACGAGGCGCGCCGACACGGCTTCCCGGCGACGCTGTTGCACCCCGGCCACATCGTCGGTCCCGGCTGGCCGCCGGTCAATCCCCAGGGCAACTGGGAGCCGGCGATCTTCTCGCATCTGGCCGCTGGCGAGCCGGTCACGCTGCCCGATCAGGGTCTGGCGATGCTGCATCACGTCCACGCCGACGATGTGGCGCAAGCGTTCCAGCGGGCGATGGAGTGCCGGTCAGTCGCCGTCGGGGAGAGCTTCCATGTGGCGTCGCCGGCGGCGATCACCCTGCGCGGCTATGCCGAGGCGGTAGCGCGCTGGTTCGGCCGCGAGGCGAACCTCCAGTATCTGCCCTGGCCGGAGTGGCGGCGCGGTGTAGCGGACGGGGCGGCGGAAGCCACCTGGAGCCATATCGCCCACAGCCCCTGCGCCAGTATCGCCAAAGCGCAAAAGTACCTTGGCTACCAACCGCGCTACACCTCCCTGGAGGCGGTTCGTGAAGCCGTGGCCGCGCTGATCACTGCAGGCGCTGTGCAGGCTTCGCCGCTCGTATGAGTCCCCTTCACCTGTGCGTGCATGGCCACTTTTATCAGCCGCCGCGCGAAGACCCCTTTACCAGGCAGGTACGGCGGGAGGTGGAAGCCGTCCCCTATCACGACTTCAACGAGAAGATCACCGCCGAGTGCTACCGTCCCAACGCCGAGCTGGGCAACTTCGAGCGCATGAGCTTCGACCTTGGGCCGACGCTGGCGCGCTGGCTGGCGCGACGGGCGGCGCCGACCCTGCGCCGCATCCAGGAGTCCGAACGCGAGCACGTCCGCCAGTTCGGAGCATCCAATGCCCTTGCCCTGCCCTACAACCACACGATCTTGCCGCTTGGCAATCGCTCGGAGAAGCGCGTCCAAATTGCCTGGGGCGTGACCGACTACGAGCATCGCTTTGGACACGCCCCCGAGGGCATGTGGCTGCCGGAAACGGCAGTTGATCTGGAGACCCTGCGCTTGCTGGCCGACGCTGGGGTGCAGTACACCATCCTGGCGCCCTGGCAGGCGGCTGCTCCAGTCGATCCCTCCGAGCCTTATCGGGTTGACCTGGAAGACGGCCGTTCCCTGGCGGTGTTTTTCTATCACGGTGCGATGTCTGGATCAATCTCCTTCGATCCCCGCGTGACGGCGAATGCCGACGAGTTCAGCGCGACCTCGCTGGCAGCGGCTGCGAACCCGGCCAAACGGGCGCGCGGCGAGCCGCAAATCCTGCTGGTCGCCACGGATGGCGAGTTCTACGGCCACCACCAGCCCTGGCGTGACTATTTCCTGGCGCGGCTCCTGACGGAGAGCGCGCCGGCACATGGATGGACGGTTACCTCGCTCGGCGCCTACCTCCAGCGCTACCCGCCGCGCGCGACTATTGGCATCCGGCAGCGGACGTCGTGGAGTTGCCAGCACGGCGTGACGCGCTGGAGTACGGGCTGCGCCTGCACCGAGGGAGAAAGTGCCTGGAAGGGGCACCTCCGTCAGGCGCTCGATCAGCTCGCCGACCAGCTTGACCTCCTCTACACGCAGGAAGCGGGTAAGCTGCTGCAGGATCCCTGGGGGGCGCTGGCCGGTTACCTGGCAGTGCGGCTCGGGCGAGAGACGTTGCCTGCTTTCCTGGAGCGCCACGGCGGATCGCTAGCGCGAGTTGCGGCGCACACGCTGGTGTACTGGCTAGAATCGCAGTATTACCGGCAGCTCATGCTGACCAGTTGTGCAACGTTCTTTGACGACCTGGCGCGCGTCGAACCTCGCAACAGCGTTGCCTACGCGGCGCGCGCGCTCTCCTTCCTGCCCACCCGCTGGCGGCAACCGCTGGAGCATGAGTTTGTGCAGACCCTGCAGCAGGCGCGCAGTTGGCGCTCCAGCCAGACCGGCATTGACCTGTACCGGGAGGTGATGGCGACAGCGCCGGGTTAAGGCGCCAACTGGACCTTCATTGATCCTTCCCCAGCTCGCGCCGCCAGCAGCCTTTCAGTGTAGCCGGAGAGAGGCAGCCGGTGGGACACCAGGGGATTCCTCCGTCCTGTAACCTTCGGCCTGTGCGTGTGGTACGTTTGTAGGTAGGGACTTCCACACACGCACGGCAGAGAGGTGGCGTCGTGTCTGATGATAGCGTACACGCCCTGATTATGGCGGCGCGGCGCGGCGATCACACGGCCTACGGGGAACTGATTCGCCGCTACAGCGACGCGCTCTACCGCGTGGCCTATCGCCTCCTGCGTGACCATGGCGAGGCGGAAGATGCCTGCCAGGAAGCCTTCTTGCGCGCCTACACCCGGCTGGAGACGTATGACTCCCGCTACGCCTTTTATACCTGGATATCGACCATCGTCACCAATATCTGCCTGCGCATGTTGCAGAAGCGCGACTGGCGGACGATCAACGTCGATCCAGCGGTGCTGCGCGCTGCACCGGTCTTCGCCCGCGATGAGCCGGAGTTCGTGCTCCTGCGTAAGGAACGGGCGGATGTGGTGCGCCGAGCGCTGGACGCCTTGCCCGAGACCTACCGCCAGGTCGTGATCCTGCGCCACTGGCACGACCTCTCCTACCAGGAGATTGCCGACGCGACCCGGCAGTCGCTGGCGACCGTCAAGATACGGCTGTATCGAGCGCGCCAGATGTTGGCGACGCAACTGGTGGAACGGCGGACGCTCGGTGGGCTTGCCTGAATCGCACGCCGCGCAAGCGCCAGCCGGCTTGCCGCCGGGCTTCACAGAGCGCGTGCTGGCCGGACTGGACGGCGCCGAACGTCGCCGTTCCCAGCGGGAGGCGCGCCGCCTCGGCGTTGCCACACTGTTCATTGGCGTCGCCATCGGCCTGGTGCTGCTCGCCGCTGTTCCCTTTCATGGTCCCGGCTTCGGCACGCGCACCATCGTGTTGTGGCTGGCGCGGGCACTGGTGGTTCTGAACACGCTGGGGCGGCAGGAGGATGCGCTGCTGGCACGGCTGCACCTCGATGCACTTCCGGTCGGCGTGACGACGCTGACCCTGTTGTCCTGCCTGGTGGCCGTCTGGCGCCTCACCACGTATAACCGTCGGCCGGGTCGGCGTCCGCGCCGCCGGACCTTCGTCGCCCTGTTCGCTTTGATGGCTGTCGCCCTTGCGCTGGCGCTCCTGACGCCGCTGCGCGCCTGGCAGACCGGCGCCTTGCGCTGGGGAGAAACCAACATCAGCGACCCGAGCGCTGGCGCTGTGCTGGTCGTGAACGGCAACGTCACCCTATCGGCGGGCTTGAATGGCGGTGTATCGGTGATCTTCGGCAGCGCGCACGTGACCGGCACTGTGCAAGGTGACGTGGTGGCGGTGTTGGGCGGTGTCGTGCTCAACCCGGGATCGCTCGTGCAAGGGGATGTCATCGCCGTCGGCGGCCGCGTGGACAACGTCGGCCAGAGCCGCATCCTGGGCGATGTGATCGGTAGTGCGCCGATATTGACGCAGTCGCCCCGCTCCGGGGCAGCGCGCATCAGGCTGGCGCTCGCCGCCTGGGTCGGCCTGCTGCTGCTGGGCATTATGCTTAGCGCCTTGTTCCCCTGGCCGATGCTACTCGTGGCGGCGACAGCCAGACGCTTTACCTGGCAAAGCATGCTGACCGCATCCGGAGCCGGCATCGGCCTGTTACTGGTGATCGTGCCGTTGGCGCTCAGTGTGGCCGGGCTACCCATCGCCATCGCCTTGTTGACAGTGACCCTGCTGGCCTGGGCCTTCGGTCTGGTGGCCGTCGGGGTGGCGCTGGGGCGGCGCATGCTGCGACCGTTTGGCAAGGAAAGGTCGACCCTGCTGGCGGCCGTTTGCGGCCTCGGCGTGCTGGGAGCCGTTTCCGCCATTCCCCTCGCCGGTCCGGTGCTCATCGTGGCGGCGGGGCTGCTCGGTGCAGGCGCGGGAGTGATCAGTGCGCTGGACGCGGATACGGCTGCGGGTGCGTTGGGGAACCCCTCTCTCTGACTCTCTCCCCCTCACGGGAGAGAGAGAACGCACCTCACGCCGTGGTGGCCTACGGGAACAACGCATGGCCCAAAAGGCTCCCGATTGGCCAACCGACGGTCGAATTGCGTTCCCCCTCTCCCGTGAGGGGGAGGGGGTCAGGGGGTGGGGTTACGCCGTGGTGCGACGCCGACCCGCGATGCTCGTGAGTACGAGGCCCGCGCCAAGAATCAAGGCCAAGGGCAGCGATGCCGACCCTGTTGCCATACCACCCTCACCGGTCGCCGGAGCGGCCTTGGGTGTCGCGGCAGTTGTGGCTGCGGGAGCAGTCGTCGAGGCGCCGGCGGTTGCCGTGATGTTGCCACAGGCAATGTACACGGTGACCTTCGCTGCCGACTCATGCAAGTTGACGGCAAAGGTGCCGGCCGTAAGTGTTGCTAGGGGCACGTTAACCATTGTCGTTGCGGTACCGTTGACGACGTTCGCCAGCGGGTACTTTACCGCGCCGACAGCGGGGCAGGAACCGACGTGGATATGCTCGGGCTCCGAGCCGCCCGCCGGCTCGCCCTTGACGTTGACGACGACCTGGGTCTGGTTGCCCACAGCGGTCAGGGTAGCCGTGCCGGAGACACCGGAGTTGTTCTGCGTCGCCAGCGTAACGGTCACCGGTGCGCTTTGCGCGGCGACACTGCCCACCAGGGCCAGTGCCAGCAACAGAGCGAGGCTCAAGACAAGAGATAGACGCTTCATCTGTTTCGGGACCCTTCCATTCGAATACTCTGCATGTACGGGCGACGACCCGCACCACGGGACGAAAATGCCTGGGCTGGTGTGGTGCGCCTCCTCCCTGCCGGTACGGAGCCGGTGCGCTGGCGGTGCGTCGCACGTGGGCGCACGTTGCCGTGTATCGCACGATAGTACAGCATGGGTTACAGCGTGCGCTAGCCGGGCGAGCCGACGCGGCATGCCCGGTATACTTGAGCCGCTTCCGGGCGAAACAACGAGCGGACCAGGGTGTGGATACAGCGCGGCGCATCTCGCGGGGATCTCTCCAAGCGACACTGCGCGCCCACAATGTGCGGCCTTCCAAGTCGCTCGGCCAGAACTTCCTGCTTGACTTAGACGTCGTTGACGCCTCTCTGGCGGCGGCGAAGGTCGGTCCAGACGATACCATCCTTGAGGTTGGTCCCGGGGCCGGGGTGCTCACGCTGGCGCTCGTGCGGGCCGCCCGGCGCGTGGTGGCGGTCGAACTCGACCACGACATGCTGCGCATCCTCGCCGCGGTGCGGCGGGACCACCGCAACTTGGAACTGGTGGAAGCGAACATCATCGCCTTTCCGCCCAGCGACTTTGTGGGCGATGACCCCTACAAGGTGGTGGCGAACCTGCCCTACTATCTGACATCAGTAGCGATCCGCCATTTCCTGGAAGCGCAGCATCGCCCGGCACTGCTGGTGCTGCTGCTGCAGCGCGAGGTGGCCGCACGAATCTGCGCCCAACCGAACGACATGAGCTTGCTGGCGCTGAGCGTGCAGTTATACGCAGCGCCGGAAGTAATGCGAGTGGTTCCGCCGACCAGCTTCTATCCTGAGCCGAAGGTGGAATCGGCGCTGGTACGCCTGACGTTGCGGGCTGAGCCGCTGCTGCCCCGGTCACGCATCCCGATGTTCTTCCTACTGGCGCAGGCCGGCTTCAGCGATCGCCGGAAGCAGATCCACAACTCCCTGCGCATCAACTTGCGGCTGCTGTCGGAAGAAGTCGAAACGTTGCTGGATTCCGCCGGCATCGACGGTATGCGGCGCGCGGAAACGCTGTCAATTGCGGAGTGGGGGAGACTGGCAGAGTTGGCGGAGGGCGTCCCGCGTGTGGCTGAAGCGCTTGCTCGGACGTAG
>DHIZ01000126.1 GCA_002404055.1 Chloroflexi bacterium UBA4733
CGCGGTGCGCAGTGGCGCCAGTCTCGTCTCCGTGACCATGTTGGCCCCCTTTCAAGTCTGGAATGCTCCCGAAGCCAGGCACTCGCCCGACGTTCAGCGACGGGCAACGGCCAGCGCCACCTCAGCGCCGGCGCTTTCGCGCGAGCGCAGCGCTGCCTCCTGGAAAGCGACTACCTCGATCAGTTCCTCGGCGGGGAGGGGCGACCGGCCTGTCGTGAACATCTGCACGATCTGCTTCAGTAATTCGCGGTAGATATAGCGGGCGTCAACCTGGGAGGGCACGACGCGCCGCTCACCGAAGGCGGTGAAGCCGTAGGCGTGCGCGCCGGCGCGCGTGCCGCGCAGCGTACCGATCCGCCCGTCATCCCAGACGCCGGTCACCACCTCCGCCCCCTCCTGAAAGACGCAACGCACGGTTCGGCAGCCGGTGCCCAGCAAGGCATAGAGCATCTCCACGCCGTGGACGCCGTAGTGAAAGAGGCCGGGGTTGCGCGGGTGCAGGGCGGCGGGGCTGTAGACATCGGCGCCGAGGAGGCGGCCCGTCTCCGCTGCCTGTTCCTGCATTCGCTGCACTTCCAGGCCATAGCGCAACGAGGAGGCGCTGAAGATCGGCACGCCCCGCCGCTGCGCCGCCTCAACCAACGCCACAGCGTCGACCACCGAGGTGGTGAAGGGCTTGTCGATCCAGACCGGCAAGCCGGCTTCCAGGAACGGCAACGCCCGCTCCCGATGCACGCTGCCGTCGTTGGCCTCGATCAGCACGCCGTCCACCTGGCCGAGGAGATCCTCCGGCCGGTCCACCAGGGGCACGCCTTCGTCCCGCAGCGTCTGCACGAAACCGTCGATGCGGCTCTGCTCCGTCACGGCCGACGGGCCGGACCAGGCGGCGACGATTGTCGCGCCGTCGACCCACTGCTCCTCATCAATGCCGCGGTGGTTCAACCGGCGGCTAAACTGCACGACGTGGCTCGTATCACAATCTATGATCCCCAGACGAAACATGCTGCCTGCTCTCCCTGCTACGTGGCGGCGGCTACTCGCGTGCCGTGAGCATAGCACGGCGCGCCACCCGCCTCGCCTCGTGCGGCAATCGGTGCGACCGTGTGCTTCCTTGCCACCTGGTTCGATCCCGAGTCATCGTTATAACCGTGTGCGATACTACCACCGATGACGCTGAGCCGCGCGCTCAAGTGCTGAAAGGATTGACCGATGGCGAAGCTCCCTTACCTGTACGAACACATGACCTGGCCGGAAGTTGATGAGGCGGCCGCGGCGGGCCGTTGCGCGCTGATTCCGGCCGCTACCATCGAGGACCACGGCCTCCACCTGCCGATCGACACCGACGTGGTCTGCGCGACCGCCGTGTGCCGGCGGGCAGCCGAACTGGCGCCGGAGGAAATCGTGCTGTTGCCCTGTGTCACCTTCGGCTACAGCCCGCACCACGTCGACTTCCCCGGCACCCTGACCATTCGCTGGACAACCTTCGTCGAGTACGTGCTCGACATCACGCGCAGTCTCGCCCACCACGGCTTCCGCAAGATGCTCATCATCAACGGCCACGGCAGCAACCGTCCGCTCCTGGAGATGGCCGCCCGGCTGACCGTCGTGGAGCGACCCGATGTCCACTGCGCCTTCAGCTCCTGGTGGGACCTGTACGATGTGCGCCAGGTGATGGCCGGGCTGCGCGAGTCCCCCGTCACCGCCCACGCCTGCGAGCTGGAGACCTCCGTCTACCTGGCGGTAGACCCGAGCCGCGTCCGCATGGAACTGGCGGAAGCCGACACGAGCTATCCGGCCTCACCCCATTTTTGGGGCGACCTGCTCGGTCAGAAACCCGACCCGAGCTTCAAGAATGCCCTCTGGATGACGGAGTACTGGAGCGTGGACAGCCGCAACGGCGTGAAGGGCGACCCCACGAAGGCCACCGCCGAGAAGGGGCGCGCGGTGATCGAGGCCGGTGGCCGCGAACTGGTGGAAATTGTGCGTGAATTGCAGGCACGGCCCATCCGTAACCGTTCACCGCACCAATCACATGCGCCGGAGCGTCCCTGGATCGCGCCGACGTAGGATCACGCGGTGGTGCTCATACCGGCAACCCATCCAACCGGGGCGATGGGTACTGCGTCGCTCAGGCGCCTAGCTCTTGGTCAAGTTCGCGTTGATGAACGCTGTCGCCGCCTTGCTATAGTCGGCCACGCTCTGCGTGCCCTGGTCGAAAGGCGTGAACAGCTTTCCCAGTCCAGTGCTGACGTTGTTGAAATTCTTATACTTCAACATGCCCCAGGCGGAGACGTGCGAGTGTTGCGCCATGAGTTCGTAGGCGGTTGGGTCCACCCCGACTTTATCCGCGAAGGCCTTCTTGGCCAGGTCGGAAGCGCCGAGAACCGGGGAGATGGCGTAGTTGGCCGTCATGGGGAAGCGCCCGGCGTTCGCGGGTTGCAGGGTCCATTTTAGCAGTGTCCATGTCTGCACGGAGTGGGGCGACGTTGTGGCCATCAGTGGCTGCGTATAGCCACGACCGGAGATGTTCTCGGGCGCCGTGTGGGGCAGCGCGACGAGCCCCCACTTGAAGTTCTGCTTGAGGACGTAGCCATAGATCACCTGCATGCCGATCTTGCCGCTGGTGAAGATATCGCCCTTGGCGCCGATCGACTTCACTTGCGCCGAGTCGGGTTGCACCTTGTACTTGTCGCGCAGATCCTTGAAGTACTGCAGCCCCTGGACCTGGCCCGGCTGGTCCAGTTGCGCCTTCTGGGTATTGTCGTCCCAGGGACCCTGCCCGAAGAAGGTGCCGCGCGTCATGCCACCGGTATCGAAGCCGGCGATGGTACCGCCGAAGCCGAATTGGAGCTTATCGGGCTGCGTTAACTTCTGGGCGTCCTCAAGGAATAGCTCCATGGTCCAACTCTTGTCGGTAGGGTCGACCGGCGGGTGCGCTAAGCCGGCGGCATCGAACATGTCCTGGTTGTAGGCCAGGGCGTCCTGCGAGACCCCCACCAGCCCAAAACCCCAAAGCTTGCCCTTGTCCATAAAGGTGTCTACGGCCGGCCGGACCAGCACCTGATACGGGTCGATCTTGTCGCGCGCGAACAGGCTGGAGAGCTCCAGCAGCGCCTCCTCAAAGTCGCCCCAGGAACCCCAGCCATTCTGGAAGACGTCAATCGGCTCACCGGCAGCAATGCTTGTCTTCAGTTTCTCTTGAAGGGTCGTCCAGCTCGCGCCACCGGAGACAATCTCCACCGCCAGGCCGGGGTTCTGCTGGGCAAAGTCGGCGAAGATCTTCGATTCCGCATCGTGTCGCCCAATATCGTCGGGCGAGATGTACGTGATCAGCGTTCCCTTTGTGGGGGGAGCGCTGGCCGCGGCGGTAACCGTCGCAGTCTCGACGTGGGTCACCGTCACCGTCGTCACCTGGGTGACCGCTGGCGCAGTCTCGACGTGGGTCACCGTCACCGTCGTCACCTGAGCGGCCGCCGACGGCGCCGTCGAACTACCACAGGCCGCCAGCAGGGCGATAGCCAGCCCTCCTGCCGCCGAAACACTGCCTCGCAAGAAGAGCCGTCGAGTCATGCTGTCTGTCACGCCATCCCTCCCCAAAAACTTCGCTCCCGTAGCGCTGGTTGGCCCAGCGCCACGCTACCACGGCACGTACCTGACTTCGACTGCCTCGCGGACCGCCGCGCCGAATCATCACCCGCCCATTGAGGTGTCTGCTGGATCATGTCATCTTTATGATACCATCATGCCGTCTGGTTGTCAACTGGACGTATTTTTGTTAGGAGGTACACGAATGCGAAACGCGACACGACTGGCTTTTTTTGAGGGTCCGAAAGCCGTCCAGGGCACTCCGAGGGACCTGTTCACCTGGCCGATCATTACCGCCGAAGATGAGACTGCCGTCCTGGACGTGCTGCGCCGTGGCGCGATGTCCGGCCTCGACGTCACCAAACAGTTCGAGCAGGAGTATGCAACCTGGCAGGGCAGCCGCTTCGCCCTGGCCATGAGCAGCGGCACTGCGGCGCTGCAGAGCGCCATGTTCGGCTGCAAGGTCGGTGTGGGGGACGAGATCATCTGCCCGAGCGTCACCTATTGGGCCTCGGCGCTCCCCGCCTTCAGTCTGGGCGCGACCGTCGTGTTTGCCGAAGTGAACCCCGATACGCTGTGCCTCGATCCCAACGACATCGAACAGCGTATCACCGAGCACACGAAGGCGATCGTCGCCGTCCACTACCTGGGACACCCCGCCGATATGGACCCGATCCTGGCCATCGCCCGCCGACACGGCGTCAAGGTGATCGAAGACGTGTCACACGCCCACGGCGGCCGCTACAAAGGCCGGAAGGTGGGGACCCTGGGCGATGTCGCCGCGACCTCCCTGATGAGCGGCAAGGCGCTGGCGACGGGCGAGGGCGGCATCCTCACCACCGACGATCGCGCAATCTACGAGCGGGCCATCGCTTTCGGCCACTACGAGCGTTTCGACGGGACGCTGAAAACAGGCGACCTGCGCGAGTACGCCGGGCTGCCTATGGGCGGCTACAAGTACCGCATGCATCAGCTCACCGCAGCCGTGGCGCGTGTCCAGCTCCGGCACTACGACGACCGCATGGCCGAAATCCAACGGGCAATGCACTACTTCTGGGACCAGTTGGAAGACGTGCCGGGGTTACGCGCGCACCGCCCAGCGAAGGACTCCGGTAGCACGATGGGCGGTTGGTATGCTGCCCACGGCCTCTACCGCCCGCAAGAGTTGGGGGGCCTGTCGGTGACCCGCTATGCGCAGGCCGTGCGCGCCGAGGGCGCCCCGTGCAGTCCCGGTATGAACGCCCCCCTGCACCTGCATCCGCTCTTTAACACGGCCGACGTCTACGGCCACGGCAAGCCGACGCGCCTCGCCCACGCCGACCGCGACCTTCGCCAGCCCAGGGGCAGCCTGCCGGTGAGCGAGCAAGTGGGCGCGCACACCTTCAGCATCCCCTGGTTCAAGCACTACCGCCCAGACGTGATCGACCAGTACGCCGACGCCTTTCGGAAGTCGGCGGCACACTACCGCGACCTGCTCGATGGCGACCCCGGCAACCCGGCCCACCTGGGCGACTGGCACTTCTTCGCCCACGCGTGAGTGGTGCGTATCCGGCAACTTCAACGCGCCTTCGGGCACGCGCCCGGCGACTGAAGTCGCGGGCTACACGATGCGAAGTCCACCTGCGCGGACTAAGCATGTGGCCATAACTTTGGCATGGGTCGCTCCAGAGGGGATAGGCTGCAAAAGCACGCCTTTGTTCTGGATACGTGCTTAGGTCAGCCGGCGAAGGCGGGTGCCCGCTTGCGGGCGTTTGCAATGGTAGCCGCGACTTCAGTCGCCAGGCGAGCTTCAACGCCTACCACACCGCCGCCAGTGGCGGGTCGAGCACCGGCTGGAGCGCCGCCAGACTGGCGCGGTAGGCGGCAACGGTGCGTTCAACATCCGCCGCGCTGTGAGAGTAGGTCATGAAGTTCAGGCCGCCTCGGCGCAACAGCACGCCGCGGGCGGCCATTTCGCCGAGGAGGCGCTGCCAGGCCGCGTTCGATTGCGCTGCGCTCAGCCCGGTGAACTCGATGGCGGACATCGGCGGCTGCCCCCAGGCACGGAAGGGCACACCGGTATCTCGCGCGGCGCTATTGATACCGTCCATCAGGGCCTGACCCATGCGCCAGAGATGGCCGATCACGTCCTGGGAACGATACACTTCCAGCGTCGCTTTGGCGGCGGCCAGCGAGAGCGTTTCGCCGCCGTAGGTCACGCTGATCGTCAGCCGCTCGGCCGCCTGCATCACATGCCGACGGCCGCAGACGGCGGCCAGCGGCATGCCGTTGGCGATCGCCTTGGCAAAGCAGGCAAGGTCGGGCGTGACCCCGTAGCACTCCTGCGCGCCGCCGAGCGCCATGCGGAAGCCGGTCACGATCTCGTCGAAGATCACCAGCGCTCCCTGGCGATGGGCCAGTTCAACCACTCCCTGCAGGAAACCCGGCGCCGGTGGCACGTCCTGGGTGGGGCAGAGAATCACCGCTGCTACCTGGCCGGCGTTGGCGCGCAAGGCGCCCTCCAGAGAGGGCAGGTCGTTGTAGCGAAAAGGGACGAGCAAGGGCTCCAGAGCGCGCGGGACGCCGCCATCGTTGCGGCTGGCCGTCCAGGTATCGTGCCAGCCGTGGTAGCCCTGGCTGACGATGACTTCACGGCCGGTGACGGCGCGGGCGATGCGCACCGCCGCGCTGGTCACTTCCGTTCCGGACTTCAAGAAGCGCACCATCTCCGCGCAGGGGATCACCTCCGTCAGCGCCTGGGCGACCTCTACCTCCAGAGGCGACAGCAAGCCGTAGACGATGCCGCGTTCCAGTTGTTCCCGAATGGCGGCATCCACCGCCGGGTAGGCATAGCCGAGGGAGATCGGCCCCAGACCGAGCACATAGTCGATGTATTCGTTGCCATCGACATCCCAGATATGACAGCCTTGCGCCCGTGCTGCGTAGATGGGATAGGCGCCGAAGGCGAAGTTCGTCGGACGCTTGGAGTTCGTCTGGGAGCCGCCGGGTATGAGGCGCTGCCCCTGCTCCCACAGATCCATGCTTCTATTCAGATGCATC
>DHIZ01000323.1 GCA_002404055.1 Chloroflexi bacterium UBA4733
TCTCCTTGGCGGTGTCCGGAAGCACGATGCCGCTGCGCGTCGTCTCTTCCTTTTCCGAGGCCTCCAGTACCACGCGATCACCTAATGGCTTGATCTTGTCTCCCAACGTGTGTCCCTTCCATGCGTAACGTCACCGGCAGGCTTTCCTGCAAACAGGAAAGTGTACGATATCCGATGGCCGGGCCGCCATTCGGGCGAGCAACAGCACATCGCCGACCAGCCGCCGATGGCGACCTGCTACAGCCTACACGGCCAGTGTTAGAGACGTATTTGCGCTGTATTAGCAATGCGTTAGAGCGAGCGAGGTTAAAACAGCGACGGTTGCTCGCGTGTTGCCGGCGGTTGCTCGCCCAGGTGGCGGTAGGCGCGTGGCGTGGGTTTGCGGCCACGCGGCGTCAACTCCAGGAAACCCTGTTGGAGGAGGTACGGCTCGTAGACATCTTCCAGCGTCTCCGGCGCTTCGCTCATGGCGGCCGCCAGCGTGTCACGGCCGACAGGGCGGCCGTCGAACTTGTGGATCAGGGTGCGCAGCAGTTCTCGGTCGTTCTCGTCCAGCCCGATGGCGTCGACCGCCAGCATGTCCAGCGCCGCCCTGGCGGTGGCCGGGTCGATCGAGCCCGTGCCCTTCACCTGGGCGTAGTCACGCACGCGGCGCAGCAGGCGGTTGGCGACACGTGGCGTGCCGCGTGCGCGGCGGGCGATTTCTTCGATACCGTCTTCGGAGGTCGGCACCTTCAATACGCGAGCGGAGCGGCGCAGGATCAGGCAGAGCGCATCGATGTCGTAGTAGTCCAGGCGTAACGTAGAGCCAAAGCGGGCGCGGAACGGCGCGGTCATCGCGCCGAAGCGGGTAGTCGCGCCAATAACCGTCACCTGCGGTAGGGGCACGCGCAGCGAGCGCGCGCCGGGCCCCTGCCCGACCAGCACGTCGATGGCGAAGTCCTCCATTGCCGGGTAGAGCACTTCTTCCAGTACGGGGTTCAGTCGGTGGACTTCGTCGATAAAGAAGATGTCGTGCTCTTTGAGGCTGCTGAGCAAGCCGATCAGGTCGCCCTGCCGCTCCAGGGCCGGACCGGAGGTTTCGCGCAGCGATACGCCCATTTCATGGGCAATGATATGGGCAAGACTCGTCTTGCCCAGTCCCGGCGGCCCGTGGAGCAGGATGTGGTCGAGCGCCTCACCACGCCCCCGAGCCGCCTGGATCTGAATCAGTAACTGCTCCTTGACGGCGTCCTGCCCTGGAAAGTCTTCGAAGCGTTGCGGGCGCAGCCGTTGATCGGCGACGGCATCGTCGTCACTGGGTCCGGGAGAAATGAGTCGGGAGTTTACCAACTGCTCGTCATCGCCTGCCTGCATTGCCTCCCTGGGCAGTCTAGAACGTTTGGGCTACGCCGTCAACGCGGCGGGCGTCCCGGCGCGCCTCGAACGTTTGTGGGCGGCGGTAGCATGGTGGGCGCGGCGCCGTGAGCGTTACCGCCAGGAAAGGTTTGGGGGCAGGCGATGATTCGCGCACTTATCTTCGACTTTGACGGGCTGATGGTGGACACGGAGGTGCCAGCTTTCCAGTCCTGGCAGGAGATCTACCGGGCGCACGGTCACGAACTCTCGCTGGATGATTGGGCACTGTGTCTGGGCACGAGCCACGACGAGTTTGACCCCTTGACCGATCTGGCTGCCAGGCTCGGTCGGCCGGTGGACCGGGCGGAACTCGAGAGGCTGCGCCAGTCCCGCAAGGGAGTGCTGGCGGCGGAACAGCAAGCCCTTCCTGGCGTCGTCGAGTACCTGAAGGAGGCCCGGCGGTTGGGACTGAAGATCGGGCTGGCTTCCAGCTCTCCGCACCAGTGGGTCGAAGATCACCTCCAGCGCCTTGGTCTCATCGGGTATTTCCACACCATCAAATGCGCTGAAGATGTGCTCCGCGTGAAACCTGATCCGGCGCTGTACCAGGCCGTCCTTGCTGCCCTGGACGTGCAATCCGACGAAGCCATCGTGCTGGAAGACTCACCGAACGGCGTGCGCGCTGCCAACCGGGCTGGTATCTTCTGCGTGGCGGTCCCTAATGCGCTCAGTAGCCGATTGATCCTTGACCACGCCGACCTGCGCGTTGCCTCGCTCGCCGATGTTCCGCTGGCGGCATTGATTGAACGGGTGACCGAGCTGAAGGCGGGGAGAAGCGAGGTACCATCCCGGCAGGCCGTATCGGGCAGTCACGGCACTGACCGTTCGCGCGGCATACCGCCGTCGTGGCGGTCCGTTGTGCTACCAGATTCAGCCGGACCGCTTCGACCAAACGGCTTGATGCGGCCGATGGTGTGGCCTTCGCATCAGGTGGCCTGCCCTGCCTGCTCGGATGCGCCGCCGACGGCGCTCGGCCCGCCCAACCAGCGTGCGAAGAAGTCGAATGCCAACCGTCCGCTGAAGGCGTGCGGACCGTCGAAGAGGTCTTGACTCAGCCGGTCGGCGGCACCAGCCGCCGCGTAGGTCTGCTCCACCTCGCGGTAACAGCGCAGCGCGTCCTCCACGACGAAACACCTGTCACGCTCACCGATCTCGACCAGCAGAGGCCTTGGCGCGATCAGGCCGGCGATGGTGGAGATGTCGCCGAACGTCAACAACTCGCGCAAGAACTGGCTGCCGCAGAAGTTGCCGAGGCCTCGATGACCCAGCGCGTCGTCACGTACCGCACTGAGGTAGCAGACGATGGCGGCCGCCTTGATCCGCTCGTCCCGTGCAGCAAGGTAGGTAGTCATGGTCCCGCCGAAGGAGAGACCAATGCAGCCAATGCGGGCCGGGTCGACCTCCGGCCGCGTCTGGAGATAGTCGATGCCCCGCATGCCGTTCCAGAGGTCGAGCGCCAGCAGTTGCAAGCCAAAGTAGCCGTAGGCGAGGTAGAGCACATTGCAGGGATCACGGCCTGACCGGACCCAGTCGGCCGGCGGGCGACGCTCACCGAAACCGCGCCAGTCCGGCGCCAGGCAGACGTACCCCCGCCGGACGAATTGGCGGGCGTAGTCGTAGTTGTGACCCTGGATGTGGGCTTTCTGCCGCTGTCGCCCTTCCGGCGGGAGTGCCGGGTCGATCACGCCGGCCGGGTCGTCCTTCCCCCGGCCGTGGCCGTGCGCGCAGAGTAGCGCCGGGCGGCGCTCGCCTGCTGGAATATCCTTCGGCAGCAGCAGCTAGGCGGGGACGGTGCTGAAGGCGTCGCTGTCGTAGAGCACCCGCAGGCGCCAGTGATCACCCTCGTCGTGGCGGGGCGTCTACTGGAGGCGCGCCAGTGCCCGTGGACGCCAGACAGGCCATTCAGCGGGCGTTTGCGGTAGGGACCAGGCCGTCGATGCTGTCGCCTTGGCGCGAGCGATCAGGCCGTCCAGCCGGTCGATCAGTCGTGAAGCCATCAGCCGAAGTCCCTTTCCTATGATCGTGGCGCATGGTGCATCGCCATGGTGGCCGACCATCGCCAGTAGCTCCGGCCACCCGTTGCTTTAGACGCCGCCCGGCACATCCCCGCCACTGATGCGCAAGTAGTCTGGCTTAGGCGGCTTGCCGGTGTATTGGAACTCGGTCGCCATGTAGCTCATCGTGATGGCACGGCGCGGCATCGCTGAGCGGTTCTCCGCCGTGCCGTGGAGCAACAGGCTATGAAAAAAGAGGCCGCTGCCCGGCGCCATCGGGATGGGGACAACTTGCGATGGGTCATACTCGCTCTCCGGTACCTCGACATCGTCGGTAACCCGGTTGTGGGGTAGGGCGCCCCGCTGATGACTGCCGGGGATAGCCGTCATGCAGCCGTTCTCAAGCGTGGCGGGATCGAAGGGCATCCAGCACGACCACAGGGCCATCGGCTCGATCGGCCAGAAGCGAGAGTCCTGATGCATGGCCTTGGCAGAGCCGACGCCGGCCGGTTTCATGAGCACGTCGGCGCGAAACAGCTTGAGATTGGGGCTCATCAGCGCTTGCATTATTGCAACGATCGCCGGATGCAGCACCAGTTGGCGAAAGAGGTCGTCACCATTGGCGACGCCGCTGATCTTGCGCACATCATCGCCCGACGTGGCTGTGATCTCACCCCGACTCACGCGCGGCTCGCGCTGAATCGTTAGACCAGCCGGGAGCGCCAGTCGTTGGTGGGCATAGTCAGAAAGGCGGGCGATATATTCTTGACACGCTGCCGGTGAGAGCAAGCCCTCGACGATGAAGTAGCCCGCTACGTCGGCCTGCCGGCGCTGCTCCGTGGAAAGCGCCAACTCTGTACTTGCTGCCGCCATTGTCCTTCCCTTCGTATCGGTACCCGATCAGCAGGCCGGATCACACCTGCCAGTATACGGAGCAGCGCAAGTGCGGAAAATGGACCGGTTCGACCCTTCTTTGTACTATCCCAATGTTAGCTCGCCTGATCGCTGAAAGGGCGCGTATGATGATGCCGGACGGCGCAGTATCGGCGAGAGGGGGTACGATGCTGCCGGCGGCGGCTCCGCCTACAGCGGATCACCCACCCTGGCCCGAGATGGGGGACGCCAGGATGATAGAGCCGGGGCTTGCCGCCGAGCATCACTGCATTCCCTCGTGGCGCCAACTCCCACGCACGCTGGATCACTATACCCTGTGGTTTTTACGCGGCGGCGTGGCCGCGTTACGCTGCAGCGAGGACACCTACGCGCTCGCAGCGGGGGACATTCTGCTCGTGCCACCTGGACTGCGGCATAGCGCCACGCACGACCCCGCCCGTCCGTTGTGGGTGATCATCGTCCATTTCACGTGCGAGCGTGCGCACCGCAAGGAATTCTCTCTGCCGCCGGAAGGCGCGCCACCGCTGCACCGCCGCCTGCTCGAGCCGCATGTGTTCGACCCTTATTTGAGCCGGATCGTCGCCTTGCGCGCGCTGCAACCGCCTGGCTGGCAGGCGATCATCGCCGCCCTGATCGCGACGATACTCGCCGAGTGGCAACGAGAGGAGTTGCAAGCCACCTCTGGCGGCAACGCCCGTTACCGTGCCTACCCGATCCTTACCCAAGCGCTGCTCCGCCTTGACTCCGAAGGTCGCTATGACGCCAGGCCGAGCAGTCTGGCGGCGGGCTGCGGATTTTCCCCCGGTCACTTCGGCCGGCTCTTCCGGCAGCAGTTTGGCCGAACGCCGCAGCAGTATTTATTGCAGCGCCGGATTGAGCGAGCACGGTACCTGCTGTTGGAAAGCGACCTCAGCGTGCGGCAAATCGCCCAGACACTTGCCTACCGGGACGTCTACTTCTTCACGAGGCAGTTCAAAGGGACCGTGGGGCAGCCCCCCGCCGCTTTCCGCCGCGCTGCGCGATCGCCTGCAAGCTTTTTGGATCGACTGCCCTGACGCGCCGCTTGCACCCAGCGAGATCGCTCGGTTTGGCGCCTGTTCAGACGGGGCGCAGGATCTTCCGTTGCGTACCGGCGCCGATCGGGACGGTCGCCTCCTGGTGGGAGACGATAAAGGCACGCCGAGTCTGGTCCGTCCTATTATTCTTGGAATGGTGCCAGGTGTAGGCGCTAAAGAGCACGACCGTGCCGGCTTGCACCGGCAGCGGCACGGCGTGCTCGTCGGCATACTCCACCCGGTTGACCCGCTTCTGGCAGGTCCCCGTCTCCTGCATCGTCCAGGGCTCGAGTCCCCAGCGCTGGCTGCCCGGCACTACCCACAGGCAACCGTTGCGCTCGTCGGTGTCCTGGAGCGGCACCCAGACCGACATGCGCCGTTGCGCGTGCGTCGTCGGGTCGTCCGGTTTGGTGTAGAAGGCTTCATCCTGATGCCAATGGCAGATATCGGCCGACCGCGTCACCTTGGTGACCAGCTTGGTGGAATGGATGGCGACGCCTGGGAAGACCACGTCTTCGACCAGGGCGAGGAGGCGCGCATCGGCCGCAAACTGCTGCGTCAATTCGTACGCCGGGTGAGCCCAGCCCTGCACTCAGCTGCCGGCCAGCACGCCGTTGCCGATCTGCTGGAGCTGGGCGAGCGCGTCATTCACGTGGGCCCGGGCCGCGCGCCGGCGGGCGTGATCCCCCGACCGGTTGCTCATGGCCCGCGCGCTCGCCATACTGCCGCCCAATCGCGGCCGGCTGGCCCGTCACTTCGGCGGCGGCGATCCTGCAAGGTCCGACCGACGCGCGCCCGTGGTCGAGCCCTGGCCGTGTCCGCGCCCCGAGATCGCGCTGCCCGCGAGACGGCCGATCAGCGTCGGCTAGCCTTTCGCCAGCACCTGGTCGCCGACCTGCTGCAACTGGGCCAGGGCGGTGCTCACGTCGGCCTTGCCGGCGCCGATGTCGCTCCAGATGGACTTGGTGGCGGCGCTCAGATCGGCATAGTCCCACCAGGGGTACTGGCCACTCGTATCGGCCACGGTCTCGATGCCGTCCAACTGCGGGTACTCCCGCAGCACCGCTTTCCAGGCGGCGCTCTGGTAGAAGGCTTTGCGCGCCGCCGCGCGCTTCATCACGCCAGCGAAGTACTGCTCGAGCGTGGCTTCGGCGTTGACGAAGCTCAGCCATTGCCAGGCGACCTCCTTGTGCGGGCTGCCGCCGTTGACGGACCACTGGTTGGTCCAGGTCTGGCTGGAGGGGTGCTGGCCGAGCGGTCCCTGAGGAATCGGCGCGTAGCCCCAATGCAGCTTCGGGTTCTTGTCCAGGTGATAGCCGGTCGTCCAGGAACCATCGACGATCATGGCGTAGCCTTCGTTGTCCAGCGAGGCGTCCTTCGCCGACGCCGCCAACTGGTAGTTGTTCTTCAAGCCGAGGACGTATTGCAGGGCGCCCTGCCCGTGCTGGTCGCTCAGCGGCAGGTGCGTGTAGGTGGCGTCGTAGATCTGTCCGCCGTTGGCGTACAGCCAGGGCGCGAAGCTGTCGAAGCTGCCCCAGCCGGTGGGCTGGAAGCCGCCGCGCGTCACCTGCCCGCCTTGCGTCTTCGTCAGCTTCTGCGCCGCCGCGAGGAAGTCGTTGAAGGTCCAGTGCCAGGTGAAGTTGCGAGACGGGTCCAGCCCGACTTCGTGGAAGTCGTCAATGTTGTAGGCGATCACGTTGGTGGCCGGCCCGTCGTAGGGGATGCCGTAGTGCTTGCCCTGGTAGGTGTTGTAGAAAAGGCCGGTGTCGACGAAGTTGGCGAGCGCCATGTCCGGCGTCCTGGCGATGTACGGGTCCAGCGGTTCCATCAGGCGCTGGACCATCAGGTCGTGGATGAAGGCGACGGAGACCTGGGAGGTGTCGTGCGGCGTGCCGCTGGCGGTGTTGGTGATCCACTTCTCCCGCACCCCGCTGGTGCCGCTGGAGACAAAGACGTAGTTGATGGTCACGTCGGGGTGCTGCGCCTCGAAGTCCTTCTTGATGCCGTTGAAGTAGTTCGTGAGCACCGGCGTGGTCGGCCCCCACCAGTCGATGTGCTCCAGCGTGATCTTCTGGCCTGGCGTCGCCACGGCGCTCTGCGTCGCCACGGCGCTCTGCGTCGCCACCGACGTCGTCGTAGTGGGCGCCACGGCCTTGCTCACCGTCGTGGCCGCCTTGGCGGAGGTCGGCGCGATGGCGCTCGTCACGCTCCTGGCGCTGGGCGCCTGCGCTGTCGTGGCGCCGCAGGCGGCGAGCAAGGCGACGACCGCACCTGAAGAGAAAGTGCCGATCAAGCGGCGGCGGCTGAACAGGAGGTTGCCATCCCGAACCTTGAGTGGACCGTCAGACATGATTTCTCCTTACGGACGCCTTGAACCACGACAGCACAGGATGCTGAGCGCTACGTCATAATAGATCGCGGCAAGCAGCCTGGACAATGGACTGCCACAGCATGTTTTTGCACTTTTTCGACATAGACCTTGGCCCTTCAGGTCGACTCGGCATCACCCTGCTGGACTGCCAGTCGTTATTGGCCAAGTCGTCGACTTTCACTCAAATGTTCCAAATCTGCTCAACAACAACGCAAGCGCAGAAGGCGAGACCGAATCGGGAAAAACATGCACAAAGGGCAATGGTGGCGGTTAGCGATCGCCCCAGGGCCGAACAACGCGACGTGCCGGTACGCCCAATGTCAGTTCTTCCAGAATCTTGACTAACCTTCCGCCCGGTTGTACACTCGTGATGCGTCGTTGCAGCCCTGGCGCGCCTTCCGTGTTGGGATAACGGAGAACCAGAAACGCGCCATCGGCGCTTGTTTGGAGCAGTGCAGCCCCTTTTTGCAGTCAGTCAGCTATAAGGGAGTGACTATCAATGGCATTCAGTTCTCAAGTCCGCGGGCGCCTTTCTCGCCGACGAGCGTTGACGGCGATCATCCTACCGGCCGGCGCACTTGCCCTCCTCAGCGCATGTGGTGGGACCGCGGTAGGCACGACAACCGACTCGGCTTCGTCGGCGCAGGTGGCAGCCACCGCTCCTGCAGCAACTACTGCAGCCGTGGCGACGACACGTTCCGCCACGCAGGCGACGAGTAGTTCCGCCACGTCCGCCGTACGTGCACCGGCGACAACCTCGGTAACGAGCGCCACCAGGACAGCGGCTCCTGCTGCCACCGTCTCCA
>DHIZ01000324.1:0-8820 GCA_002404055.1 Chloroflexi bacterium UBA4733
CGCGATAATCTGTGGCGCACTTCGTTGGTCCCGCTGTGGTGCGGACAGTTTGGAGTATGCTACTCGTGCGGGAGGTGACGGCCCACACGCGCTGCGAAGGAGTCCTGGATGCATATCAGCGAACTCGATACGCCCATCATGCTCGTCGATCTCACGGTGTTGGAAGACAATATCCGCCGCCTGCAAGCGGAACTGACAGCTATGGGCATCAACAGTCGGCCGCACATCAAGACGCACAAGATCCCGGCGTTCGGCCGCAAGCAGCTCGCAGCCGGCGCCATCGGCATCTGTTGCCAGAAGGTGGGGGAGGCCGAGGTCTTCGCCCTGGCCGGCTTCGCCGACATCCTCATCGCCTTCAACATCGTTGGCCGGTCCAAAGTCGAGCGCCTGGCACGTCTGCAGCGCCTGACCCGCGCCAGCGCGGCGGTGGACAGCCAGGAGACGATCCAGGGGATCTCCCAGGCGGCGGCGGATGAAGGCGTGCGGGTGCCACTCGTCGTCGAGATTGACGCGGGCGGTCACCGAGCGGGCGTGCCGACCGCTAGCGAGGCGGTGGCGCTGGCGCGCCGGATTGGAGAGCTGCCCGGCCTCGAATTTACGGGCCTCATGTGCTACCCGACGACGGAGCACGTCATCCCAATCCTGCTGGAAGCGCGCGAGCAGCTCGAGCGAGCCGGACTGCCGCCGAAGATCGTGAGCGGTGGTGGCACGGGGGCGCAGCAACGCGCTAAAGCAGCGGGGTTGACCGAGCACCGCTCCGGCACCTACGCCTACAACGACATGAACTGCGTGCGGAGAGGCGCCGCGCGTCTGGAGCAATGCGCCATGCAGGTGCTCGTCACCGTGGTCAGCACAGCCTCGCCTGGCTGGGCGACCGTCGATGGCGGCTCAAAGACCTTCACCAACGACGCGCTGCAGACTGATGGGCACAACGGCCACGTGCTCGAATACCCGGACGTGTTCCTGCATCACATGAACGAGGAGCATGGTGTCCTGGCAACCGATCAGAGCGAGCGGCGGCCCAAGGTAGGCGAGAAGCTGCGGATCATCCCCAACCACGCCTGCGGCACGACCAACCTGCACGACTACCTGGCAGCGCACCGCGACGGTAAGGTCGAGGCGATCTTGCCGATCGCCGCTCGCGGGACGATTCGATAGCGGCGCGCCGACGAGGAATGTCTGTCGGCACGGCTGCCCAGCTGCCGCGGTCAGCGAAGGCGATGACGGCGTCGGATCAGGTGGTGAGCTACGAAGTCTCCAACCGTTGGCGTCCTGTCCCGCCCGGCAGAGCAGATACTGACCGAGAGTTGGTACATGCGCCGCTTGGCCCGCTCCCTCAGCAGCGGCTGTCGGCGCCGGTATCGTGCAGGTACTGGCTGACTCCCTGCCGGGGATACGCGGTCGCCACCAGCGTAGCGATTTCTGCCAGCGGGTCGCGTCCATATTTGGCACGATAGGTGTCGTGAATGGTCCGCTCCAGGCCGGTCTGGGCACGGAGCGGCAGGTCGATCCAGGTTGAGTTGAGACGTGCCGATTCGCGGAGCGCCAGCAGCACCTCCTGATCCAGGCGGGCCTGCTGACCGCCGTACGCCGGCTCCGTTGCCTGCGTGATGGCCATATACATGCCGGCCAGCACATCGGCACGGGCCACATCGTCCGGCGCAGCCAGGCCATAGCGGCGGTAGGGATTCTCCCATACCAGGGGAGGGTCGGTGGCAACCCGCACCGCGACCAGAACCTGGGCGCCGCCCTGTTCCTCCATGACCGATTCGATGGCGTGACGGCGACGCTCACCACGTTCGATCACCAGCTCGTTGCCTGCGATGTAGCCGTCGGTGCCGACGATCTCCCAGTAATTGCCGCGCGCGCGGTGGACGGGTTGCTGGTAGACGCAGGTCGCGCCATCGGCAAACTCGATCACCCCCAACTCCCAGGGATGGATGCGGTTGGGTTGCCCCATGAGATCCAGACGCTCCGGCCCTTCCACGTCCCGCGCCACGCCGAGCGCCCGCGTTGGCTCGGCCTTTATGACGTTGCGGACGGCGCTCAGACCGTGGTAGGAGCCGGAGGTGTACCAGAGATGGACCTGCGTCACCCGGCCAATCAGCCCTTCCTCCACGATCCGGCGCTTGAGGCGTTCGGCGGGCCAGCGCCAGACGTTCTCGGCAACCTCGAGCTTGATGTGGTGACGGCGTGCTGTGCCGATCATGGCGTCGGCCATCGCCATAGTCGGGGCGATCGGCACCTCGCTGATGACGTGGACGCCCCGGCGCGCCGCCGCCTCTGTCATCACGTGATGGCCGTCCGGCGGGACGATCACGAACAGCAGATCGGGGCGGGTGCTGTCGAGCAACGCGTCGACGGTGGCGAAGCCGGGCACGCCGTGTTGGGCCGCCACCGACTCGCGGCGTTGGCCGTCGGCATCGGCGATGCCGGTCAGGGTGAAGAGGTCGTGTAACTGGCCGATGGTGCTCAAGTGCGCCTGAGCACGCGCGCCAGCGCCGACGACCGCGATCTTAAGCGCCGGCAAGGGTCGCCCCTCCTTCCTCGCCTACCAGTGGCGCCAGAAAGGCGTGGGCACGGGTGAGGGCGGCGTCGATCGCCTCCGCCGTCGGCTGATCGTCAACCCGCTCGATCAAGAGCGGGCCGGAGAAGCCGGCCGCAGTCAGGATGTGCAGCATCCGGGGGTGGTCGACGTCGCCCTCACCGGGGATCGGGAAGTCGGCCACGCCCTGTCCGCCGCGCTGATCCTTGATGCAGACGCTCTTGACGAGCGGCGCCACGCCGGACTGTTCCAGATCGTCCTCGGAGTTCAGCCCTTCGTAGAAGCGCACGTTGCCGGCATCCCAGCAGGCGCGCACGGCTGGGGAACCGATGCGTCCAATGACGTCCACCAGATCAGCGCCGGTGGCCGTGGCGCCGCGATGCGGCTTCAGCACAATGGTGACGCCGCGGCGCTCTGCTTCCGGCGCTGCCGCCGCCAGGTGACGCAGCAAGCGTTCGATCTCGCCGTACCAGCGCATCTCACCCTTGCGTTTATCGGCGCTGACGAAGGGCCAGGGACCGGCCGCTTGCAGCAGCGGCATGCCGAGTGCTGCGCAAAGGTCGAGGTCGGACCGCAAGGGCTCCATCTGCTCCATCGCTCCGCGCCGGGCGAACATGGCGACGGGTGTGAGGCCGAAGCCGGTAATCATCCCTTGTAGCGCCGCTGTCTGCGCCGGTGTCGGGTCGAGCGGGATGATCGGGCTGCCTGCATGGTCCGTCCAGAGGCTGACCACACGATAGCCGCTCTGGGCAATCCCCTGGAGTGCCCGCTGCAACGGCTCCCTGCGATAGGGCAGCGTGTGTACTCCCAACGGAAGGGGTGTCGTGTGCATTGTTCTCCCTTTTACTTTGGTGACTGGTCGATGAGACCTTGCAGCAGTGGCTGGACGCCCTGCAGTGTGGCAGCGACTTCGGACTTGCCCGCGACGATACTGGCCAGGGCCGGCTCCCGCCCCATGACGGTAGGCCGCAGCGACTGGATAGAAGTATAGAAAAAGTGGGGGGGCACGGTCAAGCCGGCCGTGCGACGGTGCGACGGCCGGGACCTCCTTTGCCAGCAACGTCGCGCTAGGCCAGCGGCAGCTTGATGGACTTGCCGCCCTGTTCGGCGCTCATATCCGCCGCGAAACAGGCCTCGTGCGTGTTGACGGCGTCCGCCAGGTTGACGTGTGACTCCCGGCCGGACAGGATGCAGTCGACAAAGTGGTCGATCTCTCCCTGGAAGGGGTGATGGGCAACGTCGCCATTGTCCGGCAGGATGGTAGGTAGCTCGGCGAAGCCGGTCAGGCCGGGAAGCTGGCGGGTGTAGAGGCGGTTGCCGCGTATCACTCCATCCGTACCAAACAGGTCAATGTTGAAGTTGTAGGGCATCCACTGCGAACTGCAAGCGGATACCTTCCCCATGCCATTAGCAAAGCGAACGAGCACCACGGTGTTGGCGGCGCCCACGTGGCTACTGACGCCCTCCGCTGTCGGCGGCGACCAACTCAGCGCTGTCACTTCTTCGATGTCACTATCCATGAGGTACCTGGCCAAGTCGACAGCGTGACAGCCGCCGCTCAACATGGCACTGACGCCACCGCCATGGCCGGCTAGACCGGCCTGTTCCAGGTTGTGCCAGTAGTCCGTCTGGACAAGGAAGGTGGTGCCGAAGGCCCCGGAGGCGGCGAGCGCCTTGATGTTCTGGACGGCGAGATTCCAGCGCAACACGAAACTGACGACAGTGCGCACGCCGGCCTGGCGCACTGCCTGATGCATGCGCTGCAGGTCTTCCGGGTTCGTCGCTACCGGCTTCTCGATCAGGATGTGCTTGCCTGCTTGTGCTGCCACCACCGTCTCCTCGCAATGCCGCTGTGGTGGCGTGCAGATCGAGACGACGTCCACACCCGGCTGAGCCAGCAGGTCCTCGTATCGATCGAAGACCGGTACATCGAGACCAAACTCCCGCGCCTTGCGCGCGGCGCCCTCACGGGTGCGGCTGCCGATGGCAACGACGCGGGTATGCGGGTTCTTCTGGTACGCGCGGATGTGCTCCGTCGATACCCAGCCCGCGCCTTGAATCGCTACGCCAAGGTCGCTGTCCGCCATGTCTCCTCCTTCTCCACTGATGTAGAACGATGCGGCGTTGTCGTTCGCCACACGCGTATTGCACGCCGTTCGACTGTAGCACAGGCCGGCGGCGGCGCAAGCGGGCCTGTATGCTGCCGACTACCGCCAGACGCGGCGACGACGCTATTTGGGCGCATCGTGCAGTTCATCGTTGACGAGCAAGTCCGATGCCCGGCCCAGGACGAGGGCGGCAGCGCCGATGGCTCCGGCGTCGCTGCCTAGTACACTCGGACAGATCTGCACGGCGGCAAAGGGCACGGCTAGGGCACGGCGGCGCGCTTCATCGCTGACGGCGTCCACAAAAAGGGAGCCGGCCGCGGCAAGCGGCCCGCCCAGGATCAGCCGGTCGGGATTGAACAGGTTGATGACCGTGGCAGCGGCGATCCCCAGGTAACGCCCGCTTTCCCGGACCAGCGGCGCCGCAATGGTATCCCCATCGCGCGCCGCCTCCGCCAGTTGCACGGTGGTCAGGCGTTCAGGGTCGCCGCAGCAGCGCGCACGCAGCAACTCCCCACCTTCCTCGCGTAGTTGCGCCCGCGCCTGGGCCAGCAGCACAGCGCCGGCCGCCAGCGTGTGCAGGCAGCCGCGATTGCCGCAATCGCACAGGCTGCCCGATGGCTCGATCGTGATGTGACCGATTTCGCCCGCGCTGGAGTTTACTCCTGTTTCGAGCTTGCCATCGCGCACAATGCCGGCCGCGATGCCGCGTCCGACATAGATATAGACGAGCAACCGGGCGCCGACTCCTGCTCCGCTGTAGAACTCCCCCAGCGCCGCCGCCTTGCTGCGGTTGGCTACATAGACCGGCAGGCCGGTACGCTCCCGCAGCAAGGCCGCCAGCGGCACCTCACCCCAGTCGTAGCCAACGGCCGTGTGGACCACGCCGCTCTCAATGTCCACGAGGCCGGGGGCGGCAAAGCCGATGCCCAGTACCTGGTGTTGCGGTACCTTGTCCATGAGGCGAGCGATACTCTCGGTGGCGGCATCCAGCACCGGTGGGGGCGTCGTCCCTTGCGCCACGGTCACCTCGCGGTGCAGCACCGTGCCATCCAGGTCAGTCAGCACCGTGTGCAAGTCTCGCTCGCCCATCTCCACACCGATGGCAAAGCGCGCTCGCGGCTCAAAGCGCAAGAGTTGCGGTCGTCGCCCCCCGTTTGATTTGCCCGTACCGGCTTCGACCAGGACACCAGCGCGCTGCAACTCATCGACGATCACGTAGGCGGTCGCCCGGCTCAGGCCGGACCGCTCCGCCAGGGCAGGACAGGTCGTCACGCGCAGGTCGCGGGCGAGCGCGAGCAGCAGCGCCCGATTGGTGGCGCGCACATCCTCCAGTTGGCGACGCCCCGGAACGACCGTCAACCCTATGCGCTCCATCGTGGTTCGTGATCAGCCGCTTGCTGTACCAAGGCCGTTTGCCGCCCTTCGTTCGTGCTGTACTAAGATCGTCTGCGCCACAAAGAGTCTACCCACCTTGCTGACGTTAGGCTAACCTCTGTAACGCAATGGCGCGACGGCCGGCAGTGAGGCAACCCGCAGTGTTGGCCGCGCCTGCTCAGGCTTTCACATCAGTAATGGCGTTCGTGAGGTCCTCGTTGGGATCCAGGCCGCCATGATCCTGCAGTGTCGCCGGTAGACGGAAGGTCGGTCCGCTTCTCAACCGAGACCAGAGCGTCTCCTCACCCAGGAGCATCGTGCCGCAGACCTTGTGCAGGTTGCACCCCACGCGGGTAACGCGCCGGCGATCTGTTTGCCATACGGCATAACGGCTATGACAGGTCCTGGTAATACGTCACGCTGGGTAGACCCAGCCGGAAGCCCGCCCTGGTATAGGCCGCCCGGGCCGGAGCGTGGCCCTCGTCCCACCCAGTCGTGACCTTCGCCGCGCACATCCCGGCGCCTCGCATGCGCTCCAACACGGCCCGATACATGGCCACGGCAATGCCGCGTCCCTGCCAGGCCGGGTCCACCGCGTTGTTGCCGATCTCCCCAACCTCACGCTCGGCATCCAGCCGGAAGGTGACAAACCCGACGACGCCTTCCGGTACTGTCGCCACCAGCGCCCGCTCCGGGTGCTCGCGTACCACTGCGGTGACCGCGGCCGCCTTGTCTCCTTGCCACGTTGGGAACAGGAAGTCGTGCAGCGCAGCGCCGAGGATAGTCCGATAGGAGTCGTGGATGCGCTCCCAGGCGGCCACGGCCAGCGCGGCGCAACGCTCGGCATCCTCTGGCCGGGCCGGCCGCAACTGCCAGGCCGGTTCCAGGTCAGATCGGGGAGACGCCATCACTACGCCTTCTTGGCGAGCGCGGCGTTCATGGCCGGCATGGCCCCCTTGATGGCGTCGAAGGCCGTCGTGGTGCCGGCCGCCACCTGTTTGTAGGCCGCGCCGAAGGCTTTATTGATGTCGTTGTAGGTGCTGGGCTCCGGGAAGCCGACCACGCGGTCGGAGGCTTCGCTATAGACTGCCGCGCTCTCCCAGGGATAGAGTGACTGCTTGAACTCCACCGACGCAGCGATCGACTGCCGCGAGGGCACGGACCGCTTCAGGGCAAAGCCGATGACCTGCGCCTCCTTCTGCGTCACCCAGTTGGCATAGCCCCAGGCTTCCTCCTGGTGCTTGGCGGCCTGGTAGAGTGGGAAGGCATTGGGGCCGTTCCGGCAGAAGCGGCCTTTGACGCCCTTGGGCAGCCCCGCGAGGCCGATATCGAAGTGGACATCCTTGAAACCGGGCACGTCGCCGCGGATGCCGTACGAGACCGCCTGGTTGTCTTTAACGAAGTTCCCGCCCACGACGCGGTATTTGGCGCTGAGGTCCGCCTGGAACTGGACGGCGTCCACCGCCGGCGTCTGGTCGAGCAGCATCGTCGTCATCTGCTCGTCCCATACCGCCCCGCCGTTCCCCCAGATAGCCACGTTCATCCAGTGCAGGGAGGACGAGGTGCCGCCGTAGCCGAAGGTCTTCGTGCTCGGATCGCTACCTTGCGTGAGCTTCTGCGCCACCTCCAGCAGTGTCTCCCAGGTCCAGTTGCCTTCCTGGTCGTAGATGTCCGGTGTTTTCACGCCCTGCTTCTGAAACAGCGTCCTATTGAAGTAGGTGACCGATGGTCCAGAGTAATAGGGCAGCCCGTAGTACTTGCCCTTGTACAGAAAGTAATCCAGCGTCGTCTGGTAGAAGTCGGGGATGTTCGCCGTCTTGTCCTGCGCGGCGAACGGCTCGATGGGGGCGAGCAGCCCCTTGGCGGCGAAGCCGGCCAGGTAGGCGGGATGGACGTAGGAGAGGTCCGGCGGCGTACCCCCGGCGACCATCGCCGTGATCTTGTCGTAAAAGGCGTTGTCCTCGGGCAGCAGTGTGCCGTCGATGGTGACGTCGGGGTGCAGCTCGTGGTAGCGCTGCATCCACTGGACGTGCTCTTCCTTCTCGCCCGGATCAGCGACGTAGAGGAGCACGACCGCCACGCTCTTGCCGGCTGGTTGCGCGGCCGGTGGCGTCGGGGCAGTCGTCGGCACACGGGGCGCAGCCGCGCTCAATGATACGGCAGGCGTCGGGGCAGTCGTCGGCACACGGGGCGCAGCCGCGCTCAATGATACGGCAGACGTCGCGGCACTCGTGCCGCCACAGGCCGCAAGGAACACCGCGGCCCCGGCAGTCGTCGCGGCACCGGTGAGCAGGCGGCGGCGAGAAAGCGAATATGAAAGTGCTCGCCTGGCTACAGTCATGGACGTCCTCCCTACTGGCCTACTGGTGGTGATTGCATACGAACCAGATCGCGGACCCCGAATGGACCGACTGCAGTCTACGACTGAGTAGCAGGTTTGTCAATATCCTGGACGAATCGGCAGTTTCACAATGTTGTGCTCCGGACCAGCGAGGCGAAATCACTTGAGACCGCCCGATGGAGGTGGGGGCGGCGAGCGTCCGCCGCCACGTGGTGCAATCCGATATCGTCCGCATACCAGGCGGCGATACGCCCTGCGCGGTCCAGAAGCGGAGCTGGTCGGCCTGGCCGAACGCGCCGCCGCGGCCGGCCGCTGGACAATTCTCACCTTCCACGGCATCAACCAGGGCCACCTCGCGGTGGCTGACGTGGATCTGCGGGAGCTGGTCGACCACCTGCGCCGGCGTGTTCATCCTCATAATAGCTGAGACGCCAGTAGAGTATCCGATGCAA
>DHIZ01000324.1:8997-9282 GCA_002404055.1 Chloroflexi bacterium UBA4733
TTCCCCCACGGCCGTGGGGGAACCGATCCTGCACAGCAAGGGACGGCTGCCTTCGGGACGGCACGGTTGGACCGGAGCGTCGTCTGGTACGGAGTGCTGCGGCAACGGCCGCCCTGCGGGCGTCGGCGCGCCAGGGGTTCCGGGCGGGGCGGGAACGACCGCAGGGAGGGGGCGCTCGTCGGCCTTTCCCTCAGGGCGGGGGGCCGTGGCGGGGTCGAACATGCGGACGCAGAAGTCCTGGGCCTCCTCCATCATGGCCGTGACGGCGGCGAGCAGTCTCGCGGA
>DHIZ01000016.1:0-1238 GCA_002404055.1 Chloroflexi bacterium UBA4733
GAAAGGATCCGATCTATGTTTCGTCCTCTGACCCGTCGTGTCCTGCTTCGCACCGGCGCCATCAGCGTCGGCGCCTTTGCCGGAGGCGCCTTGCTGGCCGCCTGTGGCGGCTCCGGCAGCGCAACCGGCCAGGCCGCGTCAACGAGTGCGGCTGCGCTGGCGACGGCAGCGGCGGCGGTAAGCACTACGAGTGCCGCCGCTGCCGCAACGAAAGCCGTCAGCACGAGCGCGTCCGCGACCACGGCGGCCAGCCAGGCCACGAGCAGTAAGGCCGTGACCAGTCCGACGGCGAGTGTGGCGGCGGCGACCAAGAGCGCAGCGCCGGCCGGCAAGATTCGCTTCTCCTACGTTGGTGGGCAGCCGAACGACACGGTATTCAGCAAGCTGGCCGGCCAGTTCAATGCCCAGAATCCCGGCGCGCAAGTGTCGGTGGAAGGGACATGGAACTGGGATAACAACAAGTACCTCGTCCAGGCCTCGGGGGGCGATGCGGCTGACGTCGTCTGGTCGTCGGAGACCTATGCCCCCCAACTCTCCATCGCGGGCGCCACCAGCGACCTCGACAGCTTTATCGCCAAAGATGCCCAGTTCAAGGCGAGCGACTACTTCCAGACGGTTGTGGACGCCTACAAGTACCAGGGCAAGCAGGTGGGACTGCCCATCCTCTGGGGCGCCTACGTGATGTGGTACAACAAGACCCTGTTCGATATTGCAGGGCAGGCGGCGCCGGACGCCACCTGGACCTGGGATACCTTTCTCGCAGCCGCGAAGGCGTTGACCAAGCCCTCCAGCGATCCTGCTGTCTTTGGGCAGTATGGCTTCGAGACCCGCAACCACCAGAACGTCTGGTCGCCGTGGGTGTGGGGCACTGGCGGGGACCTCTTTAGCGCCGATGGCCTGACCTGCACCCTGAGCAGTCCCGAGTCCATCGCGGGTATGCAGTACGTGCTGGACCTGATGCACAAGTGGAAGGTCGCGCCGACAGCAAAAGACCTGGCCGCTCAAAAGTTGACCGAGGCTTTCGGCCCTACCGGCAAGGTTGCCATGATCTGGAATGCGATCTACTTGCTCCCGACGTACAACAAGTACACTTCCTTCGAGTGGGATATTGCGCCCATTCCCAAAGGACCGCATGCGTACTTCACGACCAACCCGACGAGCGGTCTGGCCATGTGGAAAGGCACACACGCTCCTGACACTGCCTGGGAATTCATGCGTTACCTCGTTTCCGAGGAAGC
>DHIZ01000016.1:1385-1719 GCA_002404055.1 Chloroflexi bacterium UBA4733
TCAGCGGTATGCCGGTACAAAAGGCCGCGGCGCAGCTCATCCTTACCCAGCCCGGCCCACCGGCCCACAAGCAGGTCTTCTACGACGCCTTTGCCTACGCCAAGCCGGCGTTCACCACGCCCTATGGTCAGAATGCTATCAACATCCTGCAGTCCCAGGGCAAGTTCGGGGACATGTGGACGCAAGGCTTGCCGGCCCAGGACGTATTGACGGCAGCCATGCCCCTCGTCAACGCCGCCATCCAGGCGCAGATCACTGCCAAGAAGTAAGATGTCTGGAAGCCGCTTGCGTTGCGGCCTACGATCAATACGGTTTAGTTTGGTGTCGCAACTGC
>DHIZ01000016.1:1871-5326 GCA_002404055.1 Chloroflexi bacterium UBA4733
TTTAGTTTGGTGTCGCAACTGCGGTTTGCGACCCAAAGACAGGACTGCGGTCCTGGGGGTTCGTCGGCACCGCAGTGCCGTCTTTGGGTCGCAAACCGCAGTTGCGACACTGTTCCCCCGCCGTCGCAGCACAGACGAGGAAGGATACACATGGCGCACCTGGCAATCAACGGCGGTGCCAAAGCCGTTGCCGCCCGTTTGGGCAAGGCCTGGCCGATTTGGGATGATCACGAGCGGCAACTGTTGCAGGAGGTGCTGGAGAGCGGCAACTGGTGGCGCGGCGCCTATCCCGACGCTGCACAGTCCAAGGTTGGCCAGTTCGAGGCCGGCTTCGCTCGCTTCCAGGACGCTCGCTTTGGTATTGCCGTCACCAACGGCACGGCGGCGTTGGAGTGCGCCTACAAGGCCGTGGGGGTCGAGGCCGGCGACGAGGTGATCGTGCCGGCGGTGACGTTTGTCGCCACGGCCAGCGCCGTCCTGCAGGTCGGCGCGATCCCGGTGTTCGTCGACATCGATCCGCGCACCTACACCGTGGACCCGGCAGCGGTGGCGGCGGCGATTACCGAGCGAACGCGCTGCATCGCCCCTGTCGACTACGGTGGCATGCCTTGCGACTACGACGCCCTGACTGCCATAGGCAGAGCGCACGGCATTCCCATTGTGGCCGACTGTGCCCACGCCCACGGCAGCCAGTGGAAGGGTGTCGGCGTCGGCGCGCTGACGGAACTGGGCATTTTCAGTTTCCAGATGGGCAAGACGCTCACGACCGGTGAGGGGGGCATGCTGCTCACCAATGACGAGCAGCTGGCGGAAAAAGCCTACTCGTACCACCACATCGGGCGGATCAAGGGGCGCCCGTTCTACGAACACCACGTGCCCGCCAGTAATCTCCGCATGACGGAGTGGCAGGGCGCCATCGGCCTGGGTCAGCTCAGCCGGTTCCCCGAGCAGGTGACGATTCGCGATCGCAACGCCCGGCGTCTCGTCGCGGGCCTCGCCTGCCTGGAGCGCGCCGGCATCGGCGTGGCGCCGCTGTTCCTGGATGACCGGGTGACGCGCTGGGGCTTCTACATGTGGCACTTCAAGTTCTTGCCGGAGCGCTGGGAGGGCGTCCGCCGCGACGACTTCCTGCGCGCCCTGCGGGCTGAGGGTGTCGCGTGCGGGACCGGTCACACCCAGCCGCTGTATCAGAACCCGCTCTTTCTGGACGCCGAGCACGCCTTTGGCCGCACCGGTTTCCCGGTCCATGATGCGCGTCTCGGTACGTCGTATGATTACACGACGGTAGTCTGTCCACAGAGCGAGCGCATCTACCAGACGGAGGCGGTCCAACTGGCCCACGCGCTCTTCCTCGGGCCAGAGGCGGACATGGATCGTATGCTCGACGCTATCGAGAAGGTCTGGACGTACCGGTACGAGTTGACCGGGGCGGCCGTCGGGGCGGCGCGGTAGGAGCGATAGGGGGCAATCTTCGATGGTTAGTTATGTATCGGCGCCTGGCAACGCGCCTGCGCTGAAGGGTAGCGTCGGGAGCCATTCGGGCGGGAACCATGGCGTCTTCCTCATCGGTTATGACACGGAGTCTGGTGACCCGGCGGTCACGCAACCGTTTCTGCAGCGGATGCTGGAGATTCACGAGGCGACGCACGTACCGGCAACACTCTTTCTCTGCGGGCGCACCGTGGAGCACAACCTGGAGGCGCTGCGCCCCCTGGTCGGCCATCCGCTGATGGATCTGCAGCAACACACCTTCAATCACGTGCTGTTGAAGACCGTCTGCATCGAAGACCCGGATGAAGGTATCCGCTTCGTCCGCGCTGGGACGCTGGAGCAGATCAGGGAAGAAGTACGCCGTACCAACGTCCTGATGCGCGACGAGCTTGGGGTCGAATGCAGCGGCCTGACCGGCCCCTACGCCTACTATCGCGGCCTGGTCGACCGGCCGGACATCCTGGAGATTCTCTGGGAAGAGGGCATCCGCTTTGTGCGCACCTGGGGCCGCAACGAACGAGACTGGCAGCCGGTTGACCTCGCCATTCAGCCCTTCTTCTATGCGGTGCAGGGTTTCCCTCAGATGCTGGAAGTGCCAATCCATGGCTGGCAGGACATATCCCTGCGCAAGACCGTCGGTTGGAGCGACCACGCCGCCTTCCTCGCCGGTGTCTATCCGTATATGGAGCGCGCAGCCGGCGAAGGATTGGTCTTCTCCTACGTCACCCACGACCACAGCAGCAGGCGAGAAGACTCGGACATGGCGATCACCGAGGCGCTCCTGCGGCGGGCGCTCGATCTGGGCATGCACTGCCTGAGCTACGCCGACTACTACGCGCAGTGCTGCCTCGCCTGATCGGTGCCGAGCAGGTGGCGAATGGTGAAGTTTGACGAATAGATCGGGCATTCGGATAAAGCGGTAGGGGCCTGCCCCTACGGATCCCCGGAGCATTTTGACCACTTCCATCAGTCGCCGGGCACGTGGCGGGCCGTTGGTCCGGTTATCATCGAGTCCGGTACACTGAGCACATGCCAGTTACCACGCGCCGCCGACATTCCGCTGCTCGGAGACCTGTCGCAGCCGTCCGCGCGCCGCGCATGCTGGTGGCGGGGGCTGATGGTGAAGTTCGGTCCACCGCTTTGGCGGCGCTGGGACGTAGTGGTCGCGACCACTGTGCCGTTGAGCAATGGATACCGATGCCGCCCGGCGCCCAACTGCTGACCATGCCGGAATGCCGGCCTGTTGGCCTCCGCTCTGGTGTACCTCTGGTCAGTGGCGGCGTGCCGGTGGCGGTGGCGTTGCCGCACGGCTACACGCGCACCTACCTGCCGGCGTATGTGAAGGAGCCGGGGGCTCCGGCCTTGCCACTCTTCGGTTACACCGCTGTGGCGGAACGTGACGGCGAGTTTGTCGTTGCTGCCATGCAGACGGATGATGCGGCGGAGTGGCGTCATTCCGCGTTCGGTACACCAGACCTGCCGCAGCGCATCGCCGCCTTGCAGCGGGAGTTGCCGACCAACGACCTGGTGCGGCAGATCAGCAAGTGTGCCGGCGAGTACGGCTGCTACACTGCCCAGAACACCTTCTATGACCGTTGGGAGGCGGCGCTGCCGACGAGCAATGCCTGCAATGCCAGTTGCATCGGCTGCATCTCCGAGCAGGAGCCGGATGGCCCGCCGACGCCGCAGGAGCGCATCCGCACGATGGCGCTTCAACGCGACGTGGTGGCGGTAGCCATCCGCCATCTGGAACGCGCCGAGCCGGGAATGGTTAGCTTCGGTCAGGGCTGCGAAGGCGAGCCGCTATTGAACTGGCGCATGCTGGTTGCCGCCACCGAGGCGATCCGCCGCCGAACTGATCGGGGCTGGATCAACATTAATACCAACGGCTGCAATCCACGGGCGATGGCCGCTCTGATCGCGGCAGGGCTGGACGCCTGCCGCGTCAGCGTCTTCAGTGCGCG
>DHIZ01000016.1:5385-32004 GCA_002404055.1 Chloroflexi bacterium UBA4733
CGCATGGTGCAGATGCGCAACCTCACCATCGACCCGGAACAACTGCTGGACGCGCTGCCGCCACCAGATAGCGCCGCGCTGGGTGTGGCGACGTTGGTGCAGCGGCTGCAAAGCGAGCTACCGGGCCTGGTTATCGGCAACTCCAGCAGGTTGCCGGGGCAGTTGGCACTCGACGCTACGGTGATCGGCTAAGCGAGCGAAGCCTGCTGACGGGCGTGGACATCTCACCGTATTGGGATGACTTCTGCTCTGCCGGTGCGGTATAACCTGCCGCCAACGGGATCGAACTTTAAGAAGGCACGGCTTCCACGCTATGATGACGTAACTACCGTGCCGGTCGTGGCTGCCCTGGAGCGAGTGGCACGTTCGTTGCGAATTGGAGGTGTCGAAACATGGTCACGACAGCTACTCACCGTGCGGTTGCTTCGCGCGATCCCGAAGTGCATAGCGGTGACGCGGTATTCATTGGCACTCGCGTACCTGTCGATACTTTGGTCGACTACCTGGAGGGCGGCGACACCCTCAGTGAGTTCCTGAATGACTTCCCGTCGGTCAACCGCGAGAAAGCGATCGCGGCGCTTGAGTTGTTGCGAGAGGTGCTGCTGACCCAGTGAGGGTGCTGCTCGATGAGGATGTGCCACAAGGTTGCCTTGCTGAAGGCGCCTGAACTCCCGGTCGGCTGACTTCACTCCGCACGGCGACGGCGATTTCGGCTTAGGCGCCTCAAGTGGCAGCTTCCACGAACGCGGCAAAGAGCCGGCGCCAGACGGGCTGGCTTTGGACCAGCTCTTCCGGGTGGCATTGCACGCCAATGACGAAGCGACCCGCCCCTTCGACTGCCTCTACCGTGCCGTCTTCCGCCCAGCCAACCGGTTGCAGGCCGTCCCCGAGTTCGCGCAGGGCCTGGTGATGGAAGCTGTTGACCGGCAACTCCGTCTGGCCCAGGACGCCGGCTAACCGGCTACCGGGCGAAAGGCGCAGGCCGTGCGCCAGGTGGTCGCGCGGCACCTGTACTTGGGGGTGAACGAGGTCGGTGGGGTGTTCGCTGGGCAGGTCTTGCCACAAGGACCCGCCGCAGGCAACGTTGAGCAACTGGATGCCGCGGCAGATAGCCAGCACCGGTAGTCTGGATCGCAGCGCACGCTCTGCCAGCGGGAATTCCAGGTGATCGAGGTCCGCGTTGATCTCCGTTGTCGGATGGCGCTCGGCGCGGTAGCGCGCCGGGTCAACGTCCAGGCCGCCGGGCAAGAGCAAGCCCTGCAACTGCACGGTGATCTGATCTAGAGCAGCGTCATCGAGGCCGGGCGCCAGCAACACGGGCAGGCCGCCGGCTTCGCGGATGGCGCGCTCGTAGGTCAGATTGAGCTGGATGCGGGTAGCGCCGGTGGAGGCAGTGACGACGCTGGTGGTGATGCCGATGAGCGGCCGCCGCGCCATCATGAACCTCCGCCAGCGTGTGAACCCGGCCGCCTGCCATGTCATATCATCCCATGTGCTACCGGAACGTGGTACGGTGCGTTGGAATTGCCGGCTTACTCGCTGTCCCCCGCGTCGCGAGAGCGCTGGGAGCGAACGGGTAAAATGCAGGGCGGTCTAGACGCTCCTGGCAGAGCGAACTCCCGTCGTGCCGACGCCGTAGCCCCGCGGACGAGTGGCCGGCGAAGCGGCCGGGAAGGATGTTGCGCGCGTGCTGGGCAATCTGCGCCGCCGGATGCTGCTGTCCCTCGCCCTTGGTATCCTGGTGCTGCTCGTGATGGGCGCCTACGCCGACTACCGCGCCATCATTGGCGTCTTGCGCCACTTCGACTGGGCGGTGCTGCCGGTGGTGTTGCTGCTGACTGCCTGCAACTACTTCGGGCGTTTTCTGAAGTGGCAGTTCTATCTTGGTCGCATCGCCAGTCGCGTACCGACCGATGCCAGCTTGCTGATTTTCATTTCCGGTTTCTCCATGGTGTTGACACCCGGCAAGGTGGGCGAGTTGCTGAAAAGCTACTTGCTCAAGCAGGTGTCCGGCACGCCGATGGCTCGCTCGGCGCCAATCGTGCTGGCGGAGCGGCTGACCGATGGCGTCGCCCTGCTCCTGCTGGGGTCTGTCGGGTTGCTGCTTTACCGGCGCGGCTGGGAAGTGCTGGTCGCCATCTTTGCCCTCGCCGTGCTGATCGTGCTGGTGGTACAGTCGCAGCCACTCTCGATGGCGATCCTGGCGCGCCTGGAACGCCTGCCGCTGCTGTCGCTACTCACCAACCAACTGCGTGTCGCTTACGCCTCCAGTTACCTGCTGTTGCGCCTGGACGCGCTGCTCATTGCCATCGGCCTCGGCATTCTCTCCTGGTCCGGCGAGTGCCTGGCCTTTTATGTCATCTTGCACGGCCTGCATCTTGATCAGAACGGCGCCGGCGGCCCGTTGCTGTTGGTCAAAGCTGCCTTCATCCTGACCTCCAGCACGCTGGTCGGCTCGGCCTCGCTCCTGCCCGGCGGTCTGGGCGTGGCTGATGGCGGCATCGCCGGCTTGCTGCATATCATGTTGGGCACGCCAGCCGACGTGAGTGTGGCGGCGACGCTGCTGATCCGCTTCTGTACGCTCTGGTTCGGAGTCGCGCTCGGCGCCGGCGCGCTCGCCCTCTTTGGTCAGCGTTATGGCAAGCTGCAGGTGCAGTTGGAAGCGCCACCGGCATGAAGCTGGACATGCATGGCCATACCTATTGGTCGAAGGACTCGCAGCTTGCCCTGGCGGACCTGGAGCAGGCCATCTTGCGGACCGGTCTGGACGCCGTGTGCATCACCGACCACAACGAGATTGGCGGAGCGCTGGAGTTAGCGGCGCGCGGCAGGGTGCGCGTCATAGCCGGTGAAGAGGTGTACACCACCGAGGGCGAGATCATCGGCCTCTTCCTGAAGGAGAAGATTCCGGCTCGGCTCTCCCCGCAGGAGACGATCACGGCGATCCGTGAGCAAGGCGGCATCGTCTATATCCCGCATCCGCTGGATCGCTTTCGCGGTTCCCGCCTGCAGCCGGAGGCATTGGCAGCGGTGCTGGAGCAGGTGGACGTGTTTGAGGTCTTCAACGCTCGCAACCTGCTGGCCGGCGACAACACCTGCGCCTTGCAGTTGGCACGGGCCCGTGGCCTACGCCAGGGCGCCGGCAGCGACAGTCACACCGCCTATGAGGTCGGCCACGCCTACGTGGAGCTCCCCGGCTTCCAGACGGCTGCGGAGCTGCTCACGGCGCTGGAATCGGCAGTCATCCACGGCCGCCGCACCAATCCCCTTGTGCATGTGCGGACCCGCATCGACAAGACGAAAAAGCGCCGAGCGCCACCAGTCAATGGCGGCACGACGTTCTGAGCACGTTTCGATTATCGGCGGCTGCCGAAGTAGAAGCCGACCGCGGAACCGAGTAACGCTGTCTCCGCTGGAAGGAGCAGTTGCAGGAGCTCTTTGGTGTTCGCCCAGTTGGGACCATCGACATTCTGGAACGCGAACACGATCGTGAGCACAAGGATGATCACGAAGGTGAAAGCGAGTAGGGAGCGCACTATCTCTTGAGCAAAGACCGGTAGGTCGAATGATCGAGACTCTGGCCGGCTCTGTATATCCCGCACCCGCAGCACGTCATGGCTATCGCTGGCGGTCTGCGCTTGCGGTTGCTCGCTCGGCGTTCCCGACTGTTCAGATCGGGCGGCCATCAGACTTTCACGAGCTCCCGGAGCCGGCCAGCTCGCTCGAGAAGGACGTGGCCTCCCTCGGATCGCGTATCCTCGAATAGCTTCTCAAGTGCTATCGCGTCGCGAAGAATCTCCGATATTGACTTGCCTTTGCGGCGCGCCAGTTCCTCTAGCACTTCGTACGCGTTCTGGGAGAACACGACTGTAACTTGTCGCTCAGTGTCCAAAGCCGCTCTCCTCGGTGTTGTCCGGCGGCCAGACCACCGTCGGTTGCATCGCCAGCGCCACGTCTGGTCGGTCGCGCATCGCTTCACCTCCCATCCCTGTGCCGCGTGCCTGCGCACCATCCTACCACGGCACAAGGCGATGGTTGCTCAGGGAGATCGGTTCGCCAGATTCATGAGAACTGGAGTTGCTCCCGGACCTCCCACGCGATGCGCTCTGCCTCCTGCGGCGAGGCCAGGTTGCGGCCTTCCCGGCGCGTGGTACTGAGCAATTCAAAGACGGCCGGACCACGTAGTTCCGTCGGCATGTCCGTGGTCCGCGGGATCAGGTGGAAGTGGATGTGTGCGAAGCCTTCTGCCTCCGAAAACTGGCAGAGATAAATCTTGGCAGGCTGGAGCACCGCGCGCAGGACCGCGGTGATGCGTTGGATGAGTGGTCCGAAGGTTGCCGCCTCTTCCATGCTGAGATCAGACAGGGCTTCAACGTGGCGCAACGGCTTGAGTACGAGCCAGCCGGCGAGCGGGATCGGCGGCAGGATGTGTTCCAGCCACCAGTGCGCATCCTGATACAGGACGCCGCCGGGTGCGGCCAGTTCACCGCGGTTGGCGCGGCAGGTGCCGCAAAGTGGATCGGTCACCGCATCCACAGTATAGTCTTCCCTTCTTCACCGAACCGGGGGCGTTTCCGGTCAGCCAACCGCGTTCCTTGAGGCAACTTCGTCGTTCGCACACCAGTTGCCCAGTGTACACTTGCCTTGCAAAAGAGGAGGGGCGTATGGTCGGCAACGTGGGCGTGGACCAACTCCACTGGTACGCTCCAGAGGCGCTGTTGGAGCAGGGCTTTGGCCGTTCGCGTATCGTGATGGTGAACGAGGCACACCACGGGGATCTGCGCTGCCTACGCACACGCGAGGTGGGCCGGCGTCTGCTGCCGATCGCCCACCGGCTCGGCGTGCGCCATCTGGCGATGGAGGCACTCTGGAACGGCGGTTTGCGGCGCCTGACCGAGCAGGCGAATGCCACGCGGCAGCTTCCCGCCGTATCGCACGGCGGTTATCTGGCGCAACCGGAGATGCGCGGCCTCATCCAGGCGGCCCTGGACCTGGGCTGGACGCTGCTCGCCTACGAGATGGACTTCGCCCGCGAGCCAGCGGAACTCGCCCGCCGGCCGCCCGGCGACAGCGAGAGCATTGCCTGGCGCGAGCAGGAAGAGGCGCAGAACCTTGCAGCGCACCTGCTCACGTTGCCGCCGGACGCCAGGCTGCTGGTCTGGTGCGGCTGGAGCCACCTCGCCAAAGTGCCGCTCAAGGGCATGCCCTGGATGGCTTGCCGCTTCATGCAGCTCAGCGGCATCGAACCCTTCTGCATCGACCAGACGGTGACCGTTTCGCTGGGTCCAGACCAGGCGCCTTTCCGGGAGTCTCTGGCCCAGGCGACGCCGCGCCTGGAGTCGCTGGGCGGCACGGCCGGGCTGCTCGTCGACGAGGCGGTGAGGATACCGGGCATGTCGGAACTGGCGGCCCGCGCCGACGCCTTCGTCTTCTCGCTGCACAACACGCTGGAGTAGGTCGCGGGTGCAGAGAGTAGCGTTACAGAGATGCCTGCCGTCTATTCCCCGGTTGGGCACATGGGCGCCCCCAGTTGTGCGGCAGTCTGCGGTTAGCTGTCCATCGCTCAGGTGACCGCTCCAACACGGCCAGACCGCCCGCCCTTAAAAGGGCGGGCTACGATCACAAAGCACCTTGAAAGGCGCTATTAGACCGTGTATGAGTAAATAACTAGTGAAATATAGGATAAGCATGCAAGTGATGACAGAAGGCAGCCGTTGGGAAGATCATCGACTGTGGAAGGTACATGATGGTATCATTTCTGTGGGGAAGAGTTGTAGAAGACGACATTCGAGGGAGGGCGAAGCATGCCGTATCGGCCCACGCCAACGGAGCCACCTGCGCGGCGGAAAGCGTATCCGAGTGATCTGAGTGATGCGGAATGGGAAGTGCTGGCCCGACTGTTCCCACCCAAGCAACCACTGCTCGGCCGGCGTCGGGCTCTGCGCGACCTCGGCTGCATAGTGGGCGACCTGGTTATCGTCGCTAAACCACTGCTGGACACTACCTAGCAACCGGGCAGACTCGGTGTTCATCCAGCGAGTGTAGCAGCGCGGTTGGTTGGGGTTATCCTACCGTAGTCGACGACAATGCTATTCCCGCACCACGGCATTGCAACCCAGGAAGAGGGATGCGGATTCGGCCCGTTGCATCTATGCCTCGTTTCCCTTACGATTGAATCAGGAATCCCGACGCCGGGCGGCATCGGTATTGGGCAGGAAAGATGGAAAACGTATGGTAGTGCAGGCGACACGCCACGATGAGGTCGCCCAGGTCGCCCTACCCGAGCTTGTGCGCCACTTGACTGAGGTGGTGGGGGCGCCGCTGGTGGCGGTGATGGCTCAGGCGCCGTCCGCCAGGGATGTGGAACACTGGGCTCACGGAGACAAGACGCCGGACGCAGCGGACGAGCGGCGCCTGCGCGATGCCGATTGGGTCGTTCAGACCCTGCTGCAGACCGAGTCCGCCGAGGTCGTCAAGGCCTGGCTCATGGGTATGAACCCGATGTTGGACGATCAGGCGCCTGGGCTCATCCTCGCAGATGACCCGGAGAGCGTCTTCTTCGCCGCGCGTGCTTACCGCCATGGACAGATGGGCGCCTGACGGTCGTGCGTACGGCCACGGCCCCGACACGGCCGCTGTACCGGATCGGGCCATTGCCGGATCCCGTGCAATGGCCGCCCTGGTCGGTCGTTGGCCAAGGACGCTACGATGATCCGCATGCTCGGTTTCGGGTGCTGTACACTGCGGTTCAGCGCCGGGGTTGTTTTCTGGAGATGCTGGCGGCCCTCCGTCCGTCACTCGCCATGCTCACGAGTATCGCCGCCAAAGCCGGCTCGTCGATTTCTCGCCTTGCTACCCCGCTCTCCGCTGGATGGGAGCAACGACTCGCGATGGGACGCCTGCGCCTGACGCCTGGGCAACACTGGTTGGATTTGCGGTACCTCAGCAGCCGCGAGACGCTGCGGGCGGCACTCGCGCCGATGCTGGTTCAGCTTGGCCTGACCGACCTGGATGCCGGCACCATTCGGGAGCCGCGGCGCATCGTCACTCAGGCCATCGCGGCCTGGGCATACGACCAGGGCTTCCAGGGCATCGTCTATCCCAGCCGGCTGGACGATCACGTCACCTGCTGGGCGATTTTCGAGGGCGCCGCCTTCCTCCCCGTCGGCGCCGCACAGGCCATCGCCCGTGACGACCCGGACTTGCAGGCCACGGCGGCCCTATTCGGTCTCGTTCCCTGACCGGCAAATGCCATCGCTGCCTATCGACGTTTTCCCGGTCGTTCGCCAGTACTGTCCAGTACCGGCCGTTGCTCCTCGCGGAGGTGCGAGATGTCGTTCAGACTGAGCACTTCTACCTTGACGGGAGGATACAACGGGAAACCCTGCCGCCGCTCGGACTCCGGCACCAGGCGCAGTGTACTGATGGCGCAAGGGGCCATCTGGAACCAGGTGGGCGACGTCGGCGCGATGCCAAGCAGCGCGTGGAGGAGATAGTTGAGGCAGCCGCCGTGACCGACCACCACAACGCGGTCGCCCGGCCCGAAGCCGGCTTCCAGCAGGCGAGCGACCTGGGCGCAGCGGGCGAAGAAGGCCTCGTACTGGTGGTCGCCGCCGTGGTCCCAGCCGTCCTCCGTGATGTCCGCCGGCAGGAGGGCGCGCGGGAAGCGCCGGAGCAGTTCCGACCGGCCAGGGCCGCGATGGATAGGAACCGGGACGCCGGGCATGTCGCCGTAGCCCTCGCGCATTTCGGGCCAGACTTCCACGGGCAGGTTGCCGGCTGCCTCGGCGATATTACTGGCCGTGGCGAGGGCACGCAGCAGCGGGCTGCTCAGGACGCGGGTGATCCCCTCGGTTGCCAGACGTTGAGCGGTCTGCAACGCCTGCCGCTCGCCCAACGGCGAGAGATCCCCGTCCGGCGTGAAGACGCCCGGCGCCGACTCACGTAGACAGTCGCCATGGCGGACCAGAAATAGCTGTATGTGGGATCTCCTTCCCTACTGATTGCCAACCGTGGCCGGGCGGCAGAGTCATTCCAGCGCGGCGAGGCTGGTGAGCGGGTCGCGCCAGTCAATGATTGCCTCGCGTTCCTCGATCAGCAGCCACGTCCGCTCAAGCAATGGGTGGCCCCGCGCAAGCGCCAGCATGGACCGCCAGCGTGCCGGGAACGCCTGCATGAGTACGGCACGCTGGAGGGTGCAGGTGATGAGATGGTACTGCACCGCCTCATCCTCAGCCGGAAACGCCTGGCAGATGTGCGCCAGCACGGCCTCATAGTGAGTGCTGTTGGCCGGGTGGTCCTCGTGCAGGTGGCACAACTCGTGAACGAGGACTGTGCGCATCCCCTGCCAATCCTCGTTCATGGGAAAGGTGAGGGGATCCTTGAAGGCGTTCGCTCCTGCCGGAAGCTGGGCGGGGTAAGCCGGCCAGGCATCCCAGAATTGGAGGCCAAGAGCGCGGAAGGCGGCGAATACCGCATGCTCGTAGGGTTCCCATTCGGTCCGAGCGGTCGCCTGGTAGCGCAAGCCTCCTTCGTAGACTGGTCGCCAGTCCTCCTCAGGGCAGCCGCGGACCAACCAGTTATAGCTATGCGAATAGATGATGATCAGGTGGGACATTCCTCTCCTATCCCGGTGCGTTCTCAGCCGGCGGCCAACTCCAGTCCCTTGGTGACCAGTTGGCGGATCATCGTGTCGCCTTCCCGCCGGTTCTCGTCGAGCAGCGCCAGTTCGTCCCGCCCGACCCAGCGAAAGATACTGAACTTCTCTGCTTCAATCGCTGGAGCGGTCAGGTCGCCGTCGACTTCCAGCAGGAAGTTGAACTCCCGTTTGGCAACGACCTGCCCCTGCCGTTTGGCTTCCCAATCGACGATGGCGACGAACCGGACGAAACGGCGGAGACGCCAGCCCGTCTCTTCACGGATCTCCCGGGCCAGCGCCGCGTCGAACGTCTCGCCGGGATCGACGTGGCCGCCCGCGATGTCCCAGCAACCTGGGAACAGCCGCCGGTCGGCATCCGCGACGCGCTCGACGACGGTGATGTGGAAGTAGATCGGCGTGTGCAGCCGGACGACAGCGGCCAGGACCTGCTTGAGCTCGAAGGGAACGGCCATCTGCTCGGGTCGGAACAGCCCTTCGATACCCACCCCCCGATTACTGCTTCGGCACGATTTTACATGTACATCCGCGAGGGAAGAAGGCCTCTGCATCCACGGTCAGCGCTGACGACCCCTGAGCCTCCTGAGCCAGTCGGTCGGCAGCAAACGCACGGTCCATTCGAGGATCTGCGGGTTATCAGGATCGACGTCTTTCCACAGCTTCAGCCAGGTGCGCGCGCCGTCCTGCTGGCCTTGGGCGAGACAGAGTTCGATTTGCGCCTGACTGTAGGCGGCGAACTCGGAGACGTGGAACCGTTTTCGCGTCCTCAGTGGCTCAAGCAGCGCTTTGGCCTCCTCCACCTGGCCGTCAAGGAGATGGTTTCGGGCGAGGCTGACCCGGGCGAAAAGGTACTCTGGAAATTGCTGATGCAGGCGCTGCGTGATCGCCATGGCTTCGTCTTCCTGACCCCGCAGGCTGTAGACGACCGCCAGGTTGTTCCAGATTTCGGGCGCATCGGGCTCGATCGCCAGCGCCTGTCGCAGCAGCGGTTCTGCCCGCTCGCCTTGATCCTCGCGCAAGGCAGCGATAGCCTCCCGCAATAACCGCTCGACCTCGGGGCTGTGGTGTCCTTGCGGCGCCGGCGTGATCTCGAAGTCCATGCGCAGGACTTCGCGCCACTCTCCCTGCAGCCACATGCGGACCGGGCCGGGCGGGACGAGTCCGGCCTCCGACGCAGCAGCCGAGGCCTCGTTACGCAGGGCATCCGGTCCGCGTTGGCTCAGGGCGAAGTCATGCAGCGCCTGCAGCAGAGCAGGCGTCCGCAGCAAACGCGCCAGCCGCACGGCAAACTCCCGTCCGGCAGGGTCACCGCGGTCCAGGAGCAGCGGTACCAGGGCGGTGATGGCCGGATGCTCCTCCATGTAGCGAATGGTCAGGCGGGTGACCGCATCCGCGTCGCGCCGGCCGGCCCTGGCAGCGCCTGCCTCAACCCGCGCAACGAGGTTCTGCAAGGTCTGATCGGAGAGCCAGTTGCCAAAGGGGAAAGGCCAGGGGGCATGACGTTCCGCCACGGGCCGACGCAGATCGTCCACGTTGGTTTGTGCCAGGTCGTAGCCCGGCGCCAGCTTCAGTGCCTGCTCCCAATGCCGGCGGGCCTCGCGCTCTCGTCCCAGACGGTATTCGGCCACGGCTGCCAGGTGGTAGAGCATCGGCGCGCCGAGGTGTGCCTGCAACTGCCCGGCCCGCTCCGCACCGTGAAAGGCATCCAGCACGCCGGTGTCGTCGCCAAGGTAGCTCAGGGCCTCGGCCTTCTTGGACCAGACGTCCAGGGCAGTTGATTCCACCGCCTTCAGCCGCGTCGCCCACTCCGTGGCTTCATCTACCCGGCCCAGCAGGCAGCAGTAGCGAGTCAGGTTGCTGAGGGCGTGGAAGTTGTCTGGAGCCAGACGCAGCACCTGTTGGGCGGTACTGATTGCGCGGCCAAGGTCGCCTTCGGCGCCGTAGGTGAGGCTGATGTTGTTGAGCGCCGGTGGGAAGTCCGCTTTGGCGGCCAGCACTCGCTCCTCGATGCGGCGGGCCTCGGCATATTTGCCCAGGTCGATGAGCGCTCGGGCCTCTTCATGGAGCGTGCCCAACTCGCGTCCTCGCTCGCCGTGCAACCCCATCTCGGCCAGAGTGTCGTCCATTGAGGCTTCAAGATCGTCCATGGCCTGCCGACTCTCGCCGGCCCGAGGATGCTCCGGCCAGCGCTGCAGGTACTCGCGGAAGGTGCGCATGGCCAGGAGCGGATAGGCTGTGACCAGATAGGCGCCGACAAGATTGCATACGACGTCCGGATCGTCCGGCAAGAGCGTCCGCAGGCGCTCAGCGGTCTGCTGGTAGCGAGCATAGTCCTGGCGTGTGCGATACGTCTCCAGGAGGGTCAGGAGCGCGTCGGGCTGCCTAGAAGAAGACCGGTCCAACTCCACCAGCGTATCCCGCGCTTCGGTCCAGGGCTCGCTTGGAAGGAGTTTCACTGCCTCCGCCAGCGGCCGAGCAATGGCAGTGGGCTTTGGCACTGCCGTCTGCCGCTGTCGCTTCTGCTTTGCCATCGCCCGCACCTCCTGGCTGGAAGCATACCTGCTGCGGTACACTCGCGCACCGGCCCCCAGTTCGTGCTTCGGCGGCAGGTCGACGTGTGGCGCCCCGGTTGCCGCTCCGGCCCGGTCGCAACGCTGGGGGTGGGCGGCCGGCTCGACGGGCAGGATGTGGCGCCCGGCTTCTCGCTCCCCATCAGTGAGGTCTTCGCCGACCCGCTCCGTTAGCCGGTCCCCCAGGCGCGAGTACCTCAATCCACTACACACTGTTCTTGTGTACACCATCCGTATGATCATTCGGAAACAAGTCACCGTTTCGCCGGACATCGATAGGCGTATTCGGCGCCTTGCTCGTCAGAAGGGGATCTCGCAAAGTGCGCTGATTGTGCAGGCAATCGAGGCATTCCCCGGCCCGGTCGTGGGGTTGCTCTCGCAACGCTATGAGCAGCACGGTGCGGCGCTCTTCACCTGCGCGACGCACTATTCCGATCATTCGACGCATCATCGGCCTGATGTTGGAGCGTTGCCACCAACGCGTCCAGCTTCATCCCATCCCAGCGCAGGCGACTTGCTGCCAGCCAGCGCGGGATGTGCCGGCGGAGCGCTTCCGCTTCCACGCACTGCCGGAACACGGGGTCGGCCTTCTCCCGTGTCGTGAGCACATCTTCCAGTGCCTCCTGGTCGCTTTTTGTGGGGATGCCTAGCGCGCTGACCACAATGGCGCCCAAGCCGCGCGGCAAGGTTGCCAGTAATGCCTGCTGTGCCTGTTCCTGGAGCGCCATAGGTACGGCTTCCATCTCCGCGCGTGTCCCTGCCAGCGCCGTCAGGAGCGTCACCGCCTCAGCCGTCGGGAACCGTTGGGCGAGCACAGTGATCACCTGCTCCCGTTCATCGTGGGACAAGCTTCCAAGCCTGCTGGGGAGCATTGTCAAGGTCGTTGCTGGTTCGCTCATCACAATCCCTCCCGTTCGACCAACTCTGCAGGTGTCACGATCATCGGCGTCGGCCCCAACACCGCCGCAACCTGGCTAGCCCGTTGCAACCAATCATTGTCACATGACACAGCATACCTGGCGTTGCCGGCGGCCGCTGCGGCAAGGTGGAAGGCATCGGTCGCCGGCATACGCAACCGGTTGAGCCGGCGTACGGTGCGCAAAATCTCCGGTAACGGCACTGTGGCTACAGCGAGCGCCAGTACGTTCCGTGACTCCCGTTGAACGAAAAGCGGGCCGTTCCCCACTTCCGCCTCCAGCACCACCGAACTGAGGAGCCGCAGTTGGCCGCTCCGACAGGCTCCGATGATGCGCCGGACCAGGGCCGCCTCAGCGATCCCTCGGCGGCTGAGGCGGCCGAGGGATCGCTGAGGCGGCTGAGCACTGAGTTGTCTGGATACACCAGGGGTGGAAGAGCAGTCATTGTGCAATCCCCCTTCAGGCCATGATAGCTCGACGAGCCTTCGTGGCATAGCCTCTGTCCATCGCGGTGTGCGGCGTTGCGCCTCAAAGGGGAACCCCTCGCACCGTGGGTATAATCGTTGGGTCAGGAGCTTCGATGGCGTACCAATCCCTCTACCGTAAATGGCGCCCGCAGACATTTGCCGCCATGGTGGGGCAAGAGCACGTTGCCCGCACCCTGGCGAACGCTGTCAGCGAGGAGCGGATGGCCCACGCCTATCTCTTCACGGGACCGCGTGGCACCGGCAAGACCAGCGTCGCTCGCCTGTTTGCTAAAGCACTCAACTGCCCGGACCGGGTGGGGGCCGAGCCGTGCGATCGTTGTGTCTCCTGCGTCGCCATCCGGGACGGTCGCTCGCTGGATGTGCTGGAGATTGACGGCGCCTCCAATCGTGGCATCGACGAAATCCGCGAATTGCGCGAGCGCGTCGGCATGGCAGCCACGACGGGCCGTTTCCGCTTCTATATCATCGACGAAGTACACCAACTCACCGAGGCAGCCTTCAACGCCTTGCTCAAAACGCTGGAGGAACCGCCGGCCCACGTCATCTTCATCCTGGCCACCACGGACGCGCACAAGGTGCCGGCCACCATCTCCAGCAGGTGTCAGCACTTCAGCTTCCACCGGCACAGTTTGGCGGGCATCCGGGCGCGCTTGACCGAGGTGGCGGCGGCGGAAGGGTTTACGCTGGAACCGCCGGCGTTGGAGCAGTTAGCGCAGGTGGCCGACGGCAGTCTGCGGGACGCGCTCTCCATCCTGGATCAGGCGGTGGCCTTCTGTGGCCCCGCGGTCAGCGCCGATCAACTGACGGCAATGCTCGGATTGGTGCCGCAGGCGGCGGTCATGGAGTTCGCCGGCTACCTGCGAGAGCGCAATGTCGCTGCTGCCGTGCAGATGCCGAACCGGCTGGCCGAGGATGGCGCCGACCTGCGCCAGTTCAACCAGCAGTTGATCACGCACCTGCGCGGCGAACTGGCGGTGCAGAGCGCCGGCTCGCGGGGAGCAGGCAACGGCAAGGGCTGGGACCTGCCGCACCTGCTCGTCACGATCCGGGCCTTCGCGGCGATCGATTTCAGCGCACGGTTGACGATGATTCCGCAGTTGCCGCTGGAGCTAGCGGCGGTAGAAGTATGCGCGGAACCGGTGGCAGCAACTCCGGCCGCGGCGGTGGCGGCTCCCGTGCGAACCGCCCGCCCCGAAACGGCAATGGCTGCTCCAGACCCGGTCGCGGCGCGACCTGGCAACCTGCGGCCGGAGCGGAGCGGGGCGCCGGTCGGCCGACCTGCGTCGCCGGATGAGGATCAGGTGCTGAAAGCGCCAGCGCTGGCGTCAGCGGACGTGTTCGACCGCAACCCGATAGCAGCAGCCTCGGTGCCCGATGACATCCGTCGCCGCTGGGAACGTACCCTGGTGAAGCTGCGTCCGGTCAGTTCCAAGGCTCAGGCCATGTGTAACTCCGGTCAGTTGCTCGGCATTGATGGACAGACGCTGGTGCTGTCGGCCAAGGGCAGTAAGTTCGTTATGGACAGCGTGAACGATCAACGGCTGCGCAGCACGGTAGAACCGGTCATCGAAGAGGTGTTTGGCCAGAAGCTAGGCTTGCGCTGCGAGCTGAACGGCAGGCCTATGCCGGGACCGAGCAGCGCGCCAACGGCTCCATCTGAAGCACCACCCGAGGCGGGCCCGGAGGCGGTATCCCGTGCCGTCGTGTCTGATCGTCCGCCGACCCTGACCGAGCCGCCGCTCAATGGCGCGGGTGGCGCGCCGCACCCGCAACCAGCTCCACCACGCGATCTCGTGAGCGAGGCCAGGAATAACCCGACGGTGCGCATGGCGATGGACGCTTTTGGCGCATCAATTGAGAGCGTCATCCCGGCGGAGGACAGCCGCGCCGCGGGATAGGTCCCAGGGCAACCGTTGTGCTGAACGAAAGCGAAGAGGAGCAGGCAACCATGATGGGCAACCAGCGGCAGATGTTGCAGCAGGTGCAGCAAATGCAGAAGCAGATGCTGAAGATTCAGGAGGCGCTGGGCAACGAGACCGTGGATGGCAGCGCCGGCGGCGCTGTCACGGTGACTATCACCGGCCACCTCAAAGTGACGGCGATCCACGTCGCGCCGGACGCTGTCGATCCGAACGACGTGGCGATGTTGGAAGAGTTGCTGACCACAGCAGTCAATGACGCCATCAGCAAAGCGCAAGACATGGCCGCCAAGCGCATGGAGCCGCTCACCGGCGGTCTGCAGGGAATGGGTTTGCCGCCAGGGCTCTTCTAGGTCGAACGAAGGATGCACCAGTGTTTGATAGTGTCAGTGTCGCGCGTCCGGTGGCGGCGCTCATCGACGAGTTGGGCCGTCTACCACAGATTGGCCCGAAGACTGCCCAGCGCTTAGCCTATTTCCTGTTGCGCGCGCCGGCTGAGCGCTCCCAAACACTGGCGCAGGCGATCCTGGACGTGAAAGAAAAGATCGTCGTCTGCAGCGAGTGTTTCAACCTCACCGAGGAAGTTCCCTGCGCTATCTGCAGCGCCCGGAGTCGGGACCATGCGCTGATCTGCGCTGTGGAAGATCCGATCGATATCCTCTCCATGGAACGCATGCACGCCTTTCGCGGTGTCTACCATGTGCTGCACGGCGCACTCAATCCGTTGGAGGGCATCGGTCCGGACGAGCTCAAGATCGCCGAGTTACTGACGCGGCTCCGCCGCAGTCCCGTTCGCGAGCTGGTGCTGGCGACCAATCCTACGCTGGAAGGTGACGCCACCGCCGACTATATCGCTCGTGAGGTGCGGGCCGCCGGCCTTGCCACCATAGTCACTCGACTGGGGCGCGGTCTCCCCGTGGGTGGCGACCTGGAATATACCGACGACCTCACCCTCAGCCGCGCCTTTGAGAGCCGTCGCCCGCTGTAGGCCCTCTGGTACCATGGCCCCTGGCGCGAAGGCAGGAGAGGACAATACGGCGTGGGTGTGGCAGCGCTGCACATGCATAGCACGCAGAGCGATGGACGCTGCAGCGTGGTCGAGACCCTGGACCTGCTGGATACCGCCGGCGGCGTCGACGTCGTGTCGTTTACCGACCACGACGAGATCGGGGCCTGGGCAGATGCACTAGCCTGGAAGGCGGATCACCCCGCATCCAGCATCACGCCGCTCTGGGGCTGCGAAGTCACCATTCGGGGCGGCAAGCACATGCTGGTGTACATCTTCCAGCCGCCCTACCCCCGGAGGCGCTTCCCGGCGATGCGCAATTTACGCGAGACGCTCCGCCAGGTTGCCGAAGCCGGCGGTATCTGCATCGTCGCTCATCCCGATCAATGGGTCGTGGGTCTTGGGCTACGCCGACTGGAACGCGAACTGGCCGACGTGGCGATCATGGGTCTGGAATCGCACAGCCCCTATGTGCGTTCCAGCGAACGGCTGGCGGCCTTCGCGCGAACACACCACCTGGCGGTGATCGGTGGCAGCGATGCCCACTTCCCTCAGCATCTGCTGAAATGGACGACGGTGTTTCCAGGCAACACGCCTGCTGATCTGTTGCGAGCGTTAGAGGCACGAACGACGCAGCCTCAGGAAGGCGAGTTGAGCGCGAAAGTGCCCATGAGCGAGCTCGCTTTGCAGCAGTGGCAGGCGCTGCTCGTCCATCCTACACGCAAGGTTGCTCGTCTCGTTGGCCTGGAGCGCATGGCGCGATGATGCGCATCGGTGGCCATGTTTCTATCACCGGCGGCTTGTCCAAAGCGATTGAGCGCCAGGTGGCTATCGGCGGCAACTGTGGCCAGATATTCTTCACCGGCCCCAGCGCCTGGCGAGCATCCGTCCTGCCGGGCGACGACGTGGCGGCCTTCCAGGTAGCGGCCGCCGCCAGCGATATCGCCCCCTGGATCGTCCACGCCATTTACCTGATCAATCTGGCGTCCGAGGAGGAACGCATCTGGCAGGGTTCCATTCGCTCGTTGCAGGCGTACCGGCAACTGGGCGCCCGCGCCGGTGTGCTGGGCATCGTGGTCCACACCGGCACGCACCGCGGCGCCGGACTGGAGGCTGTGCTGCCGCGCGTGGCGGCGGGCATAGAGTCCGTGCTGTCCGCCCTGGAAGGTGGTCCACAGTTGATGCTCGAAGTCTGCGCCGGTCAGGGCGGCGCCATCGGTTGTACTTTTGGCGAGTTGGGCACGATCATTCGGGCCTTAGGCAGCGACGCGCGCCTCGGCGTCTGCCTGGACACCTGCCACGTTCTCGCCGCCGGCTACGATGTCGCCACGCCTGACGGCATTCAGCGCACGCTGGAGGAGTTCGAGCAGGAGATTGGCCTGGACCGTCTGGTTGCCATCCACGCCAACGATTCCCTGCACCCGTTGGGCTCGCACCGTGACCGGCACGCCAACATCGGTGAAGGGTTCATCGGGGATGCCGGCTTCGCCGCGCTGCTGGCGCAGCCCGCGCTGCGCCGCCTGCCGTGGGTGCTGGAGGTGCCGGGCGTTGAGCGCAGCGGTCCGAACTTGGAGAACATCACCCGCCTGCGCGGGTTAGCCGGGGAGGCCGCCCTCCTACCCCAAATCCTCTAACGCTTCCGCCGCCGGCTTGCGCTGGCCGAGGAAGATGGGCGTGTCGAGTTTGGTGTAGCGGCGTACTTCGGTGGCGCGGAGGGTTTCCACCATACGCACCATTTCGAAGGCATCGTCCGATTCGAAAGCGACAACGAACTCCTGGTCACCCAGTCCGAAGGAATGGACAGTGTTGGTCAGCACCCCGCCACCTGTAGCAGCTTCGCTCGGAATTGGGAACGTGACACTCGGGTTCGGCAAGGAGCGCAGGCGAAATGCCTGGTCGATTTGGGCTGCGTCGGCAGCCGCTTCTAACTCGGCGCGTGGGACACTGAACTGGCGACCGAGGCGGCCGTGGTCGGCCATCAGGGTCCGGCGCTCTTCAAAGGTCAGCAGGTACCACTCCGGCGTTTTGATGAAGGGATAGACGCTTAGGTAGCGCTTGGGCGTTGCGCCTTGCAGGAAGGCGGCGCTATGGGTGGGGTCATACTGGGCAGGGGTGGCAGCGCCGGTGTAGACGTAGGCCCAGGCCAGGTGTGCTCCCAACGTGGTGCGGCGCAAGGCGACGGCGAGTGTTTGCACGTCGGCGAACTCCCGGCTATGCAGCCAGAGCATCAGGTCGGCGTCGGCACGGTAGCCGGCGAGGGAGTAGGCGCCGCGGATGGTCAGGCCGGTTGGTCGGGCATCCAGGGTCGCCAGGTATTCCTGCCGGGCGGCGCGGCGCGTCGCTTCCTCAAGCTGCCGCCAGGATGGCTGCGCCTTGAGCAGCCAGAACGCGGCGTAGGTGGGCGATGGCGTTGTACTCATAGTTGTTGGTCGCTTCCTCCAGGCTTGTGCCCGATGCTGCCGATGGCATCGGCCGGGTCGTCGCAGCCAGCAGGGACGCTACGACGATGGTCATGCTTATGGTCCCATGTTCTGCGGAGAGCGTTGCACCTGGGCGCTGTTGGTCTCTTTGCTCAGCCAGTCCGTGTAGGTCTTGGCCTTGATCTGATCGATCTGGCTCTGGCTCAAAGGCCGGGCCGGCGCCACATCCGTAACCTGAATGATCTCCGAACTGCCGTTGTCGCCCAGGACCGGGGAGATCTGGAAGGGCTGGGCGCCGAAGGCGAACTGGTCGAAGGTCGCATCTTCTACGCCTTTCGGCGTCCAGTCCACGGCGCGGCTGATCTCCTTCGCTGCCGTGTCCTTCTGGTACTGGGCATTGACGTCTGCCCAGTGCCCACCGGACTGCAACTCTTTCAGGGCGGCCGCTGCTTTGGCAGCGTCACCGAAGCTCATTATTCGCGCCTTGACCTGGGGCTGCACCGTCTTCAGATCCCTGCTGAGATACGCCTTGATGTTGGTCTCTTCCAGGCGTGTCGTCAGGATACCGCGTACTTGGGCGTCATTGAGGCCGGTGGCGGCCAGCACCTGTTGATATTGGCTGGCGGTTGGGGCGCCTAACTGCTTCTGTTCCTGGATCAGGGCCGCGTCTACTTGCCTGGTTGTCGGGACGATCTGGGCAGTAGGGGCGCCGGACTTCTCTAGCGCCGGGATGGCATCGGCAACGATCTGGGCATTGATGAGGTCGTTGGCGGCCTGATCACCGACGCTGCTGAGTTGCTGCTGCAGGGCGTTCAGCGCCGCCTGCTGGTTGGCCGTGGCGGCGGCATCGTTGGGCGCCGGTTGATTGGCCTGCAGTTGCTGGGCCTGCCCTTGCAGTTCAGCGATGACCAGCGCTTGATAGTGCTGCCAGGTATCGCGGCGGATCGGCTCCCCGTTTACCACAGCCACGGGTGTACTGGGCTGGCGGATGTTGTTGATGTAGATGCCGGCGCCGCCAACCAGCAGCACGAGCACCACGGTCACCAACGTGACCAGCACGACCCACTGGGTCTTGCGCCGTCCTTGCTCGACGCTGGACAGCGTTGGATCGAAGTTGAACAGCAATGGCCGTTGGCGGAGGGGCGCAACGCGCGTGGGTTCATGCCGCGCTGTCGGCCGCTGTGCTACCCGCGGCGCCGTGCGCGGCCGGATCGGCATGCGCTAGCCGCGCATGTGCTGCGGCGCGAAGGGCAGCAACGCCATGTGGCGTGCGCGCTTCAGCGCTGTGGTTAGCTTGCGCTGATGCTTGGCACACACCCCGGACTTACGGCGGGGCTCGATCTTCGCCCGATCGGACAGATAGCGACGCAGCCGGTTGACATCCTTGTAGTCGACGTACTTGATCTTGTCGACACAGAAGATGCAAACCTTGCGCCGGCCGTAGCGCTCCTTACGGTACTCGCGTTCCGAGGCGCTGCTACTGCTGCTATTGCTACTACTGTTGCTGGGGCCGCTCGTCGGCCTGCTCCTTGGGGGCATAAAGGGGATCTCCTCTTAAAGTTAAAGAACTGTCAGTGCTGCCTCAGAATGGCAGGTCATCTCCGCCCGCCTGCACGCCGGGCTCTTCCTTGAAGCCACCGGCGAAGTCGTCGCCGCCGGCGGGGGGTTGCCCACCCTTCGGGGTCAGCATCATCATGTCGTTGGCAATGACTTCGGTGCGATAGTGCTTCTGGCCATCGTTGCCATCCCAGGAATGGGTCCGCAAGCGGCCTTCGATGTAGACCTTCTGGCCTTTGGTGAGATACTGGTTGGAGATCTCTGCCAGCCGCTCATACATCGTGACGTTGAACCACTCAGTCTCCTCGCGCGCCTCGCCGCCCGGCGGGGTCCAACGGCGGCTGACGGCTACCGAGAAGTTGGTGACCGGCTTGCCGTTCGGCATGTAGCGCATCTCGGGATCTTTGCCCAAGTTACCAATGATCATGACCTTGTTTAGCGAGTTTGCCACGTCCTGCTCCTTCCCCTGGTCGCTATTCGCCTTCCCGGATCACCAGGTGGCGTAGCACATCCTCATCCAGTTCCAGTTGGTGTTCGAGGGGGGCGACGTTGGTCGGCGCCATCGCGAACGTCACCACCTGGTAGTAGCCATCATGAAAGTGCCGAATCGGGTAGGCCAGCCGGCGACGGCCCATCGTGTTCTCTTTCGACACCTCGCCCCCTTGATTGGTGACGAGCGCGTTCAGGCGCTGCGACAGGGCGCCGGCGCTTTCCTCGTCCAAATCCGGGCGGTAACAGACCATCATCTCGTAGTTGTGCAAACTCAACCTCCCCATACGGGTATGCCCCACGGGACGACCGGCAGGACTCGCTGCTGCGAGAGGCCGGAGCCGGACCACGCCGACTGGTTCGCCGGGAGCTGGAGGGACGCCCCACAAGGACGCCCACAACGGTAGACGGCTCACGCCGCCACCGGGTATGGCAAGTGGCAGCACTCACCAAACCGTGGGGGCAGTTTACCACACGTGGCTGGGGGACGTTGTCACCAGGTAGACCAGTTCCGTCGGGAACTCCAGGCGCTCCACCTGCCAGGGTCGTCCGGCGATGAGTTGTTGGAAGCGGGTCGCGTAGTTGGCGCGCATCCCTCTCTCGTGGCCGCCCAGACTGCGCAGCGGGAAGGAAATGACCATCTGCTTCACCCGCAGGGTCGACAGCAGGCGCGCCGCCGCCGACCGATCCAGTTGGTCCAGCGTGGGCAGGCACTTCAGGAGGAGTGCGAGATCGGCTGGCCGACCGACTGTCTCCTGCGTGAGCTCGGCAAGGTGGGCTCCGCCGTCCACACCGGTGAGCGGCAGCGCTGCCGCGAGGAACTGGATGAGGTCGGCGTGGACATCGTAGGCGTGGTACGAACAGCCTTCCGCCAGGGGCATCCAGGGGATGGCCAGCGGGTTCAGTCCGCAGCCGAGGTCAAGGATGCTGTGGACCGGACCGAGGTGGTCGAAGATGGCCCGGTAGAACGGCTCCAGTATGGGCAGGCGCTCGCGGGTCGAGGTGTGGCCCGCCATCAAGGCGCTACAGCAACTGCGGAGGGCGGCAGGATCGCCGGCCGCAGCACGCAGTCCTTCCAGCGCCTCGGGATAGGCCAGCTTGCCGTCCAAAAAAACGCCGACCATCTGGTGCAGCTTGGTCTTGACGGCCTTGACCGTCTCCCTGTGGCTGCGCTGCTTGCGGAGCTCCGCCTGGACTACTGAACTGACGAGGGCGGGGCTGATCGCCCGATACCTGGTACTGGAGCGTACTTCAGCGATCAACGCCTCCAGGTCGACGCTCACGCCGGCTGTTCCGGCGAACGCAAGAGCTCCGTCAGGCGCGTCATGAAGCGCAGGTTATGAATGGTTGCCAGGCGGGCATAGAGGAGGTCGTTGATGCTGTGCAGGTGGTGCAGGTAGCCCGTGGAGTAGCGGCGGCAGCAGGGGCAATCGCAATACGGGGAGATTGGCGCCGGCGTGCGGAAATGCTTCTTGTCGTTGATGTAGAGGTAGGTGAACCAACTGCCGTCGCGCCCGGCATCTGTTGGCAACTGCTCGGTGTTCCAGGTATAGAGGCGGCCCTGGCGGGCGTCGCGGGTCGGTAGCGCACTATCGAACATCTCGTAGCCGGCAGCGGCACAGGCCGCCACGTTGCGCGGACTGCCCACACCCAGCGCGTGCATCGGCCATTGCGGCCCGATCAGGTCGCGGGTATAGCTGATGATGGAGGTTAGTAGCTTCCCATCCTCGTCCAGGGGCCAGCCACCGAAGCCGTAGCCGTCGAAGCCGATAGCCAGCAGTTGCTCGGCGCAGGCGCGCCGTAGTTCGGGCAGGTTGCCGCCTTGTACCACCGCAAAGAGGAGGGGCCTGCCCTCCGGCGGTATGCGCCGCTCGTCCAGTACACGTCCGAACTCGCGCTTGCAGCGCAGCGCCCAGGCCAGCGTGCGCCGTACTGCTGCTTCTTGCTCCGCTGGCAGTGAGACGGCGTTGGTGCAGTCGTCGAGGCAAACGACGATATCAGCGCCATAGCTGAGCTGCAGGCGCACGCTCTTCTCTGGTGTCAGGTGATACTTGCGCGCCGAGTCTTCCGGTTGGAAGGTGATGCCGTCGTCGCTGATACTGCCTTGCTTCGGGTTCTGGCGGATTAAGGAATACGCCTGGAAGCCGCCGGAGTCGGTCATGATCGGCAGTGTCCAGCCGGCCATGCGGTGCAGGCCGCCCAATGCCTGAATCGTGGAAGAGCCGGGCCGCTGCATCAAGTGAAACGTGTTCATCACCAGCGCCGTCACGCCACACTCCTCCAGGTCACGCGCATCAACGCTGCGCACCACGCCGACCGTGGCATCCGGCAGAAACGCGGGGAAGGTCAACGTGCCGTGGGCCAGGGTCAGGCTAGGCATGTGGCCACACCGTCGTGCCGCTCGCCCGGCGACTGAAGTCGCGGGCTACAGCGTGCGAAGTCCGCCTGCGCGGACTGGACGCTCGCTTTCGGTGGCGCATTCCAGCCCGCGAAGGGCCCAGAGGGCGCCCACTTGGCTTGGCATTGCCCGCGACTTCAGTCGCCGGGAACCCAGACTCAGCCATCGGCGTCCTCGTCCTCGGTCTCGGCGTCCGCCCCAACCGGCTCCGGTTGGTCGGCGCGATAGCCTGTGCCGGCGATCACCAGGGTGTATTCACCGCGTAGCTTCGTCGGGCGCAAGGTCGTCAGCAAGGCACTCAGGTTGCCGCGTTCGACCGCTTCGAAGCGCTTCGTGAGGTCGTTGGCCACGGCGGCAGGGCGGTCGCCATAGACCTGGAGCGCGTCTTCCAGTGTCGCCAGCAAGCGGTAAGGACTCTCGTAGAAAACGAGCGTGTGTGGCGCCTCGCGGTCCACCTCAAGGAAGCGCTGGCGCGGTCCGCGCTTGCGCGGCGGGAAGCCACGGTAGGTGAAGGCGTGGGCGGGCAGACCGGACAGCACGACGGCCATGACCAGGGCCGAGGAACCGGGGATCATGGTCATCTCCGCGCCGGCAGCGATAGCGCCACGCACGAGGCTGTAGCCCGGATCGGAGATGCCGGGCGTGCCGGCATCGCTCACAAGGGCGATGGACTTGCCGTCGGCGTGCAGTTGCAGCAGGTGGGGCAGCACGCGGGCCTCGTTGTAGCTGTGAAAGGCGATCTGCGGCTTCTTGATTGCGTAGTGGTGAAGTAGTATCGACGTGTGGCGCGTATCCTCGCTGGCGATGATGTCCACGCTGCGGAGGGTCTCCAACGCGCGCATGCTGATGTCGCCCAGGTTGCCGATGGGCGTAGCGACGAGGTAAATCATGTGCTTCCAACTTATCGACGCGCCAGCCCCTGCGGGTACTGTATAGTGCCATGCGACGATGTGCGGGGACTGAGCAGTGCAGTGCATTCTGACGATAGCCGGGTCTGACTCCGGTGGCGGAGCGGGCATTCAGGCGGATCTCAAGACCTTTGAGGCGCTCGGCTTGTTCGGTACCAGCGCCATCACGGCGATCACGGCGCAAAATACGCTGGGCGTGACAGCCATTCACGGGGTACCCGTGGAGATGGTGGCGGCCCAGATCGACGCCGTGGTGAGCGATCTGCGTCCGGCGGCCGTCAAGGTGGGGATGCTGTCCAGTCCCGAAATCGTGGCAGTGGTCGCGGCCGCCATCGCCAGGCATCGCTTGCCGAACGTCGTCGTTGACCCGGTTATGGTGGCGAAGAGTGGCGACCGATTGCTACTGCCGGAGGCCGTGGAAGCATTAATTCGTCTGCTGCTGCCTCTGGCGACTGTGTTGACGCCGAACCTGCCCGAAGCCGCGGTGCTCCTGGGGCGGCCGGTGCTGACGTTGGAGGATCAGGAGGCAGCCGCGCGGGACATTGCGTTGCTGGGACCGCAGGCCGTTGTAGTCAAGGGCGGGCACAGCGACAGCGACCCGGTGGATGTGCTGTGGACTGCCGGCGTAGTGCGGCACTATCCGGCGGAGCGCATCGCCACGAGCAGCACACACGGCACCGGGTGTACGTTCAGTTCCGCCATCGCCGGCTACCTGGCGCTCGGCCTGCCGCTACCGGAGGCTGTCGGCGCTGCCAAAGCCTACGTCACCGGCGCGATTGCCCATGCGCCGGGGTTGGGCGGCGGGCACGGTCCGGTTAACCACCACTGGCAACAGGTCGCTGTCGCTGCGGTTAGCCGATGAAACCGGAGCTGCTGGCCGTCTACGTCATTCTGGACCCTGATCGCTGCCACGGACGTTCCTTACCGGACCTGGCGAGGCAAGCGGTGCAAGGCGGCGCGACTATGCTGCAACTCCGTGCCGAGCAGCGTAGCACCTACGACCAGGTGCTGCTAGCGCGCGCGTTGCGGGCGGTGACGCAGGAGCTAGGGGTGCCCTTCATCGTAAACGACCGAGTGGACGTTGCGCTGGCTGTTGGCGCCGATGGGGTCCACGTCGGTCACCCCGGCGTAGAAGACATGCCGCCGGAACTAGCCCGCCGGCTTCTGGGACCGCAAGCAATCATCGGCGTCTCCGTGTCAACGCCGAGGGAAGCCGTGGCCACGGCCAGGTTGGGGGCGGACTACCTCTCCGTCGGGCCTATCTTTGCAACGGGGAGCAAAGGTGACGCCGGGCCCGCGGTTGGCCCTGAACGCCTGGCAGCCGTGCGCGTGGTGGTGACGCTGCCGCTCTGTGCAATCGGTGGTATCACAGCCGCCAACGCTGTCCGCGCGATCGCGGCCGGTGCCGACGGTGTGGCAGTGATGTCCGCGGTGACAATGGCGGCGGACCCGGCGGCCGCGGCGCGGGGGTTGGCCAGGGCGGTGGCGCGGTGAGGCGGGGGGACCTACCCCACTAAACTGAAGCCACGATGGAATCTACATGGCTCGGTGCGTGCGGAATGCGCTTCTCATCGTGGCTTCACTATAGGTGATGTACTACAACAAGTCGCTCCTCGACAAGGCGGGGCAGCAGTACCCCGATGTCACCTGGACCTGGGACAAGCTCCTTTCGGCGGCCAAGACCTACGTCGATGACCACGCGGCCTTCGGGCCGTTCGCTCGGGTGCGTTGACTGCTCGCCCGGCTCTCGAAAGCGCCGGCGGTCCGAAGAGCATAGCGACCTCGTGGCGCATTACCAGGAAGGTGACAAGCGCCGCCAGGATGACCGTGCCCATTAGAAGCAGCCGGAAGAGCAGGACGGTCGCCGCGGCCTCAGTCACCGGGGCGCCGGCGGCGCGTAGCGCCCCTAGACCGGTCAGTTCGGAGACGCCAAGCTCGGTGGGAGTCGGCAGGATGAGACCCGAGCCGAGGCCGAAGAGGTATGCGGCGATGGCATACCAGTACGACACGCCGCCCGCGCCGACGCCGCGCAGCAGGATGGCGTAGGCGCTACCTGACGCGGCCAGCGCAACCGTGCTCAGCGCAAAGCCGGCCAGTAGTACTCGCGGTGCGCGAAGGCGTCGCGCGCCCACCGCGAAATAATGCACCTGGTTGGCCAGCCAGTGGGCTCTAGGGTGCATCGCCATCGCCCGGGGAAGGCGGAGCCGGCGTCCCACAACGTTCCAGATGCCGAGCAGTCCGACGAACACCGCCAGACCGCCTATAATGAGGGGACGCAGCCAAGACCAGGTGGGTATGCCGACCACCGCCAGGTAGAGGCAGCAACAGGCGACTTCCAATAGGATGCCGACCAGCGTCGCGGCGGCAGTGTAGGCGATCGGGGCGCTCGTCTCGCGCTCCAGCAAGTAGTTGGCGAAGTAGACGCCGACGGGCAGGCTCTCGGTAGCTTCCCCTCCCGCGAAGGCGACTGCCGCCTGGCGTGGCGTTAGTGGCACGTGCATCACGCACAGGAAGAGGTACCACTGCGCCCCACGCATGGCCAGGTAGAGCAGCAGGAGCAAGACCGCTATGGCCAACGCCGCATGGTCGATGCTGGCGATGGCCCGGCCGACGCGGCGCACGTCGCCAAGGGCAAGCACTCCGAACACCAGCGCCAGCCCGAACGCCAATGGGATCAGCACGTTGGGGCGCAGGAAGTGCGCCACCGTGAGGCTCCTTTTGACGTGCATACCATTCATACTTTCATACTATTGAGCGAGTGGCCGGTCGTCCCAGGGCGCTATCCCCGTCACGTCATCAAGGCTACGGCGGCAGTGGGTGTGTTCGAGCCGTGGTGGCCTGGCGGCGCCGACGCCGGACGATGGCCTGATTCAGCCGGGCGAGGTACGCCCCGAACCGCTGGCAGTCCTCCTTCGACCAGTCTTCCAGCAGATCGGCAAAGAGGGCAAGATAGGCATTGTGGGCCGCCTGGAACTGCCTACCTCCGAGCGCAGTGGCTTCCAATAGGCTGACCCGCGCGTCGCCTGGATCGGGTCGGCGCTGCACCAACCCCTTGGCCTCCAGAGCGGCCGCCTGTCTACTTGCTGTCGAGAGGTCCACCTGGAACGTCTCAGCGAGGGCAGCGATCCCAACGGCGCCGCGCGTCGCCAGTTCGTCGAGCAGCAGGTAGGCTGACCGGTCGAGCGTGACGGCATCCTCCTGCCGCCGATGCCCCCACCAACGGTGCGTACCTCCCCGCTGGACCCCATCCGCGCCCTGCGCCACCGCGGCAAGTGCGCCACAGATTATCGC
>DHIZ01000416.1 GCA_002404055.1 Chloroflexi bacterium UBA4733
GCCCTTACGGCCGTAATTTGACAATCAAGGAGGGCATTCTTGCGATCACTGTCCGTGTCGGTACACTGCTAGCACAGAAGTTCTAGCTTGGTAAGGCAGTGGACAGGGCGACCGAGTCGATGCTCCTGGCCCGTGGGCACCTGGCGTCGTTCGCCGAGAGTATCCGGCAGGGCAGCTATCGTGAGCCTGACGAGGCCAGCCACGAGGCGCACGGCCGGGTGTTGACGTGGCTGGCGACCCACCCGCTGAGTGATGTTGCGTTTGAGCGGCTGCTGCTGGCGCGCATCGACGGCGTGGCGCCGGAGGCGGTACGGGTAGTATGCCGGCAGTTGCAGGCCAGTTGGCAGGATGCGGCGATCCGGCGCTGGTGGGTTGCGCGGGGGTTGGCGGTGGTGGAGCTGCCGGAGTGGCCGGCGTGGTGACGAGGCATATGTCCTGACGAATAAAGAGGCCCCGGTAGGGTTGCTCTGCCAGGGCCTTTTGGTGTCTCTGTACTACTGCGGGATCTTCCCCCAGGTCCAGCGGTGGCGCTGCCACCGCTCGCAGCCATCGGGGACCAGATGCGGCGGTGGGGGGATGTGGTACGCGACCAGGGCGTGCCGCTCGCAGTAGTAGCGCTGGCAGCCGTAGCACGAGACGGCATCGTCGGGGAGGAGGCCGGCGCCGCAGTGGGCGCAGACGAGCGGGATGCCGGACTCGTCGAGGGTGATCAGCATACCAACAGTTTCGCCGCTTCCCGTTCTTGAGAGTGATGAAGGCCCGGAAAACCAGCCGGTAGCCCGGCCGCTCTTCGCACTTGTCCATCACACCTCCTTTCGGAGGAGAATTGGTGATTACCCACATCTCGGTGTGCAGAGCGGGCGAGGCTCCGTCTGACGTTGTACCGTGGACGTGTTGAGACAGACCAAGGAGAGCGGGGGCGGAGCAGCTGCCGGACGAGTGGCTGCGGCGGGTGCTGGTCGCCCACGACCCCGAAGCGTATCCTCGTCCACCTCGACTTCTTGGAAGAGTTGATCGCCCAGTTGCAGGAGAGATCGATCACTTGCACCCGCCGGTGGAAGAGGCCGTGACACTGCTCCAGACCATCCCCGGCGTCGGCCCGGTGGCCGCTCAAGCCATCGTCGTCGCGCCGACGCCCGAAGGACGGCCGTGCGCGGACATGGCGCGGTCCCCTTCTGAGAAGCATTTGGCCTCCTGGGCCGGTGTCTGACCGGGCAACTATCAGAGCGGCGGGAAACGCCTACCCACCCGCTCACCCACGCCACCCACCAACCAAACGGCGCGCCCGATCGGCGGGGGATTTTCTTAGGAATCACCAGCTCGACGTGGTGAGGTGATGAGTATCCATGAAAAGTGGCATTGTTCCTCGTTACTGCGAGGCCACGCGCTTGGGCAGCAAACGCGACTCGTACCGCTACAGCATGATCGGCAGGGCGGCCGGTACTACGATCACGAAAAGCCCGTACCCCATCAGCAGCACAGCTGCCACCTGGCTGACGCGCACCCCCACCGGCCAGATCTTTTCAGCGAAGATCAGCAGCGTCAACAGCGCCATGGCCGCGAGGTTCATGATCCCCAGCGGAAATAGGATGACGAACAGCATCCAGCAACAGCCAAGGCAAGAGGCACCGTGCTCGATCCCCATGCGCAGCGCACCCACGTACCCGTCGCGCCAGGACTGCATCACGAAGGAGAGGGGTGAGCGACACACCGTCAGGCAGGCTCGTTTGAGCGGCGACAGTTGATACGCCCCGGCGAGCAGCAGCGTTGCTCCACCAAAGCGCGCTGCGTTGGCCATGAGCCAGGGGGAAGACTCGGCCGCTGCCTGTGCCAGCATTGCTGCCACGTACGCAGCCGCGCCAAACACCGTCCAGACGACAAGGTAGGCGCCCACGAACACCCAGGTTGGCACGAACGAGCGTCTTGATACCCGCCGCGCCGAGCCAACCCGCGCAAACATCAGGATCATGGGAGCAGCACTGGGAAACATCATCGCGACCATCATCGCGATCCAGACGCCCAAGAAGAGGGGGGCGCCCATGCCCATGGTCAGCCCCCGCATGTCGACCATCTTCGCCTGGACGGTGAGGAGCACCCATGCACCGGCGGCCAGGAGGAACAAGGCCGTCAGAATCACGACCTGTTCTCGCCGCAGCCTGGAGCTTGATGTGGTGTGCATCCTGGCTCTCCGGGTCACCGCAGATGGGCGGTCCTAGTTGCCCCAGTCGAAGTCGTAGCGAATCCAACTCGTATTCTGGTACTGCAATTCGATACCTTCGGCTTCGACCTTGAAGGTTCCCTGTCCGCATTGTCCGCGCTTCCAGATGAAGCCGGTTTCCAGTTCAATATCGACGTTGTTGTCCTCACCGGAAATGGGATTCTTTAGCGTGTCGCCCGTGGCCTGCCCAACACCAGGCATGGTCAGGGTACTGTGTCGTCCGGCATCGTGAATCTTCACTTCGGAGCGGACGACGCCGGCGACCTGGAAGGTCGTCCCCAAAATCTCCCAGGGCATCCCACCGAGCTGGCCGGTAAAGATCTGCGCGAGGACGCCGAGTTGCTGGTCTGTCACTGCCGGTGGCACGACAAACACGGCCTTGCCGTTGCCATTATGGATTGCCTTCGGCCAGTCGAGGATCGCGGCCACCGTAATACCCGACAGGTCGACGTCACCGCAGCGACCAGCCTGGATCGCGTTGCCGACAACCGCCTTGCAACTTCCGTCCGACGACGACGGGAATCCTGCGAAGTTGCATGTGCAGCCTGGATTGCAGTTACAGAATTCATAGCCCACGCCCTTGAGACTCCACTTGGTCTTGGTGTCAGTAGCGGCCACTGTCCTTCTCCTCGGTTACGAGTCGCAGGCCCCAGCCGCGACTCCGTCACAAACTACGCAGTCACCATACCAGGAAGGCGTCGAGGAATCAAGTGGGCGTTCTTTGGTGTTGCATCCAAAATACTGCCCGCGGACATAACACGGGTAGTACGGATGGGCGGTCCCATCCGTACTAACTGCTGTTCCAATTATGTTGCGCTGCTGCGGCAATGCAGGCCGGACCGGCTCGCTTCGCGTCCTGAGCGGCCGGACTTGTGTACTGTGGTTGGGAGCACTGGGGTGGTTGGGGGGCGCGCCTGGATCCAGCCGCGACCGTGGGCGAGGATCAGGCGGCGCCAGGTGGGCTGGGCGAGGTGGGCGAGGTCGGCGCAGACGGGGTAGGGGATTGTGGCGCCGTCTTCGATGGCGGCGGTGATCGTCTCGAGCCATTCGGCCAGGCGGGCGCTGGGGGGGATCGCCCGGTCGTAGATGGTCTGGCTGCCTCGCCATTCGCCACGGGCGTGCGCCTGGTCGCGCAGGGCGGCGGCGAAGTTGTTCAGGGTCATGGTGTGGTCGGGTCGTTGGTGCGGCTGGGTGGCACTCATGAGACTGCCTCGCCCCGTCGCACCAATTCGGCGCGCGCGGTCACGATGCAGCGTTCAATTTCGGTGCGCCATTCCGCGCTGAGCGGGATTCGGGGACGGGGCTGGGCCAGTTCCTTCGCTGTGCTTTGAAGACGTTCTTTGCGGCGAATTGCAATCGAGTCTTGCAGCAAGGAATCGTCGTCACCAGAGGGAGGCTCGCCGCTGGCCAGTGGGAGGCAGGGCCAAAATTGCAGCTTAGGATTGCGGTCGGGAACGAATTGGGCGGTTGCCGTTGCGGTGAGGAATCTCGTGCTGCAGCGAAGCCTCTCCTGGGGGCACTGGCATTCCGATCGTCATCCGTTGTCCCATCCCGAACGGACCAACGTGGCCTCTGGGAAACCCCGCGCCCCCGAGTTTGAAGGTCAAGTCTGCAGCCAGGAATTTGAAGCTCAATCCTGCAGTCTCTGCAAACCCTAACTTCAAAGCACATTCGCCGCCTGTCAAATTACGGCCGTAAGGGGGTTCTCCGGCACTTTTGGTGCGCGGGTTGAAGCGGTAGGCTGATCTTCCAGGGCGGCATTTCCCCTGGGGGAAGGCTGCAGCGTGGGACTCGGACAACTGCTGTTTGCAGGCATCAGCGGATTGCGGGTTGAACAGGCGTGGCAGGAGGGGCAGACGCTCCATGTTTCGGCTCGGACGACTGGGAAGCGCGCCCACTGTCCGAGTTGTGGCTGCCGCTCTCGATGGAGACACAGTTATTATCAGCGGACCATTGCTGACCTGGCATGCGGCGGTCGGGGCGTCACGGTCTCGCTGCGGGTACGGCGCTTCTGGTGTCGCGTGCGCTGGTGCCGGCAAAAGGTCTTCTGTGAGCGGCTGCCGGATCTGGCAGCCGCCTGGGAGCGGCGAAGCCGGCGGCTGCGGGAGCGGCTGCGCGCCATCGCCTTCCGGCTGGGCGGTGAAGTCGGTTCCCAACAGGCTGGCGCTGATGGCACACCGGTGAGTGCCCGCACGCTGCTGCGGCTCCTGCGGGCGACGCCACCGGCGGCGGCGGGCGCGGTTCGGGTGCTGGGGATCGATGACTGGGCGCGCCGCAAGGGGCACACCTATGGCACGATCCTCGTGGACCTCGAAGCGCACCAGGTCGTCGACCTCTTGCCGGACCGTACGGCGGCCACCGTCGCCACCTGGCTGCAAGCGCATCCAGAGGTCGAAGTGATTAGTCGGGACCGCGGCGGGGCCTACGCGGAGGCGGCTCGGCAAGGCGCGCCGCAAGCGACGCAAGTTGCCGATCGCTGGCACCTGCTCTGCAATCTGGGCGATGCCCTGGAACGGCTGTTGGTGCGCAAACTCGACAGTTTGCGTTGCGCCGCTGACGCCGTCGCGCCGCAGACGGAGCCGGTCGCGGCCGCTCTGTCGGCCCCTTTGGGAGCGATGCCGCAAGGCGAGCCACCGCCAGCCAGCCTGCCAGTGGCGCCGACCGACGTGGCGCCAGCGCCCACCGCGGCGGAGCAGGAGCGCGCGGCCAGTCGCCAGCGTCGCCTGGCCCGCTATGACGAGGTGACTGCCTTGCAGGCGCAAGGCCTCGGCATCGCCACGATCGCCAAGCGGCTGGGCATGGCACGAAGAACCGTGCGCCGCTTCCTGCGCGCCGACAGCTTTCCGGAGCGCGTCCAGCGGACCGGGCAGTCGGGTCGGCTGGCCTCCTTCGAAGCGTACTTGCAGCAACGGTGGGAGGAGGGCTGCCAGAATGCCTCCCAACTCTTCCGGGAGATCAAGGCCCAGGGCTATCCCGGCTCCGCCTCCTACGTCGGCCAGGTCCTTGGCGCCTAGCGGACCGAAGCAGCGCCCACGGGGCGACGACGCACGGGCGCCGTGCTCCCACCAGGGGCACAGCTCCGTGTGCCGCCGCGCTCACGGCGCTCTGACCGGACGCCAAGGCAGGTGCGCTTCCTGCTGCTGCGTCCCGTCGCCGACTTGAACGAGTCGGACCAGGTCTACCGCGCCGCCTTGCTGGGCATCTGCCCCGTGGTGCAGACTGCCCAGCGGCTCGTTGCCGAGTTCCAGCGCGTGGTCAAGACGCACGACATCGGCGCGTTAGCAGCCTGGCTCACGGCTGCTCAGACGAGCGACGTCCCGGAGTTGCAAGGCTTCGCGCTCGGTATCCGTCAAGACCGCGCCGCCGTGGAGGCCGGGATCACCGAGCCCTGGAGTCAAGGCCAGACGGAAGGACAGGTCAATCGCTTGAAAGCAATCAAGCGGACCATGTACGGACGGGCCAACTTCGATCTCCTCCGCCTGCGCGTGCTGCACCCCACCTGACGACGCTCACCCGCGCACCAAAAGTGCCGGAGAACCCACTTTCGCCGTGAATCACTGGTGCAGCTTTGTGCTTTGAAGTCTTGGTTTGGACTTTGTCCAGCTGCAACCTGCAAATTCCTCCGTCCAACCGTTAGCTGCGGAGCTTGCTCCAGAGGCGTGGTCGAACGCCTCATGCAAGCGATGCCGTGGTATGGCGACGCTCCTCTGGCAGAATCGCGCTGCGTCGGCGATTCCTCCGTCCAATGCGAAGGGTCAATTCTGTTCCTCCGTCCAAGGCCTAACCGCAATTCCGGGAACAGCCCGCCAAGCTGCCGCCCCTGCTCCAGAGAATCGGTCCAACCCTAAGCCGCAAGAACTGTCCAATTCGAAACTTCAAAGCACAAGCTTCGGGTTCTCCGGCACTTTTGATGCTGCCCATTCCTCCGAGATGTCCAGAGGCAGACGAAGTGCCGTTTGGCGTGTCCGCAAACATCAGGTTGACCACGGCAGTTCGCTCACCGGTCATCCCCCTTGGACCGCTTGCCATGATATGCACCAAGTGGCTACCACCCCAGCATCAAAAGTGCCGGAGAACCCCCTTTGGCCGTGAAGGCTATGAGCATTATTGTGCCTTGCAGTCGAGGTTTGCACTGAGTGCAAGAAAAGGCTGCAAATTCCTCAGTGCAATGAGGGGTTGCACATTTTTGTCAGGCGTGACATGAGCGGCTGTCTCTCACCGTGGTCGAGCCTGTACCGCTATTCACGCTCAGGAACGGCCCTCCTTATCCGTTCCTCAGTGCAATGCACCAGCCCATTTTTGTTCCTCAGTGCAAAGTTCAACTGCAAAAAGCACCGAGCCCGGGGCGACGGTCGCCGAGCACCAGGCGTGGAATGCGGTCTCCGAGTGCAAACCCAGTTTGCAAAAATGGTGCAAAGTCAGTCTTCAAAGCACAATTATGGGGCGTAAAATGACATGGGTGTGTTTCACCTTTGTTGGGGCAGGTCGGTTGCTTGACGGAAGCGTGTGGCGGCAGAGGTGACAGGCGGTGGGGCCTGTGGCAAGATGCGGGTGTTGCGAACTCACCTTGCGGAAGGAGTCCCGGATGCCTGCCACCCCTGGCGAACGTCATGGGTGAGGAGGGGCGCAACGTGACGGCCGACACGATGGAGCGCCGCCTGCTGCGGCAACTGCTGGCGCTGGGGCGCAGCTTGCTCGCGCTGTTCCTGGCGACCCGCGCGGCGGCGACGGCGCAGCGAGCGCATCGCGACCCCGCAGGCGT
>DHIZ01000415.1 GCA_002404055.1 Chloroflexi bacterium UBA4733
GACCCTGACAACAACTACCGGCTGCCGGTCCTGCCCGATGCCTACTTCGAAGTGTCCTACGCCGCTGGCGCGGACGTGCAGGCCTGTTTCCTCGAGGTGGACATGGGCACGCTCACCCACGAGCGCTTCAAGCGCAAGCTGCGGGCCTTCCAGCTCTACGAGTCCTGGGGGCTGTTCAAGAAGCACTGGCAGCAGGCAGAGATGATCGTGCTCGTGATCGTTCCCTCGACGGCCCGGCGCGACGAACTGTTCGCCGTGGCGCGGGACACGCTGCATACCACCTGGTGGCAATGGCTCGCCTTCCTGACTGTGGATGCCCTGGACCCGCAGCGGTTCGACCGGGAGCCGTGGCTGTGGCTAGATGGGGACCGCTGTCGGCTGCTGTCGACGCCAACGCCGGCAGCAGCCGATCAACGACCGTCGCGGTAAACTCGCTAGCCGGTTGCCCGCTTCCGCAGCACGGGCAGCCCGGATGTCTTGACCTCGCTCACTTCGTAGCCGTCCGGGAGCTGGTCCAGCCTTCCTTCCGACGTCTTGCGAAAGAAGTAGATTTGCTGCTGGCGTCCGCTCCGCAGCGTTGCCACATGGCCGTGCAGGTAGTAAGTCGTGCCCTTGCCATTCTGATAGCTAAATGCCATCTGTTGCCCTCCCAATCCAAGAGTGGATCATAGCCACAAGGCGCGCAATGCGCCGTGTGCGCCATCCTGGCGCGATTACGAGGGCTTTTCTTCGGTGGCTCCCGTTCTACCGTCTCTTGCGCAGGCGGACGGACCTTTGCTGCAGGGGTACCTGATGCCGTGCCAGCAACTCGTACAGCGTCGAGCGTGGGATGTCATAACGCTGGACGATCACAGACCAGGACATGCCAGCCCGGTAATCGGCGATAATCTGCTGGTCGAGGTGGGCAAACTGCCGGGCGGTACGTTCGCCACGGGGCAACGCAGCCTGACCATGCAGTCGTCGAACCGACGACACCTGACCCGGCGCGAGTCCGACTGCTTCCGCCGCCTCGCGGTCACTCAGTCCGGCATTGAGGTTTGCAAGGACCTCTTGTTCTAGCGCTGCCGTGATACCAGTGCGTGGCCCCCAGCGCCGCGTGCCGGCAGTGGGATCGACACAGGCAAGCATTGCCTTGTACTCCACCGTCGTCACCGCAAGCCGACCGGCCAATGCTTGGGCGTGCGCAAGGCGGATGATGGAGCGGGCGTTCTCCAGTTCGCTGATGAGTGAACGCGGCAGCTTCGTTGCCGTCGCCAGCGCCTGCTGCGTGAGGTTGGCGCGCTGCCGGGCTGTGCGCAGGAGATCGGCGAACGCGCATACAGTGGACGCTTGATGCTGGCTCATTGTTTCGTGTGCACAAGATCCCAAATGCAAGCCACAGCGCTAGTGAGCGTAGCACCACGGCACGCCCTGTTGGCCTCGTCAGGGAGTATTGAGCCGCTACGGCCATCCTGGCGCGATTCTGGCCTATTCCTGAACCTGGTCGCGCCCATCCAGACGGATTCCACGATCGCGCAGCAGCCGTTCCACATGGGCCAGCGCCTGCCAGAACGCCACGGCGGGCAGGTCCAGTTCGCCGGAGTCGACGAGTCCGGACCTGTCGAACAGTAGCCAGCGGATGGTGCGCCGCGCATGGCTGGCAATGGTGCGTAACTCGACCTGGACCAGGCCGAACGTGTCGTCGGGCCAGCCGCACGGGCGCATAGAACAAGAAGTCTGTTGAGAACTGCCGCAGCCAGAGGCCGGCGAGGCGGTCGTCGTCGATCACACGGCGGGAGGCACGATCCATTGAGGAAAGATAGCGCGACAAGGGGCTGTGTCACCCGTCTAGCGCCATCCTGGCGTCATTCTGCGGCCTTCCAAGACCGTGTCTGCTACGATGCGTCTTGTCATCGAATGGAGAAAGTGAGAATCGCTGTGGTCGGTATCCTCTGGGCCGTGGTCGTCATCCTGGTTGTCCTCTGGCTGATCGGGCTGGTGGCCCATATCGCCGGAGGCATCATCTACGTCCTGCTGGTCATCGCCATCATCATCGCCGCCTACAACCTTCTCACTGGCCGACGGGGCGTCTAGTACAGGATTCTGGAAGTCTCTATGCGGTTCGGCTGGCGTGGTGCAAGGGAGATTGTGCCTGCCTAACCGCCCAAGGACTTGCAAAACCTCGTACTAGCGGTCGAGGGACGTGGCGCCCACGCCAGTGTGGCGCGTCGTGCGAGATATGGTGTCGGTTTCACCACGCACCCCTAGCAACCTACCGCCGTTGGTGCAAGGGCCTGAGGTCCCTCTTTCGTGTCCGCACCGCCCCCCTCTCCGGTGCCTGTCGAAGACTTACCAGGGTGTATCCTGGAACCCGCTGTAGCGCATAGTTCCTTACTTGCCCGCGGAATGACGTGTGGAATAGGGTGTGGAAGCCATGGGTTTCCACAGGTGCATTCCACAGGCCGTTCCACAGGTAAGGCCCTTACTACCAGGAGCGAGAAACAGCCAACAGCAGCACTGGCTTTGGGGCGGTGTCCGGGCTGACTGTTACCCGTAATTCCTCTTGCTGTACGTCAGTTCCTACCCGGTATCCTCGACGCCAGCAATTCCCGACGTGCCCAGATCACACTGCCGATGCCATCCAGCATGGCGTCTGACCGTGGCGCCCGGCCATCTTGCGTCCATTCCCACATCGATTGGCCCGGCGCCGGTGTCATCACGTGGACGGCCAGGCCGCAGCCGCAGGAGGCGGTCCAGAGGCCCGGCGCATCGGTGAAGTACCAGGAATGATTAGGGTGTGTTTCACCTTTATTGGGGCAGGTAGGTTGCTCGAGGGAGGAGTGTGGCGGGCGAGGTGACAGGCGGTGGGGCCTGTGGCAAGATGCGGGTGTTGACAACTCGTCTTGCGGAAGGATTCCCGGATGCCTGCCACCTCTGCCCCGAGTGTACACGACCTGCGGGCCGAATTCGAGTCGATCCTGGCGAACGTCATGGGTGAGGAGGGGCGCAGCATGACCGCCGACACGATGGAGCGGCGGTTGCTGCGGCAACTGCTGGCGCTGGGATGCCAGCTCTTGGCGCTGTTCCTGGCCACCCGTGCCGCCGCCACAGCGGGGCGGGCGCACCGCGACGCCGCTGGCGTGGATCGGCCCTACCACAGCGAGCGCGCCCGGCACTACCTGTCAATCTTTGGTCTGATCGTGTTTGCGCGGCCCTACTTCTATGGCCGGAGCGTCGGCGGCATCGCTCCGGTGGACGCCCAGTTGAGGCTGCCGGCGACGGCCTGCTCGGACCTGGTGCGG
>DHIZ01000103.1 GCA_002404055.1 Chloroflexi bacterium UBA4733
TCGGCCTCAGGCCAGTGCCCGGGGGTGTAAGCACCGTCATAGCGACCTCGGGTCGGTGCTGAATGTGGCCGCCCCATGGACGTTCCCAAAGGTGTTGGTCTGAGTCTGGAAGATCGCCGCGTCGCCATGAGCTCGCACGACCAGGCGTAGGTGGCCTTTGTCCTCAGCCAAAATCAGCCGCTCGGCCTCATCCGGATTCACTGCCAGGGTGACGGTCCTGGCGGCGGGGTTGGGATTCACGGGCTGCGCCTGCGCTTGCTGGTTCTGGTTCGGGGCGACCGTACCGGCCACCTTCTGCGTGCTGCTTTGAGCCGGGATATCGCCCTCGAGCTGCTGCGCTACCGCCAGGACCTCGATGTTCTGCAGCACGTATTCCGCCGCCGCGCTGGGCCCCTGTGGGCTAGTGGCAGGGCTGCCGGAAGCCGGCGGACTAGGGCTGGGCGACGCGCTCGGCGAGGCCGAGGCGGTGGCCGTTAGATCGAACAAGACCAGTACATCGACCCTGTCGCCCGGCACAATCAGGCCTCCGGACCCAAGCTGCTCCGAAACGCCTACAGCCACGGCCCGCTTCCCGGGCGGCACGATGAACGACAGCCCGGAATCATTCCGGGTGGCGAACAGCTTGTCGGTGAGCACCTGCTCGCCGGTGCTCATGGGCGTCTTGGCCACCTTGCCCACGGCCGCGCTGGGGTCGGTCAGCGCGCTCGGCAGCTTGACCGTCGCCGGCACCTGCAGTAGGCGCACCATGGCCGGCGTGATGGCGGTTCGTGACGGGATGTTCTGGGCCGCGGTGAGCACCGCCACCGTGGGTACTGGCTTGGCCGCCGCCTGCGCCTGCTGCTGGGCATGGTTGAGAAAGCTAAATACCAGGTACGCCGCAGCCAGGCCAAGCACCACAGCCAGCAAAACGGCCGCCTTGCCTCCGATTCGTCTCATGAAATCTTGTGTGTCTCCTCGCTGTTGTTGCCTACGAAAGCTCGCCTGCCGGCCTGCAAGACCATGCTCTCAGTTCCAGCTCTGCAACACATAGACGGTGCTGGCCCCCTGCGACGGCCCGCCACCCACCACACCGGTGTACGGGTTGTCGCTCGTGATCTTCGCGTGGACAGTGTTGCCAGGATTGCAGTTTCCGTTCGTGCCGATGACATCGTTAAAGAGCGGGTTGGCCATGGCCCAGTTGACGACATTGATTTGGTACGACATTCCATTCGGCCAGCCGGGAAGGCCGCTGGCGGCGTACGTTATGTTGTCCACCTCGGGGAAGAGCAGGGGCGTAGCGCCAGGTTGGGCGGCGTTACACAGCGCAGTGTTCCAGGCGCTTTGGTTACCGGTTCCGCCGGCAGAGTAGTTGGCACCGTTGTTTATTGTCGTGTTCGGGGGAGCAGGGATGAGTTTGTCCAGGTACCCGTGATAGTTGTTGTTAACGACGTTCCAGCCCGTGTTGAAGGGAGGGTTACTAGCGGTGGTGCAGCTGTTCGTGGCCGGGTAAACGACGTCGTTACACCACTGGTTGTCCATAATAGTGACGACCGCGCCGACGTACAGTCCACAAGTGCCGCCACAGAATGGCTGGTACACCCACTTTGGATTGCTCGAGTTCCAGTCGGTAAAGGTGCACCCAGTGCCGTGGTTGAGGGGCGGGGGCGAACAGCTGAAATTCTTAGCCACGTTTCCTGCCCATATGAGATAGGGGGCAGGGTTGACGGCGCCTGCTATCGGGCTCCTGATCGCGGTCGACGTCGCCTCGACGTCCTTCTGATTGATGCCCAAGACAGGCATGAAGAACAGGTTCACCGTGCGCTTGGCGGTTACCTGCCAGGCGCTACTGGCCGGAATGGTCGACGGCACGGGATCCGTGGCTGGATGATCGTTGTAGATAATCTCGGAGGTGGCGAGCCCGTTGGCCACGCCGTAGTTCTGGGCGTCCGTGGCGCACGTCGATCCGGACGCCGGCGAACAGGTGGAGCTGACACTGAGATCCTGAGCGCCGGCCATGGCCGCGGCATCTGCTGCCGCCTGGAGCTGCGTGCGCTGGACGTACAGGTCTCCGACATCAACCACCAGGCCGGTGAAACCAAGCAGCGCGGTCATCAAGAGCGCCACCATAATCGCCACGGCACCCTGCTCGTCGCGTCGAAAACGCGACACCAGCTCACCGGCGCGCTGCAGGTGCCGTGTCTTCATGCGCGGGTCAGCCTTCATTGGATTTGCATCTGCGCGTAGGCCGCCACGGGGACGGTCGACCGTATGGCTGCGACCAGCGGCGTGATGACCGTGACCGTGTAGTTGGCTTGGACCTGTACCTCGCGAGGCACTGAGCCGTTATCCAGGATGTTGATGCACAGCGTCAGCGGCGGTGTTGCCGGCGAGGCGGCGCAGCTCATCGACGCCTGATTAACGTAGGCGTGCGTAGCGGCGCCGGTGGTGTCGAGCGAGGCGCCGAGAAAACTCAGCGCGAAGCTCTGGATCTGCGACTCGTCATAGCTATCGATACAGCTCACGGTGCTGCAGTCGCCAGCGCTGATTGTTTGTGACCACCCGGACGGCGCCGGGCACGTGCCGCTGCCGCTGCTTTGCAAGGCCCAGTACGTCAGGCAGCCATTGTTGCCATAGCGGGCGGCCTCGCGCGTGTCGTTGGTGAGCGTGACCCACACGTTCAACGCGCGTCCGCCTTCCATGATGATGAAAATGAACAGCAGAAATGCGGGCAGAATGAGCCCGAACTCGAGGGCCGCAAGGCCGCGCTCCTCGGCGATCAGCCGTGGTCGGCATCGCGGCCTCACGTCCGCGTCTCCATTGTCGCCTGGCCCTGCAACTGCATCGTGGCTCCCAGGACGGCTTGCATCAGTGGAAAGTTGATGCTGATGGTGACCGGCACCGTGACGGTGTAGCCCGCAGGACTGCCGGGCACGTTCGTCGCCGCTACCACGGTGATCGAGCCCAGGGCCGGCAGTGTGACGTCGCCGCCCGCCGACGTGCGTCCGGCGAGCGCCGTAGTCAGGTAGTTCAGCGCCGCTGTTTGAGGGCAGGTCGGGATGGTTGGGCTGAGCGTGCAGGTCGCACTGCTAATGGCGCAGCTGGCGCTGGCGGCCGCGCAGCTGGCGCCCTCGCGCGCCGCATTGCGCGCAATGGCCGCGGTTTGGGCGATGAATCCCACCTGAACCAGGCCGGCCAGGATGAGTGCCAGTACGGGCGCGAGAAGCCCGAACTCCAGGGCCACCGCTCCACGCTCCTCGCGCGCCAGGCGTCTCACCACAGTGGGCCCGAAACGAATAGCGCCGCTACCGCGCCAGCGGCCAGGGCCGGGCCGAACGGCATACGCCTCTTGGCGTCAACAAGCGTGCCCGGAGTGGGCAGGACGCCGAGCGGCAGGTACGACAGCAACAGGCCCACCTTGTGCTCTCGGGCCAGGTAGAGCAACGCCAGTGCCCCGCCCATCGCAGACCCGAGCAGGAGCGCCGTCACCACAAATGACGGCCCGCCGATGGCGCCGAACAGCGCCAGCAGCTTCACGTCCCCGGCACCCATCCAGTGCAGGGCAAACGGGACGATCAGCAGCGCGACGCCTAGCAGCCAGCCCTCGGCTCCGG
>DHIZ01000242.1:0-902 GCA_002404055.1 Chloroflexi bacterium UBA4733
GAAGCGGCAGTAGTTGCGATGTGGCCAGCAAGCACCGTGCGTATAGTTCCGGCCCAGGCAACCGGCCCTTCCCTAAGGAGCCGGTGACCGCGGCCTTCAAGCACGGTGAGCGGCCAGCCGAACTGTCCGGCGAGCTGCTGCACATGGACAAGCGGCGCGGTTTTGTCCTTGCTGCCGTGGAGCATCTGCACCGGCATTTTGGCTTTCGCCACCTCCTCCGCCGATGGCGCGCAGCGATGGTCCACGAGCACGTTGTTGCAGGTGTTGCGGTAGGACACCCAGTCATGCAGTACCATGTCTCGCGCCATATCTGCCGGGAACTGGCGCATCACGAGTGGCATCAGGCGCAAGTTCAGCAGGCGATTCACGATGATCCCGCTCCCGCTGCGGCTGGTGGGCTACCGGTGGTTATAAAACTCGACCTGCCAGCGCCATTCAGTCCCATCGGCGGCGTTCCACCAGGACCTGATGATACCGACCTCGCCGCCGGGTACAATGACCGGACGACCGATATCCTGCTCCTCCGGCCACAGATCTTCGCGCGTGATTGTGCTGCCGACTCGGCGCAGGCGCGTCATCGGTCGGTCGGCAGTGCGCCTAAGCTGGTCAGCAAAGGCGAGTTGCTTGCCGGCATCGTCGGAAACCTGAACGCGCAAGACATCCGGGGCAGCGTGGACGAGCAGTACATCGGTGCTATCCAGGCGGCCGCGGGCAAAGGAGAGCCCCTGAGCAGCGGCGTTGGGATACCAGAGATCCCAGACCTCGTGCTGTGTCATGCTGCCGGCCTCCACTTCATCCCAGCGCTCGCCCACACCGTAATCAAGGCAAGCAACGTCGGGGGCCCAGTTGACATACCGTGAAGAAGAGGCTGTACCAGCGCAGCGCGAACGGCCCAAGCTGCG
>DHIZ01000242.1:1118-1462 GCA_002404055.1 Chloroflexi bacterium UBA4733
CGCTGAGCCAGCACCTGCTGCTGCGCGGCGAGGTCCTGAAGCTGCGACCGAAGCTGTGCCACGTGCTCCCCTTGTGCTGGAGCAATGCTTGTGCCGCCGATCGGCGTCGCCTGCGCCTGCCGATTGGGTGCCGCGGTCGGAACAAGGCTCATCCCGCACTTGGAGCATTGGCCAGGCTGGTCGCTCTGTACGTCACGATGCATCGGGCAGGTGTAGGCGCCCGTGCCGCCACCCTGCTTGTTGCCCCCCATCATTTTGCCCATGCCGCCCATCATGAAGATCATCGAGAGCGGGCATGCAGCTATGAGCAGTAGCGGTAGCGCACGGCTGATCAGCGCAGGCTG
>DHIZ01000242.1:1613-4178 GCA_002404055.1 Chloroflexi bacterium UBA4733
CTTTCCAGTTCAGACAGCTTTTCATGTTCATTGCCCTTGCCTCCAATCACTTGTTGAGCCACCGAGGCCCTGCGCCTCGTACGCTCAGTTATTGGGGCGCCGTTGCCCCATTTTGGTATCCGTCACGCGCAGCACCAACGGCTAACGCGGGGCGGCTCCGACCCTTTGCTCAATCTCCAGGCGCAGCTTGCGCTCCGAGACACGACCGTAGGAGACCGGCTCGCCGTCGATCACGATTCCGGGCGGGAACCAGATTCCGCCTCGCTCTGCCAGTTCCTGCCCCTCGGGGGAATTGAAGTCCACCGTCGAAAGCGAGAGCCGGTACTCTGCGGCCAGGCGGTCGAGCACCTTCCTTGCCTCCGCGCATAAACCACAGTTTGCCTGGGTAAGGAGAACTACGTTCATTGCCCCACCTTCGTACCCTCCACGTTCAATCCCTTGCTGATGTCGGCAAGCAGGTTCGGCACGGGCATGTACATGGTGTACTTCGGGGAACCGCCGTAGTCCGCCCGCCAGGAGACCACGCCGTCCTTATTCACCAGCACGAAGCTGTGTCCGTCCATCTGGTCGCCCATCATGCCGTACTTATTCGCATCATAGCTCTTGGAGACAACCGCACCGCCGTCCGACAGCACCGGCGTCGAGAGGTGCTCATCCTCCACCTTCTGTTTGAGCGCGGGCAGCGGGTCAGTGGTGACGCTGACAAACTTATCGATCCCCAGCGCCTGGAACTGGCCGAAGTTCTTCTCGATGTCCTTGATCTGATCCCAGCAAGGTTGACAGCCGACGCCTTCCTGGAAGAACACCAGCACTGTCTGACCCTTCAGTGCGGCAAGGTCAAACGTTGTGCCGTCCGTTGCCCGCAATCTGATGGGCTGCGCCATCTCGCCGGGACGCGGCCGTCCGATCTGGAAGGGGTACTTGCCCGCCAACCCGTTTTCGGCGGACCCTCCGCCTGCCGTGCTTGCGACAGATCCTTTCCCCGCGGTGCTGCGGAAGAAAATCACCGCCAGGGCAGCGACTGCGATCGCCAGGACGGTGACCACGGCGGCAAGGACCCGTAACCGCCGATCCTGCCAGCGGGAGGGTGGCGTTGGGGGAAGCGGACCGGGTCTACCCGGGGCCCTCCGGGCCGAAGGTGACGATGTCACAGTAGTTATCTCCTTCTCTACTATCACCAGTTCGCAGTGCGCGTACTGCCGGTCAACCAACCAGGGTTACGTCCCGGCGCTGACCGACCGACTCCCGCGCCACCTGCTCGGGGTCATCGGCATCTGCCTCGAATGCCCCACATTTACCCGCGTCCTCATGCCCGAACTGCGCGAGCGCCCGCCACGCCAGTAGCGCGACCACCAGCACCAGCACAACGACCGCCACCCAGCCCGGCACCCACGAAAAAGCATCCGTGAGTAATCGGCCGTAGTGCTGCAATCGGACGGAGAGGTTCGCCTGCCAGCCCGTGGTCGGCGGCATCGAACTGCGCGTGAGCCCGATCCACAGCGTGGCCGCGCCCATAAGTGCCAGCAGCGCCCCGCTGGCGATGCTCGTCACGCTGAGGGTCCGTTGCAGGGAGGCTACCTGCCAGGTGAATGAGCGCGGTCGGAACAGCCGGCTGGCACGCCAATCGCACCGTTCCCATAGCAGCGCGATGACAAACAGCGGCGCGACCATGCCGAAGACGTAGGCTGCGCCGAGACCAAGCGCCAGCCCGAACGAGCTGGCCACACCGGAGAGCGCGATGACGCCTGCCAGGACGGGCGCGCAGCACGAGCTCGCTACACCGGAGAACACGCCTAGCCCGTAGACGCTCAGTGGCCCCGCCTTGCCGCCCGCGCGGCGCCCTGGCATCGGCAGATGGATCTGCCCGCCCAGGAGCGTATATGCGGCGAGCCCGAGCAACAGCAACCCACCGGTGATGTAGATCGGCTTGTGTCCCTCGATGAAGATCTGGCGCAACACCGACGCGCCCATCGTCAGCGGCAGGATCACCGTCGCAATTCCGGCCGCGAAGACAAACGTCATCGCGATCAGCACGTTCCGGTTATGGAACGAGCTTGCGAAGTAGGCGGGCAGCATGACCGAGATGCAGCACGGCGCGAACAGTGCGATCATCCCTGCCACGACCGCGGCCACGGCGGACCCGCCGAAAAAGATACTGCTATCCATCTAGATCGTGGCCCCCGGGCGGCAATGCAGGCAGCGTCGATAAAGCAGAGACTGACAATCGCGAACGTCCCTCACGGCTTTTTCGCTTCAGCGAAGCCCGCCTCGCCGAGCTTCTTGGCGATGAGATCGGGCGTCAGCTGGCCGAGGAACAGCGCCCGGATGATGCCGTTGCTGTCAATGAACCAGGTCGCCGGCAACCCAATGACCCGGTACTGCTTGGTAACGTCCCCTTTGGTGTCGATTACGATGGGATATTGGGCCCCATACTGCTGCGCGAAGTCACGCACGATGTCTGTGCTTTCCTGGATATCCACGCCGAGCATAACGAGTCCTCGATCAGCGTTTGCCTGATACAGCTTGAAAGTATACACGGCCGTCGTACGACTGTCGATCGTAGAA
>DHIZ01000412.1:0-3516 GCA_002404055.1 Chloroflexi bacterium UBA4733
TCACGGTCTGGATGCCGCCGATCAAATCGGAAAGGGTCGGGTTCATCATCAAGTTGTCGAGCGTGGTGCCGTGCGCCGTGCCGATCAGTTGCACGCCGCGTTCGGCGATGGTGCGCGCCGCCGCCGTTTCCAACTCCGTACCGATCTCGTCGATGATGATGACCTCAGGCATGTGGTTCTCCACAGCCTCGATCATCACGGCGTGCTGGGCGGAGGGCGTCGATACCTGCATGCGGCGGGCACGACCGATGCCGGGATGAGGGATATCGCCATCGCCGGCGATCTCGTTGGAGGTATCGACGACGATCACGCGTTTGCGCAAGTCGTCGGCCAGCACGCGAGCCACCTCGCGCAACATCGTGGTCTTGCCGACGCCGGGCTTGCCCAACAGCAGCGTGCTCTGACCGGCTTCCACCAGGTCCCGGATGGTTGTGATCGTGCCGAAGACGGCACGCCCGACACGGCAGGTCAAGCCCACCGGCGTACCGGCGCGATTGCGAATGACCGAGATGCGGTGGAGGGTCCGCTCGATGCCGGCGCGATTGTCCCCGCCGATGAGGCCGACGCGGGAGAGGACGTCGTCGATGTCTTCGCGCGTAACAACCGACGTGTCCAGGGTCACTTCACGGCCTACAAAGCGTACTTCCGGGACGCGCCCCAGGTCCAGCACGATCTCCAGCATGCCGGTGCTCTCCGGCAGCACAGCGATCGCGTCTCGAACGCGCGACGGCAGCACTGCGAGCAACAGTGCCAGGTCGTCCGTGATGGCTTCCCGAGGATCAGCAGTTTCCGTCATGCGTCATCGTCCTCTGCTTTGAGCGTACCGGAGAAATGTCCATAGCCGTGTCGGAGAGGCAAAGGCTGTGCCAGGTGCGACAGCGCGGCAGACGGCGCGCGGCTACCCAGGAATGGGGGTGTACGCTCAGGCAACGCTCACCGGTGCTTCCCGCCGGCGCGGCCGAGCCTCGTTGCGCAAGCGGCACTGCGGGGCGTGGCAACCGTTGTTTACCAGCCGCGTTCCGTTGACTGCGGGTAGCGTGGACGGCACTTCGCGTAGGCGGCCAAAGACCGGCGGGCGAACGAGCGCAGCGGTGTGCTTGACCAGCACCGCCCGCGTCATGAATGGTGTCATGCCTGCCAGTCGCGCCGCCGCCAGGCAATCGGCCATGTAGTCCCGCACCGGCAGTAGGGCATGCTGCACGTTGCGCGCACTCAGGCGACCGAACAGCGCCAACAGCGCCGCCTCCGCCGCCGCCACGGCGTCAACACGCACGAGCAGCCGAAGCAGGGCAACGTCCCGCGGTGACCGGGGCAGGTAGCCGCCTGCCGCCAGGACCTCACCACCGCCTTCCACGACGAGTCCGCCACCGCTGGAAAATGGCTTCAAGAAATCGCGGGGCGTCATCAGTTCCATGTGCCCTACGTTTTGCGGCGTCATGTTGGTATACAGGCGCTGGAGCTTCCACTCGTCGCGCCGAGAGTACGGGCGGACGTTGAAGCCGCCTTCCACAGCTAACGGAAGCGTCACCTCCCGGCCAAAGATCGTTTCCTGCGCATAGGGGCGGAAGCCTGACGCCTCAAAATGGCAGAGGCGTGGGTCGTCGTGACCGATGCGCGCCACGATCTTTTCCACGCCGGCAGCCGCGGCCGCCACGGTGGCAGCTTGCAGCAGTTCCGGCAGCCAGTCCGAATCCTCCGGCTGACCGCTGGTCTGCACGATCTCCCAACGCCGGGCATAGCTGTGCGCCGTAACGTGGAGGGCGCCTTCCAACCGGCGACCCTGACGGGACACCAGGATGCGCTGACTCCCACCGCAGGCCGAAAGGGCAAGCAACAGCGGTGACGGTACGGCGGCGCACTGGCTTTCCAGCGGACCGGGAGGTCCCCCGACCGCTGAGAAGGGCGTGCGGCGGAGCGCAAAGGCGTCGAGGGGGGTTGCGGTGCGTACGGAGCGAGTCACGTCCTCTCCTAAACCCTGGCTGGGCGCGCAAGCTGCCCGTTTTTTGGTGCGGTCTGCATCATGCTCTACACTCACCATACCATCGAAAGTTCAGGCCGACGCCTGTGCCTCGGCAGTATTGGCTACTCGGCCGGTGAGCGTCGCGCCGTTCACGATACCCAAAAAGTACTCGTGTAAGCGAGTATCGGAGGTCAGTTCAGCGTGAAAGGAAACGGCCAGCAGGTTGTCCTGCTGTGCCGCCACGATACTGCCATCGGGCAACGTACACAGTATCTGCACGCCCGGACCCACCGACGCAATCTTCGGGGCCCGTATGAACACGCCGGGGAAGGGACGTTCTCCCAGCACAGGCACATGCAAATCGGCCTGAAACGACTCGATCTGACGGCCAAAGGCATTGCGCGCCATACGCACATTCATCAGGCTCAGCAAAGGCTGGTCACGCCCGACGTCCCGCGCCAGCACGATGGCTCCGGCACAACTGCCGAAGATCGGCGCTCCGTCCTGTCCAAAAGCGCGTAGCGGTTCCAGCAGCTTCCACTCCACCATCAACTTGCCGATGGTGGTGCTCTCCCCACCGGGGATGATGAGACCATCCAGGCCGTCAATGTGCCTGGGTAAGGTCACGCGTCGGACGTCGGTACCGAGGCGTTGTAGCACCTGCTCGTGCTCGATGAAGGCGCCTTGCAGGGCGAGTACGCCAACGAGTGTCACGCCCGGGCTACCAGCCTCGCCCGGCAAACAACTCTTCCCGCGGGATGGAGGCGATTTCCAGCCCCGCCATCGGCGCCCCGATGCTGCGCGACACCTCGGCGATGATCTTGGCGTCGTTGTAGTGCGTCGTCGCCTGCACGATGGCCTTGGCCCGCCGCGCCGGATCAGCCGACTTGAAGATGCCGGACCCCACGAAGACGCCTTCAGCCCCCAATTGCATCATGAGGGCGGCATCCGCCGGCGTGGCGATGCCGCCGGCAGTGAACATGACAACGGGCAGCCGCCCTTGTCGGTGGACCTCCAGGACGAGCTCGTAGGGCGCCCCGAGATTCTTGGCTTCCGCCATCAACTCTTCTTCCGGCAGGACCTGCAGCCGGCGCAGGCCGTCCAGCACCGCGCGCAGATGCGTCACCGCTTCCACCACGTTGCCGGTGCCGGCCTCGCCTTTGGTGCGAATCATGGCCGCGCCTTCACCGATGCGGCGCAGCGCCTCCCCGAGATCGCGACAGCCGCACACAAACGGGACCTTAAAGTTGCGCTTGTTGATATGGTACTGGGTGTCGGCCGGCGTGAGCACCTCGCTCTCGTCGATATAGTCAACGCCAATCGCTTCCAGCACCTGCGCTTCCACGAAGTGGCCGATGCGGGCCTTGGCCATCACCGGGATCGTGACGGCCTCAATGATCTCCTGGATCATCTGCGGGTCGCTCATGCGGGCGACGCCGCCCTGGGCACGAATGTCGGCCGGCACTCGTTCCAGCGCCATCACCGCTACAGCACCGGCCTCCTCGGCAATGCGCGCCTGCTCCGCCGTGACCACGTCCATGATGACGCCGCCCTTG
>DHIZ01000412.1:3662-8089 GCA_002404055.1 Chloroflexi bacterium UBA4733
ACGCCGCCCTTGAGCATCTGCGCCAGCCCTCGCTTGAGGGTCATCGTCCCTGTATCGACCATTGTCTTATCTCCCGGCGGCATGTGACGTTCCGGCCATACTGCCCGGATCTGCCCGTACCTGGCATCAGCGTGAAAGGTTGCCGCTCTGGCCTTCATTCTAACGCATGGGACGAGGACAACCACGCTCGGATCACACGTCGAGTGCGCCGCAAAGTTTTGCACGCTCGCTTGTTTCGCTCCTGAAGACACGAACCGCAGCCAGAGGGCAAAGACGCGGCTACCTCTGGAGAGCTTGTTTGCTGCGCAAGACCTTGCGGCGCACTCTCACATGTCGGCCCTAATACTACAGCCTCAGGTTAGGGAGGGAGCGGTGCGGGCCGCGGGATCGGAGCATGGGAAGGATGACGCTCCGCCGATGTTCCCCCGTTTGGCAGCGCCGGATGGCCGACAGCTTCGGGGCGGTGCGGCCATGGATCCGGAAGGTTGGTCGTTCTCGCCCGGACGCCGACTAGCGGCGTCCAAATGGGCGCGGCTCAGCACGCCGGCAATTGCCCGCTGACCGATCCAGCCGGTACCGCTACAATTGTTGTCGATGCTGATTTTGAAGGATAGTCAGAAAGTGCGCCGTGCGATCGCGCGACGAGGCTGAAGCAAACTACCCCACGCGTGCGGAACAGGCCCCAAGACTTCGACCAGTTCCGCTCTTCATATGGTTACGAGCCCAATTCTTTGCAAGCAAGCGCAGAATACGAAGTGGAACGGCAAGAATTTGAGGAAATACAGCGATTCTTTGATCCCATTGCTGTGGAGCACCCTTCCGCGGCGGTACTGGAGACGCAAGAGCGGATTTAGCGCGAGTAACAAAAACACCATTGGTATACGGTGTCCTATGCGCCCTCTTCGGGTTGTTCCATGAAATTCAAAAGAGGTATTCTCTCTCTTCCTCTGGTGATAAGTGATACCTAGTTTCGCCAGAGGTCGAACTCCATCCCATCTCTTTATCAACTGACTCCAATATAGCGTTCTTGGTCTCGTCGACGGCCGTTTTGTGGGATATTCTGTAAATAGCCAACTCAATACGACTGATCCTCCACACTTTTATCCCATACTTCAATCCTAATTCTCTGATTTGTTCGACTATCCGTAGATACTCTGCTCGTATTACTCCCTGAGAACCATCGGGGCGCAGTTCGAATTCATATCGCCATTTAAGGCATCCGCTGTAGGCATCTCGGTAGGTCATCTTGCCAATAACTCCGAGTCTAGACATATCCTCGTCAGTGACTTCCCTGGATAGTCGTCGGTAGAACGATTCATCGAACCCCCTAGTACTACAGCCGCACTTGACTTGATGGCACAAGGCGGGCAGACTGCAGGGTGGATTGATTGACCGGAGGCATCGAGATGGAAGAGGAAATCGCGGGGTGGCAGGAGTTGTTCCTGGCCTTTCACGCCCGGTTCGCGCCGTATTTCTATCGGGCGGAGGTGCGGGAGCGCAGTCGCGCCTACCTGCAAGCGCTCCTGGACCGTGTGGAGCGCAAGAACGGCTGGCAATTGGCCGAGGCGATGGGCGAAGCCGACCCGGGTGCCCTCTGGGCGTGCGCCCAGCGCCTGCTCTACGCCGCCGTTTGGGATGCCGACGCGGTGCGGGATGAGTTGCAGCGCTTCGTGGCCGAGGCGTTCGGTCAGCCTGACGGCATCCTGGTGGTGGACGAGTCCGGGGTGGTGAAGAAAGGGGAGAAATCGGTCGGCGTGGCGAAGCAGTATTGCGGTGCTGTCGGCAAACACCCAGAGGGTACCCGGCAGTGTCAGACGCCCAGAGGGCACCCGGTGTCTACCTGACCTACGCCTCGTCGCTGGGGCATGCCTTCCTGGACCGGCGGCTGTTCCTGCCGGAGGAGTGGACCAAGGATGCGGCGCGCTGCCGGGAGGCCAAAGTCCCGGAGGCGGTCACGTTTGCCACCAAGCCGCAACTGGCCCAGGCCATGCTGGCGCACGCCTTCGCCTTGGGCATCCCCGCCGCCTGGGTGACGGGCGACGAGATCTACGGCAGCGCGCCCGCCTTACGCGCCTCCTTGGAGCAGCGACCGTGCGCCTATGTCCTCGCCGTGCGCAGCAACGAACCGCTCACCGTGCCGCCCCGAGCGCCGAAGCCCCGGCTGATCGGGCTGTTGGAGACGGCCGCCAGCGCCACCGCCAAGTGCAAGCCGGAGGCCTGGGAACGCCGCAGCGCCGGAGCGGGCAGCAAAGGGGAGCGCTGGTACGATTGGGCCTGGCTGCCCCTGGCGGAGACGGTACCGTCCGGTTGGCGGAAGTGGTTGCTCGTCCGGCGCAGCCTGGACGACGGCGAGTTGGCCTATTACCGCGTCTTCGCCCCCGAGCACACGCCGCTGGAAGAATTGGTGCGCGTGGCCGGGACGCGCTGGACCATCGAGCAGTGCCTGGAGGAAGCGAAAGGGGAAGCCGGGTTGGATCAGTACGAGGTGCGGCATTGGCACAGTTGGCACCGCCAGATCACCTTGTCGCTGCTCGCCCACGCCTTCCTGGCCTGGCTGCGCCAGCGCGCCCAGGGACACGACCTCGCCATCGGCATCGGGGGGGAAAATCAGCGCCAGCACGCCAGCCTCGGTCACCACAGGCGCCGCCTTGGTCCCAGTGAGCGTGCCGGAGGCCCGGCGCCTCTTGGCCCTGGCCTTGCCCTGGCCCCCGCGACTCCGCAAGCGCCGCCTCAACTGGTCGCTCTGGCGACGACGCCACCAAGCACGCGCCATGCGTTGCCACTACCGCCGCCGACAGCACCAGTCCGCCCCATCATCGCTCCCTCCCTAATCTGAGGCTGTAGTACTAAATGGCATGCGCGTAGGACGGCTTAGGCACCGGGCGGACATGCGCCTGAAGATGCTGCAGTTCTGACCTCGCCGCTGGGTTCATAGCTGCCTCGGAGACGAGCAGATGATAAAAGTCGATAAGCGATAGGACGTAGTCGTGATCTGCGGCTCTGGCGGATTCCCCGCTGCCATAGACAAGAAACTCATCGTCCGCGGCGCTGTACCACCCATTGTCGTCACGTTCGATGATTAACCGCAACGGGATCTCGAAACTCCAACCGGCCGTCTGCAGACCGAATAGCGCAATCGAGTAGGTCGGGTTGGGTGTCCGTGATTCTGAAGTGGCGACGCCTGGAACCTCTGTGCGAGAGAGCTGAGCGCGAACACACCGCTGATTCGGACGCCCGACGCGATACGTCACGGTCGAGGGCGCAGCCGACATCGAATGGTCTTGCCTTTCCAGTTGCTGCTTAACAATTTGCGGCTGTCGCTTCATTTGTCAAGCCAGCCGGAGATGTCGGGGAGGCCCTGGTCCACCTGCGGCGACACAAGTTCCGGCTCTTGCTGCGCTTCTCGTCCTTGCGCGCTGCGTGATCCTTCAGCTTGCAGGTGCGGTTTCACAATTTGCGGCTGTTGCTGGACCTCTTGCAACAGCCGGATCAAGTCGGGCACCTTGTCGAACGACACGATTACCCTGGCAAAGCATTGAGCACGTAGCGTGAGCGATGGGTCGCCCTCAGTCGGCGGCCCAAAGAGGAATGGCGGCGGGATCTCAAAAAAGCTGAGGTAAACCTCGTGCTCTGCTTGCTGCACAACGAAATGCGTTGCGTAGCGACTGGTTACTTTCTCAGGAACCTCCCACTGCACTGGGAAGGTCAGCGTACCTGTCTGCTCCTCGTCATCCATCCTGCTCCCACCATACCGGCTCATTCCTCAGGTACGTAGCATAGCACGCGCACCTGCCCCTGTTAGAGTGTCGGCGCAGGTACCTCGGCTGGTCTTTTCGGACGGCTGGCGGCGCGCCACGAGTTCCTGGGCATTTGACGTGCCGTCGGTGGCAGGGGCTCGACCTGCTATCGATCCCATTAAGTATGCTACCAAGCAAGCGAACGTGGCTGGCCATCCCGAGTGGGGCGTCCTCTGGAGCCGTCGCTCTATGATCGGTAGCTGTCGTGGTGGATGAGGTCCGCAAGGGCCTGCCGGTGTTGGTCGTGGCTTGCGTTGGCGGTCTGGCTGGCTGCGTAGCGGACTGCGTTGTGGTGGATTAGGGGACGTGCAGTGTCAGTGGCTATGAACGACGAGTGGCTTGGATGGCGTTTTCTTTCTGCCGACTGTCGGTTGCCGTACGGCGGCCGAGAGATAGTTGAGGCCGGGAAGCGCTACCGTGCCGACGGGGTGCTGGTTCCCTACAGGAATGGCTTGCATGCTAAGCATGTAACCACAAGTGTGGCACGGCATCTGCCGATGGGTAGATTGGGAGGTGACCGCTATGTTGTTGGTGGAACTGACGGAGGAGCAGCGCGCAAAGTTGGAGCGGGTGAGCCGGCAGGCGGTGGGGCGAGTGGCCTTGCGAGCGCACATGGTGCTGCTGAATGAC
>DHIZ01000412.1:8342-15071 GCA_002404055.1 Chloroflexi bacterium UBA4733
CTGGACGGTGGCGCTGCTGGCCGCCTTCCTGGCGGTGCGGTTTGGCGTCATGCTCTCCTGTTCGACGGTCCGGCGTTACCTGCACCAGATGGGCTGGCGGTGGCGGCGTCCCCGCCTGACCCCGGCCAGTGTGCTGCCGGGTGCCCCCTGGGCGCAGCACGATCCCCAGGAAGCGACCAAGCTGGCCGCGATCCAGCAGGCACTGCGGGCGGCCAAGCGTGGCTGGGGCCATCTGCTTTATCTGGACGAGTGCGATCTCCATCTCCTCCCGGTCCTGCGGGCGATGTGGATGAAAGGAGAGCGAGTACGCGTCCCGACGCCCGGCCAGAATCGCCGCCGCGCCTTCTTTGGCGCGTTGGACGCCATCTCCGGTACCTGGCAGAGCGTCGATCACGACCGCAAGCTGGCGGTGGACTTCGTCCGCTTCCTGGAGCATCTGGCTGCCAGCTACCCGACCGGGCCGCTCTATCTCGTCTTGGACAGCGCCCCCACCCATACCGCCAAACACCCGCAAGCGGGTACCCGACCACGCTGGCTGGCTACCAACCCGCGCCTCCACGTCCTCTGGCTTCCCAAGTACGCTGCCCACGAACACAATCCCGTCGAACGCACCTGGGGCATGATGAAAGACGACGGCGCCGCCAACCGCCTCGCCGGCAGCATCGACGAACTCACCTGCGCCGCGCGGCGCTTCTTCGCCGACCTCGCTCCCCATCCCGTCTCCCTTGCCACCTCGCCTGCGCTGGAGGCCGTCGCATGATTTCCTTGCCATTCTTGTGGCTACGTGCTTAGAACGCCGAGTTTGGCTCGGTTTGACCTTCGCCAGCACTATACCCGTTGGTATGAGCGTAGCTGCGCTCATACCAACGGGGCTTCTAACGCAGGGTTCATCCATCTGTTAGCATCGGCGGCAGGCGTGGAACACGCCTGCCGCTCACTCCTTCGCCTGCGTCTAAACCAAAGGTCGGGGCACGTCGTGCGGCCTGTCTCACCGCATCGATTCAAGCTCCGGCGTTCTTGGACCATGGCCGTACTGCTGGACGAGCGCTGCGCCGATCCGGCCCAGTTCCGCGCGCATCTCCTCCGGCGCCAAGCACTCCACGCCATCGCCATAGCGCAGGAGCGTGTGGAGTGCCGTGAATTGATCGGGCATCTGGGCCGTGACGATGATGCTGCCGTCCTCCTGCACTTCGGCCCGCTGTTCGGGAAATCGCTCCGTGACGCCGTACCGCGCCCGTTCCGGCGTCAGCCGGAAGCGCAACTCCCGGCGTCGGACGTGGCGTTCCGTCGCCGGGAGCACACCCGGCAGGACCGTGAGCGACTCCGGGATGATGCGCTCGATGCGGTAGCGGCTGGCGCTTCGGAAGTGGTGGTCCCACACATGCAGGTACAGGTGCCGATCTTCATAGACCAGCTCCGTTGGCTCGATTCGACCTGCTGGTGCCAGCGCATCGCCCGCTGGAGTGTGGCGATGACTGGGCCATGCGCCGCGTAGTCTTGGCCTTGGTCGACGATCTCGGCACGCACGGAGGGGCGCATGGAGGCGAGCGCCGCCCGCTGGTCGGTAGGGAGCAGACGTTGTAGGTGCCCCAGGAGCGCCTGGACCGCCGGGCCGTGCGGGCCGGGGACGAAGCTGTCGAGGAGCAGCGCAGCCGCCACGAGCTCCTCCTCGACGAGCCGGAGCGTGAGCGGCGGCGGCTCGAGCACGTAGGTGGCATCAATGCGTCGGTAGGTCACGCCAATGCCCATCGCGCGCAGCCGCCCGAGATCATGCCGCAAAGCGTGGAGCGCGGCCGATGGATCGTCGGGGGCATCGTCACCGAGTTCCTCGCTGCGCGCGGCGACCTGGGCGAACAGGTCCTCACGCCGAACTGGTCTGCCCGCCAAGGTCAGGAGCGTCCAGATCGTCCGCCGCCACGCCTTGGCGCTACTGTGGCCCCCGACGGGTCGGTTGCGGCGGGCCGCAATATCTCTCCTCGGCTGGATGCCGTCTGCAACGATCTGCTCGCCCTGGTCCCGGCGCTCCGCTACGGTTATCATCCACTTTTCCCCCAGGAAGAGCGCAGTTGCGCTCACCTCCCCTGGCAGTATTCCCCATACCGCCGGTCGTTGGCAAAGCGACCGCTGTCCCCCAAGTGCGCAGAGGAGGTTGACAATGACAGCGGCAGCAACACCAGACTAAGCTCGACTTTGGCCAATTGGGGAGTGTGCGGTCGGACGTCCTCCAGACGAGCCTCAATCCTGCTCCGGGTTTATCCATAAGGCGGTCGAAGGCCGACATTCAAATACCTCGCAGGGCCTACCGCCCGTATCTGGTGCGCGGTTCGCGCTCAGCGACCCAAATGGCCAAAGTCGAGCTTAGACACCACGTCGGGAAAATTATTCGCGCTCAACTGCACCGGCGAAGAGCAGAATCAAGAGGTTCGTGTCGACCAGTATGCCTGCCTGTCGATGCTTATTAATCAGCCGAAGCATGGACGGTACTTCGCTAATCACTCTCCCTATTCCTCATGGCTACTGGCGTACCGGTCTCCTTAATCAATCACCACAACCTTCTGATCCCGGATTCTCATCGGAACTCCGGCCAGCCAAGGAACCGGCTGTTTCACCTCGTCTCGCAAGTAGCCAACTGTGATTAGCCAGGACTTGCCATCGCTCGACGCAGCGAACTCCTCGAGTCGGAAGTCGCCGACGCGCTCATCAGCGAGCAACTCCTTTACGAACTGCATTGCTACGACGGCCGCTTCTCGCACCCCGGACAAATCGGTTGTTACTGCTATTGAGCGATACTCCTCTCGTCTGCCCATGCTACCGTGCAGGTGAACGGGAAAGGGAGTATTGGCTGAGTCTCAAGTACACCCTCTGCTTCTGTCGTCAGGCCAACAGCATGCTGATGCTCTTGCGCCGGAAGCCGCCGCATGCCGGCCAGTGGAACGGCGTCGGCGGCAAGATCGAGGACGGAGAAACGCCACGCGCCTGTGTCGTCCGCGAGGTGCGAGAGGAGACGACCATTGACCTGCGGCGGGCCGATGAGTTGCGCTTCAGCGGCATCGTCACCTGGCCGCCGGACGACGGCGTCAACGGTCAGGGAGCGGGGATGTACGTCTACGTCGCCGAGTTCAGCGACTCGTCGGTCACCTGGCCCGGCGACCGTTCCACGACAGATGGCGCCTTGCGCTGGCAGCACCAGAGCTGGGTCTGTGACCCAACCAACCCACAGGTCGTGGAAAATATTCCTGCCTTCCTGCCGGCGATGCTGCGTGGCGAGCCGCCGCTGGAATACTTCTGCGACTTCCAGGGCGACCTGCTCGTCGGGGTACAGTCGCGCCCGTTGTTAGATGCCGCGGATGAGCACAACTCCAGCAACAACGAGTAGCATGCCCAGGATGCGCTGCGGCGACACGGGCACCTCAGGCAAGCCCAGCACACCGAACTGGTCCCACATGATAGCGACGCCGAGTTGCCCGGCTGTGAGCGCGGCGGCCGTTACGCCCACTCCCAGGACCGGCGTGGCAACGGTACCGGCGACCAGGACGACCAGGCCCAATAGGCCGGCACTGAAGTACCAGGGCGCGATATCCCGTCCGACCATCGCCAACGTGAGCGTGACAAGGACGAAGGCGCCCGCAAGGGCGACGGTGCTCCGCCACGAAAAGGGCAGGCCGAGCGGCAGGCCACGTCCCGCCTTCACGGCCAGCAGCAGCACCACTCCGGCATAGGATACGGTGACGGATACGAGCACCGTCTCGAAGACACCGCGCGTCCGCCCCAGCGCCCCGTTGAGCAGCGGTTGGGTGCCAATCGCCAGTCCGCCCACGAGGGCGAACAGCAACGCCAATACTTTCACACGCACTCCGCCTCCCCATGCACCGCATGGGGGACCTCTTTCCCATCGCCGTCACCCCAACGAGCAACTCGTTCGTTATGGTCACAGAGCGATTGTAAGGGAGTGAGCCGCCGTATGCTGCAAGCGATGTTCGACGAGCGCGGGTGGAGGCTGGAACGACTCCGGCTCGCGTTGCGGCTTGCGGCAACCGCTCTTTGCCTGGCGCTGCTCTGCCCGTCGGTACTGGCGGACGCCGCCGGCGCGCCTCTCGCCGGCCGGACCATCGTCATCGACCCAGGCCACGGCGGAATCGACTCGGGCGCAATTGGTAATGGCCTGTACGAAAAGAACCTGACACTGCCGATTAGTCTCGACGTGGGGGCGCTGTTGACGCAGGCGGGCGCCCATGTCGTCTACACTCGCACCGGCGACATCACCATCGGCCCGGCCGGCAACACCACGGCCGAGCTGGCGGCACGGGCCAGCATCGCCAACGACAGCCACGCCGACATCTTTGTCTCCATCCACGTCAACTCGCTGAACGATCCCGGCTTTTCCGGCCTCACGTCCTTCTACGGCGCCTCTGGCGGCTACATCGACGGCGTCACGCGCACGCCGAGCGTTGTGGACCAGAGCCGCTTGCTGGCGCAGGATGTCCAGCACTCGGTACTGACGCAGACCCAACAGGTGAATCGCGGCGTGCAATCAGCGAATTTCTATGTCCTCGGCAATACGACAATGCCGTCGATCCTGGTCGAGACCGGCTTCATCACTAATCCTACGGAAGCAAAGCAGCTAGGCTCACCAGGGTTTCAGGAGCAGGTCGCGACGGGCGTGGCCGACGGCATTGTCCAGTTCTTTGGCTCCGTGGGCGCCACCGTCAAACAGGGTCTGGATGCCAATGTCGGACGCTTTGTGCAGGATGTTACCCTCCCCGACCACGCCGCGGTATCGCCGGGACAGACCGTCGTCAAGACCTGGAAGATCGCCAACACCGGGACGACGACCTGGGACGGCGGCTATCACCTCACCCAACAAGGTGGCGGCAACCTCCCCGGTACGGCGAGCGTCCCGCTACCGTCCGTCGCGCCGGGCACGACGACGACTATCAGTACCTCCGTCACCGCTCCCAGTTCGCCTGGTGACTACTCGGCGACCTGGCGCCTCAGCGCCGCCGATGGACACGTCTTCGGCGACCCCTTGTGGGCCGAAATCACCGTACCGGCCGCCCCTTTTACGCCGTTCTGGGTGGAAACCAGCCGCGCCACGTCGCTCTGGAGTGACGCCGATCCGCACGCCGATGCCTTGACCCAACTGGCGCAATGGTCGTATCTGCAGGTCACCGGTCCGCCCATTGCAGGACGCTACGCCGTGACAGAGCCGGCGACCAAGAAGCGCGGCTACGTGACCGCCGGCGCCCTCGGGACCTCGGGCCCACCGCCGGCAAATTACCAACCACCAAGCGTCGCGCCGCCCTTCGTCCCATTCTGGGTGGAGACGACGCAGCAGACGCCTCTACGGTCGGGGCCAAGTGACCCAGCGCTGACCTTTGCCCTGCTGGCCCAGTGGTCACCACTGCAGGTGATGGCGCCGCAGACCGACGCCCGTCTCTATGTGCGCAATCCGGCCACTGGCGGTGTCGCCTACGTCGACGCAGGCGCAGTGGGACCCAGTGGCCCCCCAGCCACTGAGAGCGCGAGTAGCCCAGGTACGCTCGCTGCGGCGCCCACGACCGCCAGTGCTCTCGCACCGGCGCCCTCGAGCAACGTCTCCGCCCTAACCCCGCCAAACGCGCCGTCACTGACGTACGTCGTGAAGGCGGGCGATACGCTCTTCGCCATCGCCAGGCGCTATTACATTGATCTAGCAGCACTCGCACAAGCCAACGGGCTGAGTGACCCGAATGCGCTGGTGGCGGGCACAACGCTGCACATTCCTGGCGCGCAGCCGAGCTTCCAGCCATTCTGGGTCGAGAACTTTGCTGCGGCGCCATTATGGTCAGGCGCCGATAGCACCGCTGTGCAATTTGGCATCGCTCCCCAGTTCACGGCCATGCAGGTGCTGGCGCCGGCTGCATCGGGCCGTTACCTGGTCCGAGTCTTCACGACCGGCGGCACTGCCTACATCGACACAGGCACGGTCGGTCCCGCCGGTTCACCGAAGGGGGTGCAGTGATGGCGCATCGCCCCTACCGCACTGTAGCGCTCGTCGGCGTCACAGTGTTCGCCCTTGCCGCCTGTAGCCCGGCTCAACTGCTGCAGAGTACGAATGTAACGGTCACGACCGTAGTCTCGACGCCCAACGCGACTTCCGCTGCCGCAGCACCCACCGTGTCCCACTCCAGCACATCAGCAACACCCTCAGTAGTCGTTCAGTCGACAGCGAGTGGCAGTTCGTCCAGCACTCTGGCAGCCTCGTCGTCCGTTGTGCAGGTCTCGGTCGCCGTGTACTTCACGTCCGGTGGCCGCCTGGTGACCGAAACGCTTCTAGTACCGGCGTCCACGCCCGCTCGCGGCAGTATTGCAGCATTGCTGGCGGGACCCAAGACGGCCGGCCACTACTCGCAGGTGCCGACCGGCACCCGCCTGCTGGGCCTGAATCTCGCGGCCGGCACGGCGACCGTGAACCTCTCGAACGAGGTTCAGAATCTGCAAGGCAGCCCGGCCATCCCCCTCTTCCTGGGGCAACTCGTCGACACGCTGACGCAGTTTCCTGACGTGCAGCACGTCGTGCTGGAAGTCAATGGTCAGCCGGTACGCTCGCTTGGCGGCGAGGGAGCCGCCGTGCCCGAACCGCTCGACCGCGCAACAGTACAACGCATGCTGGTAGCAGCCACCCGCCCTTAATGAAGTTTGACGAATAATACGGGGATTGCAGGGGCCTCGCGTAGGACCCAGAGGACT
>DHIZ01000234.1:0-3806 GCA_002404055.1 Chloroflexi bacterium UBA4733
CGCCGGGACACGCTTCGCTGCCCCAATGCTGGGGGCAAGAGGGAGCTTGGGCGGGCGATGGCAGATCAGTTCGGTGCAAGACAGATAGCGGGACGCTCCACGCCGCCGGCACACGGCTACCAGCGCTCACTGTGCGCGAAGTCGTCGAGCGGCAGGCGCTGACGGCTCTCGCGGCGCGCGGCATCTTCGGCCGGATAGCCGAAGGGCAGCACGATTTGCACCTGGTGGTCGTCGGGAAGACCCAGCACCTTGCGGGCGCAGTCCTGGTGGTGCATCGACGTCGGGCAGGAAGTAACGCCTTCCGCCCAGGCGGCAACCATCATGTTCTGGGCGACGCGTCCGGCGTCGAAGGCGCCGCCGCCGGGCAGCAGGACGACGGCGATGACCAGTGGCGCCGGCGGCACGTGCTTGGCGAAGTCGCCACAGTCCGATAGCGCCTGGCGTTGGGCAGGATTATGGATCACGACCAGGCGGCACGGCTGCGAGTTCTTCGAGCTGCCGGCCATCCGGCCCGCCTGGATAATGCGCTGCGCAACGTCTTCTGGAATCGGCCGATCGCTATAGGCGCGCGTGTCGCGCTTGGTTCGAATTGCCGAATATGCGTCCATGGTCCCTCCCGGCCGCGATTCTGCGGCGAATCCGACCAGACGGTAACGCTGTCGCAAGGCAAACGGCAATCGGCGGCCGGTGGCCGGGGTGGCCCGCCCCGCCCTGCGGCTGAAGCTGAGCCGTGGGCTCGACATGCGACGGTTTAGCGGTCAAGGGTTCGAGTGTTGCGTGCGCATGCACGCCGTTTATTGCGGGAACTCCATCCCCATACAGTACGTTCCTACGCAGATTCGTCGGGGCGCTTTGGGGCATTCCCTTCGCCGAGCTCGCTGGCCGCGCTCCGATCGGAGTTGCCTTGACGGCTTTTAAACGTCCGCGAGATAATTAGCGGGCGTCATATACCAGCGCAGGCCGAAGTAGCTCAGTTGGTAGAGCAGCTCATTCGTAATGAGCGGGTCGGGGGTTCGAGTCCCTTCTTCGGCTCCATGATGAATGCTTTAGGCCCGCCAATTCTGGCGGTCTTTGCTTCGCCAGCGCTCAAGCGCTTAGCGCCTCTTCCAACGCCCGCGCGCGCGTCACCCAGCCGGTCATGCCGAGGGATCGGAACTGGGTCCCTGCCGCGCCCAGCAGCGATCCAATATGGGTGAGGTCCGGCGATCCCGCCCGGTGGAGTGCGAGCGCCTCGTCGTAGTCCACCGTCGCACGCAGCGGCCGGCAGCCCCGTGTATCCAGCTCCTCCCGCGCCCGCGTGAACCAGCCCTGCGCCTCTTCCGTCCGTCCTTGCAGGGCGGCCAGCCAGCCGAGCGAGAGCGCCCCGTTGCGCATCGGGTAGTGGAAGCCGGGGTCCACCACTCCCCGTTTAACGTTGCACTCGATCGTCTCCATGTGGTCTGTCCGCCCCAGCAGCCAGAGCGATTCGGCCATGCTGCACGCGAGCGATTGATAGTTGGCGATGCCCACCGGAGCGCGCTCCAATGCTGGCAACGTGGCAGGGATCAGCGCCAGCGCCTCCTCCGCGCGGCCGAGGCGCGCCAGGGCAGCCATTGCGAGCGCGGCCATGATGGCCTGTACCCAGGCGCGCTCGGGCGCTCCGTCCGCCATCGATGCGTTCAATTCCGCCAGCCATACCTCCCAGCCGAGATCGAGCATCAGGCAACGTTCGGCACGGTACCCGCTGAGCTGGATCGCTGCGATGCTAACGCCGGGGACACGCCTGCTCAACGCCACCCCCCGGGCGTAGGCGCTTTCGGCCGCGCCCAGGTTGCCGAGCACGAGCTGACAGCGGGCCACTTGGGCAAGGTTTGTCCCCGCCTGGTTGATCCGGCCCTCTGCCTCGTTTCGGGCAGCGACGGCCTCCCAGATAGCCAGCGCCTCGCGGTACTCCCCGAGCCAGAATGTTTTGAACACGCCGAGCTGGAAATTGTCGCCCGCACGCTCGAGGTCCGGCGGCCGGAGCCGGATCTCCGCCGCCGACGCATACGGCCGGTGGAGATTCATGCTCCCCACATCCACCGGCTGGCCATCCGTTATCTGCCACACGGCCTCTCGTTCGGGCGTCGCCCCGACGAGGCCGATGTAGGCGGGGTCTTCGGCATCGCGGCGGTTGAGATCCAGCGTCTTAAAGAACGCCCAGAGCACATCCCGCCGTTCGCCCGCGTAGCGCAGACCATCCGCGGCGAGGCTCCACGCGGCCCCGACGCTCCCCGCCTGAACGAGTACGCCCGCCACGTCGCGAAGATAATTGGCTGCGGGTACGTCGCCTTCGTCCAGCGCGATCAGCGCCGCGGCGTGGCGGGCGGTGGATGCCGCCTCTTCAAACCCGAGCAGCCAGGCGAGCGCCAGGGCCAACCGTCCAAGTAGCCGGGCGCGGCTGAGGTCCTCCTCGGGCAGCAACTCCAGCGCCCAGCGGAGCATGGTGACGGTTTGTCCCCAGGCAGCGCGCGCCTCCGCCCGCTCTGCGGCGATCAGGGCGTAGCGTACGCCGCGCTCGGCGCCTGCTATCGCCGCGGACTCGTGGTAGTGGTAGGCGAGGTCGTCGACCACGGTCGCCAGCCGCGCGCCCGCTGGCCCGGCCGGCTCACCCTGGAGCGCGTCTGCCGTTCCCGTGTCGCCGGACCCGCCTTCGTCCCCGGATGCTCCCATGTAGACCCGCTCCAGCGCCTCGGCGATCTGGCGGTGCAGCCGCACGCGGCGGCTGGCCGAGAGCTCGTCATAGAGCGTGCGGCGAATCAGGGCGTGGACGAAGTCATACGTTTCGCTCCGCCCATCCACGGTGCGCAGCAGTTGGGCGGCGAGCGCCTCGTCGATGCAGTCCAGCAACCGCTCCTCGTCCAGCTTGGCCAGTTCCGCCAGCACGGCGAAGCGGAACCCGCCGGTGAAGACGGACGCCAGGCCGAGAACGCGATTGGTTTCCTCGCTCAGGCGGGAGAGGCGCCTGCCGACCACGTCGCGCACGCCCTCGGGGATGCTCATGTGCTCCACGCCGCCGACAGTGCTGACCCAGCGCCCGTCGCGGTGTTCGATCACGCCCTCCTCCTGTAGGTGCAGCAGCACCTCACCGAGGAAGAAGGGGTTGCCTTCCGTCTCCTTATAGAGCGCATCAACGAACGGCGCCGCCACCGCGTGGCCGGCCAGCTCGTCCAGCATCCCCTGCACCTGCTCGTGCCCCAGCCCGCGCAGGAGAATGCGCTCGAATCCCCGCTCGCGTCGCAGTGTGGTCAGCGCCTCCGCCAGCGGGTGGCGGCGGTCCAGGTCCACATCGCGGTAGTTGCCCACTATCAGCAGCGGCGCGGTGACGGCGAAGCGGACCACATGCCGGAGCAAACCCACGGAGTCCCTGTCCGCCCAGTGCAGGTCATCCAGCACCAGCACGACCGGACGCGTCCGCGCGGCGGCGAGCAAAAGCTGCGTGACCGCGTCGCAGAGGCGGAAGCGCTCTTCATCCGGGCTGAGGGGAGCGGGCGGGGACACATCCGGCAGCACGGCGGCGACCGCCGGCACGAGGCGAGCGATGGGTGGGGCGCCCGGGCCGAGCTCCCGGCCCAGTTGGTCCGGTTCAACACTCCGGGCATATGCGGAGACCGCCTCTACCCACGGCCCGTAGGGCGGCGCCCAGTCGCCCTCGTAGCAACGGCCCCAGAGCACCGTGGCGCCGGCAGTGCGGGCATGCTCGGAGAACTCCTGTACGATCCGAGTCTTTCCGATCCCGGGCTCCCCCGCCACCGTCACCAGCCCGCCGCTCCCCGCGACGGTCTGGT
>DHIZ01000234.1:3909-4260 GCA_002404055.1 Chloroflexi bacterium UBA4733
GAAGCGCCGGCGCAGCACCTCGAGCTCGGCTTCCCGACCGGCAAACACACGCTCCAGGGAAAGTGACTGTGCCGGTGAGGTCGTCGAGTCGCCGTCGATGGCAACTGCGGAGGCATCCTCGACCGGCACAGCGCCCGCGGATTCTGCGGGCGGTTCGGACGGTCCGGCGACACCGAGACGGGCGAGCGCCTTGAGCAGGACGGGCAGCCAGACCTGTTGCGGCTGATCCAGGATCTCTACCCATTGCCAGCCTTCGAGGAAATAGAGCACGTGTTCCGGAAACTCAACCGGTTCAAGCAGCACGGGCACATACGCCCGCTCAAACCGCCAGGCCAGCTGGATCTCTTGCTT
>DHIZ01000234.1:4421-7951 GCA_002404055.1 Chloroflexi bacterium UBA4733
GCGGCGTTGCTGCACAGGATGAGCAAGGCCGCGCAGCCTTTAATGCCCTCGACGATCTCGCTGCCCCAGCTGCTGCCGCCGGCGATCGCCTGCTGGTCGAGCCAGGACGGCACGCCTGCCGCCTGCAGCGCGTCGGCAACATGAAGCGCCCGCTCACGATCTGCCGAGGCGTAGGAGAGAAAGACATATGCCGCCGATGTGGCGGCCTGGCCGGCCATGCCGCGCCCCTTCCTGCGGGAGCAAATTGTGGACACGTCAGCCGGTCGGACCCGATCACGGCGGGCGGCGCACCAACTGCCGGGCCGTTGCCAGCATAGTCCGGTGACGAACCGCCGGCAATAAATTGACAGGCGACGCGTGGAGCAACAAGATCGAGCAGTTACCTGTTCACGCACCGGACCGCCCGGCAAGCCGTCTCGAGGCAGCGCCATGACCAGCGAACGAATTCAGCGCCAGATTGACCTGCTGCTGGACGATGCCGAGCAAGCAGTACGCCAAGGCGACTGGCTCGCGGTACGGGACCGAGCTCACGACGCGCTTGCGCTGGACGACCAGAACGCCGACGCACAAACTTTGCTGGCAGCCGCGGAGCGTCGGATGGGAGCGACCGCCGTTCCATCAGCCGACGCACCAATCGCGTCACCGCCCTCGCCGCCCCTGCCCGCATCGTTTGTGAACGCCCGCTACAAAGTGCTGGGCTTCCTCGGCGAGGGCGGCAAGAAGACGGTCTACCGTGCCCATGACTCGAAGCTCGACCGCGACGTCGCCTTCGCGCTGATCAAGACCGAAGGGCTGGATCAGGCGGGAAGAGAGCGGGTGCAGCGTGAGGCGCAGGCGCTCGGCAAGCTGGGTAGCCACCCCAACATCGTCTCCGTTTTTGATATGGGAGAAGACAAGGGCAAGCCGTTCATCGTGACGGAGTACCTCGCCGGCGGGGACCTCGAACACCTCATCGGTGAGGCACCCGACCACCGCTTGCCGCTGACGGGTGTTCTGGAACTGGGCGCCGGTGTAAGCAAAGGACTGGCGTTCGCCCACGAGCACGGCATCGTGCATCGCGACCTGAAACCGGGGAACGTGCTGCTTGCGGCCGACGGCACGGCGAAGCTGGGCGACTTTGGGCTTGCCGTGACGCTCGATAAGTCCCGCCTGACGCAGGCGGGCATGGTCGTGGGCACGGCCATGTATATGGCGCCCGAGCAGGCGATGGGCGGCGAAGTGACGCCGCGCTCAGACCTCTACTCCCTCGGCTGCGTGCTCTACGAGCTGATCGCGGGGCGGCCGCCGTTCGTCGGCGACGAGAGCGTCGCGATCATCGGCCAGCACCTGCACTCAAGCCCGGTCGCGCCCTCGTGGCACCGGCCCGACTGTCCCAAGCCGCTGGAAGCGCTGGTGCTGCGCCTCCTGGAGAAAGACCCGGCCAAGCGGCCTGTCAGCGCGGCGCAGGTGGCCGAGGCGCTGGCGTCGACCAGTCCCACGGCCAGGAGTGCTAGCGGCAAATCAGCGCGGGCAGCGACAGAAGAGAGCACCAGCCAGAACCCCGTCTACCGGCGCATCTTCGTGGGCCGGGAGCAAGAGCTGCGCCAGCTCGAAGCGGCCTTCGACGCGGCGCAGTCGGGCCAGGGGTCGCTGGCCATGGTGGTCGGCGAACCGGGCATCGGCAAGACGACTGTGACGGAGCAGCTCGCCACCTACGCCACCCTGCGTGGCGGCAAGACCCTCGTCGGTCACTGCTATGAGGAAGGCTCGCTTTCGCTGCCCTACCTGCCGTTTGTCGAAGCGATGCGCAGCTACGTGCTGGAGCGAGAGCCGGACAAGCTCAAGCGCGAGCTTGGCAGCAACGGACCGGAGGTAGCGCGCATCGTCAGCGAAGTGCGCGAGCGGGCCATGGTAGAACCGGCCGGTCCCAGCGCCGATGCGGGCGAGGACCGCTACCGGCTGCTGAATGCGGTCGGCGGCTTCCTCCGTAACGCCGCCGCGGTACAGCCGCTGGTGCTGGTGCTGGAAGACCTGCACGACGCCGACCACGGCACGCTGGACCTGCTGACCCACATCGCCCGCACCCTCGCCGGCTCGCGGCTGCTCGTGATCGGCACCTACCGCGACGTCGAAGTAGACCGGACCCACCCGCTCTCGGCCACGCTTGCCGAGCTGGGGCGGAGCGGCAGCTTCAGCCGCATACGGCTGCGGGGGCTGACGGCCGACGAAGTGCAGCGGATGCTCTCGGCGATTGCGGGGCAGGACGTCCCATGGGGGCTGGCAGAAGGCGTGCACCGCCAGACCGAGGGCAACCCGCTGTTTGTGCAGGAGGTCATGCGCTACCTGGCCGAAGAAGGGCTGATCAAGCGTGACGCCGGTCGCTGGCAGCCAGCGGGAGACCAACCGCTGCTGGCCCGCATCCCGGAAGGGCTGCGCGACGTAATCGGCCGGCGGCTGGCGCGGCTCAGCCCGCAGTGCAACCAGGTGCTCGCCGTCGCCGCCGTGATCGGGCGGGACTTCGAGTTCGAAACGCTGCGCACCGTGGCCGGGCTTGCGGAGGAAGAGCTGGTGAGAGCGCTGGAAGAGGCCATGCGGGTGGCCGTGCTGCAGGACCAGTCGCGTGGCGGGGTGGCGCGCTACCGCTTCGCGCACGCCTTCTTCCGCCAGACGCTCTACGAAGAGCTGATCGCGCCGCGGCGCATCCGCATGCACCAGCAGGTAGCACGGGCGCTGGAGGAGCAGTACGCGGGGCGGCTGGACGAACACGCGACTGAGCTTGCCGAGCACTACGCCTACTCATCCGACCCGGCCGATCTGGCCAAGGCGGTGGAGTACGGCGAGCGAGCAGCGCGGCGGGCGCGGGCGGTGTTCGCCTACGGGGAGGCGGTGGGGCACCTCGACCGCTGCCTACAGGTGCAGGAGGTGATCGACCCCGACGATCACGCGCAGCGCCTGCATCTGCTGATGGCGCTTGCCGCGATGCTGCTCCCGGCGGGCGGTGCACGACGGGTCGTGGACGAGGTTGCACCGGAAGCGCTGCGGCTGGCGGAGCTTCAGGGTGATGAGCGCCGGGCCGCTCGTATCTGCCAGCAGGCGCTGGGGGCCATCACCGCGGTGGGCGATCCGTTTACGCCCAAGCATCGAGAATGGGCCGAGCGGGCGGACCGCTGTACGCCGCCGGACACCGAGGAGCGGGTGTACACCGACCTGGCGCTCGCCTACGTGCATATCGCTGAAGGACGTTTGGGCCTCAGCCAGCGTTTGCGAGAGGCGGCATTGGCTCTCGCCCGGCGGCTCGGCAACCCCGATGCGCTCTTCTTCAGTGGTTGGCTGGTGTTAGGCGCCACCGTTCCGCGCCGCTGCCAGGAAGATCTGGATCTCGCCGAGGAGCTGATCAGGCTGCCGCGTGCCGGCGTGCGCCCCGTCATGCTGGGTAGATGCCTGTGGTATTGCGCCCTACGGCTTCTCGAGGAGGGCGAGCGAACGCGTGCGGAACGTCTCTGGCAGGAGGTGGCGGAGCATATCGAGCGGACGCGGGACGCGACCCTGGG
>DHIZ01000069.1:0-25118 GCA_002404055.1 Chloroflexi bacterium UBA4733
GTTATTCCGTGACGGCTCCTAAGTTCGTTGATCGTGGGCAGGAAAATCTGAGATCCGCCTCCCCTCCCAATGTCGATCTTGAGTTCCACTTCGCCGTGTGTTTCGTTGAGCACGAGGCGTCGCCGTCCGGACGTTCCGGCTGGCTCCGTCGTCGCAAGCGGAGCCACGGTAAGTGGCCAGTCGCCATAGCGCTGGCGAAGGTTGCTGATGGCATTGCGGATATCCCGAACGGGCACGCGACGGTCGATCAACTCATGCACAATCATCGCTTCAGCGATGTCCTGGAAGCTGTACACGCGGGGCGCACTGGCGCTACGTGAGGAACGAATGTAGCCGTGGCGCGCCCACTGCCCGATGCGCTCGCTAGACACTCCGGCGAGTTGCCCTACCTCGTCGGGCAGGTACCAGCCGCGAGGGTCCGTAGCCTCGGCGTTCATTCATCCTCCTTGCACCACTGGTCAGTGGCGGACGAGTCCATTGTAGTGCTAGCCTGTCCTGGAAGCAAACAGCGAGGCAGCACCGCGACTGGTGGCGCGAACGCGCGACGCCACCTACGACGAGACGGTCGGGCGGGGCCACAATGCCGTCAGTGGTATGCTTTCCACGGGAATGATGCGTGCTGGTAGGCTGTCGAATCGTTTCCTCGCCATGCACCTGGTGCAGGTGAGGGGTTCGCGCCGCGTCGGGTCCACCACTCCCAGCGGAACGATCTGAACGGAGTAGCCGATGCGCTGGTTCTATCGAATGCTGCACTTCTTTTACCTGGGCCGGGCAATCAGCCGGGGTCCCCGTTACTTTGCAGGGTACGAGGTTCGCCGCCAGACGCGCAAAGCCGTCTATCGCGCCACCCGGAGCCGCCGCCGCTTTTAGGGGTTCGCTGTCGGCTACGCCCCATCGTTCAGCGCAGGCGTTGCTGCTGCGCCGGCAGGAGGTCTTCAATCCGCCGCATGATCTCCGCAATGCTCTCACTTCGCGACAGGCCCGGTGGCAAGGTGAACGGACGCCCCATCCGTATCCGGAGCGTTTTACGATGAAGGAGCAGTGCCAGGAAACCTGCCTCGGTACCGGCGATCGCCATGGGGACCAAAGGCGTGCCTGCCCTGCGGGCAACCAGCACGGTGCCTTCCTTGCCCTCTTGCAAGCGTCCCGTGTCGCTGCGATGGCCCTCTGGGAAGATCCAGACTTTCTCCTGTCTGGCGAAGCTAATGATCTCCTCTATCGCCCGGCGATCAGCGCTACCGCGGTGGACTTCCACGGCCTGTATGCCGCGCAGGACGGCGCCAATGAGCGGAATCTGGAACAACTCCGTCTTCGCCAGCCCGTGGACGTGTTCACCGAAGGCGATGGCGTAGCGACCAGCCAGGGGGATATCGAGGTAGTGCAGATGGTTGGAGACGATGATGCAGGGCGCTGTCGGGCGATCCCCCGCGACGTCGGTCCGCATCAAGCGGGTGAGCAGCCAGGCCGTCGCCCAGATGACCTGTTGCACCCAACGGCGATAGGCGGTCGGGGGCGCAATAATGCGGTTGACGCGGCGCGGTATGCGATCAGAAGGTTGTTTCATGTGGAAAGACGATACCACGGGGGCGTCCGCACGACAGTACGCCGGTTATGGGGCGACCGGCTACAATCGTCTGCGGAGGAACACCAATGGCCCAACTACATGCAGAGGCGCAGCAACAGATCGACCGACCGGTCGACGACCTCTATGCGATCATCACGGACTACGCAGGGCGGCGCCGACGTATCATGCCGCCCGCCTATCATGACTTCGCCGTCGAGGCTGGCGCTGGCGGGGCAGCCACCGTTGTACGCTGGGTCCTGCACGTCGGCAGACACCGGCGGCCCTACGAGATGCAGGTAACGGAGACTCCTGCGGATCACCGATTGGTAGAGCACGACCGTGGCTCGTCGTTCAGCACGGAATGGCACGTCACCGCCGTCGACGGTGCGAGCCGTGTGGCGATTGCAAGCAGTTGGCAGCAACGCAGCCGTGGCTTCCCGGCGCTGTTCGAGCGGCTGTTCGCGCCGCGTTCTCTGGCGTGATTGCACGCCGAAACGTTGCGCATGCTGGCGGTCGAGGCCGCCGCTCCGCCGGCATAGGCCCGGCGCGCCGGGCCTACCCGCTATACTCACCTGCACAGACCGCGCGGTATCGCCACACGCCCAAGACACGGCGTGGCAAGCTCCAAAGAAAGGACACGAGGACGTGAGCGGACACTCCAAATGGTCGCAGATCAAGCGCCAGAAGGGCGTCAACGACGCGCGGCGCGGCCAGCTCTTCACCAAGCTGGGCCGCGAGATTAGCGTCGCTGCCCGCGAAGGCGGCGCCGATACCGATGGCAACTTTCGGTTGCGTCTGGCGGTGCAGCACGCGCGAGCGAGCAACATGCCCATCGATAACATCGACCGTGCCATCAAGCGCGGCGCCGGCGGCGCCGAGGGCGGCGCCAACTACGAGGAAATTACCTACGAGGGCTACGGTCCCGGCGGCACCGCGCTTATGGTTCGGGCGCTGACCGATAATCGCAACCGAACCGCTTCGGACATCCGCAGCGTCTTCACGCGCGGTGGCGGCAACCTGGGTGAAAGCGGCTGTGTGGCCTGGATCTTCGACGCCAAAGGGCAGATCACCGTGCCCCTCGACTCGAAGGACCCCGACGAAGCACAACTGGAGGCTATCGACGCCGGCGCCGACGACGTGGTGCAGGATGACGATGTGCTGGTCGTCTATACGGAACCGAACAGCCTCGAGGCGGTGCGGCGCGGCCTGGAAGCGAAGGGCATCTCCGTCGCTGACGCCGAACAGACGCTGGTGCCCAAGACCCAGGTCGAGCTCGATGATCGCACTGCGGAGCAGGTCCTGCGCCTCGTTGACCGGCTGGAAGAGCTGGACGACGTGCAGGCTGTCTACTCCAACTCGATCATTCCCGATGCGGTGGCCGAAAAGATGGCCGGGTGACTGGTGGACCTGTGCGCGTGCTTGGCATTGATCCCGGCTCGGCTCGCATGGGCTACGGCGTGGTCGACGTGGTCGGCAACGACCTGACGACGGTGACATTTGGCTGCATCGAGACATCGCCCGATTGGAGCGCAGCCGAACGCTTGCATCTCCTGCATCAGGACCTGACCGTGCTGCTGGAGCGATTTGCCCCGCAGGAAGTCGCCATTGAGGAGCTCTTCTTTGCCAAGAACGCTCGCACGGCCATCAGCGTGGCGCAGGCGCGCGGCGTGGCGCTGCTGGCCGCCGCCCAGTTCGGTTGCCGCATTGCCGAGTACACGCCGCTGCAGGTAAAGGTCGGGGTGGTCGGTTACGGCAGGGCCGAAAAGTCGCAGGTGCAGCGTATGGTGACGTTGTTGCTCCACCTCTCTGAGCCACCCAAACCGGACGACACTGCCGACGCCTTGGCCGTGGCGATTTGCCACTGCTACCGGCGGCAGCCGCCGGCTGCGGGGACCCCATCATGATCGTCGGCCTGCGCGGCACGGTTCGCCGAGTTGGTCTGGACCATGCGGTGGTCGGCGTCGGCGGCTTCGATCTGAAGGTCGCTATGCCTTTGACTGTCGTGCGGGCGATGCCGGCGCAAGGCGCTGAGGTACACCTGCTCACGTTCCTCTACATCCACGAGGACGTGATGGCGCTGTACGGCTTCAACAAGGACGATGAACTGTTCATGTTTGAGGCACTGCTGACGGTGCAGGGTGTTGGACCCAAGGTGGCCCTGGCGCTGCTGTCGGCAATCCCAGCATCCGACCTGCGCTCGAAGTTGGCCGCCGGTGACGAGAATGCCTTGATTCGCGTGCCCGGCATCGGCAAGCGAACCGCTGCCCGGCTGATCCTGGAGTTGAAGGATCGAATGGGTACGCCAGGTGCAGGCCAGCCGGCGGGCGTCTCGATGGACGACGAACTGGTGGAGGCCCTGATTGGCTGGGGCTACCGCCGTCCCGATGCCGAACGGGTGTTGGGTCTGCCGGAGATCGCCGCCGTGCCCGATCCCGGTAGTCGCCTGGCGGCGGCCGCAGCCCGGTTGATGAAGCGCGAGTGAGACCCGCTCGGAGTGATGGAGGGACATATGCTGAAGCGAACGACGAATTGCGGCGCCTTGCGGCTGGATGACGCCGAGCGGACGGTGGTCCTCAACGGTTGGATTCACCGGAGACGCGACCACGGCGGCCTGATCTTCATTGATCTGCGCGACCGCGAGGGGATGACCCAGATCGTTTTCAACCCGGCTGATTCTCCGGAAGCGCACAGCGTCGCTACCCAGGCCCGCCCCGAATCGGTGCTGGCCGTGCGCGGGGCAGTGCGTGTCCGGCCGGAGGGCACGCGCAATCCCAACCTGGCCACGGGCGACATCGAGCTGGTCGCCGAGGCGGCCGAGCTGCTCAATGTGGCGCTTACCCCGCCGTTTTCCACCAGTGAGGACACTGACCCGGAGGAGGCGGTACGTCTCAAGTATCGCTATCTCGACTTGCGCCGCCCCCGCATGCAACGCAACCTGATCCTGCGCCATCGGCTCATCAAGCGCATCCGCGACTACCTTGACGCTCTGGGTTTCCTGGAAATCGAGACGCCGATGCTCATCAAGAGCACGCCGGAGGGGGCGCGCGATTACCTCGTACCCAGCCGCTCGCGTCCCGGCCAGTTCTATGCCCTACCGCAGTCGCCGCAACAGCTCAAGCAATTGTTGATGGTGGCGGGACTGGACAAATACTTCCAGATTGCCCGCTGCTTCCGGGACGAAGACTTGCGCGCCGACCGCCAACCGGAGTTCACCCAGCTCGATCTAGAAATGTCTTTCGTCGATGAAGACGACATCATGAAGCTCATTGAGGACCTGCTGATCGTACTGGTGAGCGAGCTTTCGGACCTGCGTATCCGTAAGGCGCCGTTTCCGCGCCTCAGCTATGCCGACAGCATGAACCGCTACGGCAACGACCGTCCCGACTTGCGCTTCGGCATGCAGTTGGCCGACCTCTCCGAGCTGGCAGCGCGCAGCGAGTTCGCTGTGTTCCGGGACTCCGTTGTCGCGGGCGGCATGCTCAAAGCCATTTGTGTGCCCGGCTGCGCCGGCTACACGCGCCGGGAACTGGACGAACTGACTGCTCGTGCGCGCAGCTATGGGGCGAAGGGTCTTGTCACGATGGCCTTCACGCCGGATGGCTTGCGCTCGCCGGCGGCGAAGTTTCTGCGCGAGGCAGAGGTCGTCGAGATTGCGGAGCAGACCGGTGCGCGGACCGGTGACCTGGTCCTGCTCGTCGCCGATAGCGCAGAGATGGTCGCTCGTGTGCTCGGCCGTTTACGCAACGATCTAGGCGAACGCCTGGGCCTGGCAGATCCCAACGAGGTAGCTTTCTGTTGGGTGCGCGAGTTCCCGATGTTTGAGTGGGTTGCCGAGGAAGGGCGCTACCAGGCGATGCACAACCCCTTCTCGTCGCCGCGCGATACCGATTTTGGGTTGCTCGCCACCGATCCGACGAAAGCGCTGGCCAAACAGTACGACGTAATCTGGAACGGGACCGAGGTCGGCGGTGGCAGCGTGCGCATCAACCGGCGGGCGGTGCAAGAGCAGGTGTTTCGCGCCATCGGCCTCTCCGACGACCAGATGCAAACACAATTCGGCCACATGCTGGAAGCCTTTGACTATGGCGCACCGCCACACGGCGGCATCGCCCTCGGCCTCGACCGCCTCATCATGCTGCTTGCCAAAGAAACCAGCATCCGCGAGGTCATCGCCTTCCCCAAGAACCAGAGCGCCGTCGACCCACTGATGGACGCGCCATCACCAGTGGACGCCCAACAACTGGCCGACCTGCACCTGCGGGTGGTGGAACCAACCCACACCCCGTAGACCGGGGCGGTCCTTGTGGCCGCCCCGGTCCGGTTGCACTCAACGATCGGTTGTCGCAAGCAATCAGGGCTTGCGGCCGCGCTCTCCGCCCTTTTTGCCGATGCGGGAATAGAACTCCGGTCCGTGGCGTTCCATCGTCGCCTCGCCGCCCTTGCGGCCGATCATGGCGTAGAACTCGGGGCCGCGGCCCAGCTTGACGGCTTCGCCGCCCTTCTTGCCGATCTCCGAGTAGAACTTCGGTCCGTACTTCTCCTTGACCGCCTGGCCGCCGTGGCGAGCCTGTGGCGTCCCTGGCTGCGGTCCTCGCTTCTCGTCTGCCATGTCCTGACTCCTTCGCTACACTAGACTTCGCCCCACCGGATCACCCGGCACGGCGGCCATCCTGGCAACCGGCGATGTCTTCCTTAGTATAACAGCACTGCCTGCCAGGTTCCACACGACACCAGCCGCTGGTATGGTGCTTGCTGCTAGCAAGCGCAATTGGCGTGCCAACTGGGCGGCATCTGGGGGCCAGTCAGGGAGGGTTTCCAAATTCGCCTCCTGCTGTCCCTGATGCTACGATCAACCCAGGCTGTCCAGGCGAGCCACCCGAGCGCTTGCTATAGAGAGGACGAGTTGATACAGCAAACGTTACGCGATCTGGAGACGCAGGGTGAGATGACGCTGCCCTGGAAAGTCGCCCGCGGGGGCGCATACCAATTGGAGAGGCCATGACCTGGAACGTGTCGTCGTTGCCGTCGAGGCTCTCAACACGCCGCTGACAGAAATGCGCTGAAAGGAACAACCATGCTCCCAGTGACACCACCGCAACTGGCCGAAGTCTTCACACCCCAGCGGCTCCTGCTTGGCCCTGGCCCGGCCAACGTTTCGCCGCGCGTGCTGGCGGCGGCGCTGGCGCCGCTCCTGGGCCACCTGGACCCTGTGTATCTCGGCTTGATGAACGATGTCCAGGCCGGCTTGCGGTACGCCTTCCAGACGGCAAATCGTACAACGCTGGCCGTTGCCGGCACGGGCAGCGCCGGTATGGAGGCCGCGGTCTGCAGCCTGATCGAACCCGGCGACGTTGCCGTCATCGGCGTTTGCGGGTACTTCGGCAACCGGCTGGTCGAGGTGGCGGAACGCTGCGGCGCAACCGTCGTCCGGGTTGAGGGCGAGTGGGGCCGTCCGCTGGACGCGGAGGCGCTGCGCAAGGCCTGTGCGCAGCACAAACCCAAAGTCCTGATCGCCGTGCATGCGGAAACGTCCACCGGCGTATTGCAGCCGGTGGCGCCGCTGGCTGCCGCCGCGCACGACAACGGCGCGCTGCTGTTGCTGGACACCGTCACATCCCTTGGTGGCTGCGCAGTTTGCCTGGACGAGTGGGGCGTGGACGCCGCCTACAGCGGCTCCCAGAAGTGTCTTGGCGCCCTGCCCGGCCTCTCGCCGGTCAGTTTCTCCGAGCGTGCCGTCGCGGCGGTCAACGCACGCCAACGACCGGTACAGAGCTTCTACCTCGATGTCCCGCTGGTAGAGCGTTACTGGTCGGCCGAGCGCCTGTACCACCACACCGCGCCAATCACGCTGACCTACGCGCTGCGCGAGGCCCTGCGTGTGGTTATTGAGGAGGGACTGGAGGCGCGCTGGGCACGTCACCGCCGTGTCTCCGATGGCTTCCGTGCGGGCATCCTGGCGATGGGACTGAAGTTGCTCGTGCCGGAGGAACTTCACCTGCCACAATTGACAACGGTGCTGATCCCAGAGGGCATCGACGACGCGGCGGTCCGCAAGGCGCTGCTTGGCGACTGGAACATCGAGATTGGCGGCGGCCTCGGCCCCTACCGCGGCAAACTGTGGCGGGTCGGCTTGATGGGGGCCTCCTGCACCCCTGCAAACGCACTCACGCTGCTCGACGCGCTCGGTCAGATCCTCGGGCGCCTGGGCGCACGCGCCGATACCGGCGCCGGCCAGGTGGCCGCGCTGGAAGTTCTTGGTCGAGCGTCCTGAGGCGGCGCGTCAGGAGCGCTGGTCGAGGACGCGCCGTATCCCGCTGACGCCGGTGGCAACGGCGGCGCAGGTCGCGTCTACGGCGTTTCGTTCTCAGCGATCTGCATCGCCGAACAGGGGAACACTGCCACTCGCGCGTGGTGGCCGTGCTTGGCCCGCAGCGTGGCGATGACTTTGGGCCATTCGTTGCAGAACGTCACATCCTCCCGCGCCGCCGGCGACAGGTCCCGCTCGTTGATGCCGGGCGAGAAGATGATCATGTCGCGCGGCGCGACTGCCCGCCGCGGGCTGCTCGTATCGAAGTTCTGGCCGAGGAACATACCGGGACCCATAAGGGAATGGAAGCCGGCGCCCTCTGATGCGGCAGTGCAGACGACAACCGTGCCGCGCTCGTGAGCGATCGGCGTCGCTGCGGTGTTCCACACGTTGAAGGCCAGATTGAGTTGGGCATACTCCGTGTCTTTGGGAAAGGCAGTCAGGACGCAGACATCGACGCCGCTGGGCACGGGTGTGCCGTAGGTGCGGCGCGCCACCTCCACTCCGGCGCGGTGAGCGGCGACGACATCACCGACGACTAGATGGGCGATGCCGCGCCGGCTGGTCAGGACAGCGTTGACGATAGCGTCGATGCCGGCCAAACGAGCGCACTCCTCCACCTCCAGCCGGAACTCGGTAACGGTCTGGGCCACGCCTCCGCGCGGCCCGCCTGGTCCGTGCAGTGCCCGAGCCGTGGCGATGCCGGCCACACCGGGCGCCAGCAACTTCGCGCCACCGGCGAAGCCTGGCGAGCCGTGCGGGGTGATTCCGCCGACCAGCACCTTGAACTCCGCAGCCATGACGAGGCGATTGATGTGGACCGGTGTGCCGCGTTTCGTCTGACCGATATCGACGCAATCGTCCCAGGAAAAGTGGTTGCGCACCAACATCGTGTCAACGATCTCCTGGCCGACCTTCCAGGCCATCTCTTCCCGCGTCAACTGGCGATGGTTGGCCACGCCAATAATGATGACCACACGCTCGCGGCTGATACCGGCCTGCGCCAACTCGTCCAACAACGGCGGCAGCAGGCGGTGGGCGGGGGTCGGGCGAGAGAGGTCGTCGACGACGATAGCGGCGCTCTTCTTGCCCCTGGCCAGCTCTCGAAGGCGTGGAACGCCAATCGGCTGCGCAAAGGCTGCCCGGATCCCGTCCTCGCCAATGTCGGCGCCATCGCGCGAGGCACACCGTTCAACCGCCCACTCCGCAGGGAACGTCAAAGGAAACTCACGATCCTCGAACCAGGAGGCCCAGGGAATGCTGATCGTCTGCTCTGCGACTACCGTAACCATCGGGGACCTTTCTCTCCAACGAGTGGCGTTGCTGCCTGCCATCTGTCGGCCGAACAATAGCAGTCGGGTACTCCGCTGTCAAAGGCGCTGCGTCCCTGCCGGAGTCAGTTCCTGACGCGAGGACCACGTCGCGCCAGCGCCGCCGCTGCTGCCAGCAGACAGCCGAAGCCACCAACTCCCAGTGCTATCTGATATGCCTGTAGTGTCGGCGCTGCCGTGCCTGGTGGCGGCGGTGTCAGTCTCTCCGGAGCAGACGTAGGTGCGTTCGTCGCGGACGAAGGCGTGGTGATGTTGGTTACGGACGCAGAGGTGGTGACATTCGTTACGGGCGCGGGCGTAGCGACGCTTGCCTTGGCCGCGGCCTGTTGCGCGCGCGCGGCCGCAACAGCGGGCTGTGGCGCCGGCGCCGCGCCTGCCGCCGCAAGAGGCGGTGTGCGCGACGTGGTCGCGGCGGCCGACGTGGTCGCCGCGGCAAAGCCTTGCACCGGCGCCGGCGCGCCGCCCGAGGGCCCGGACTGAGCGACGACTGAGCTGGACGTGGCGACGCCGGATGCCGACCGGCCCAGGGCGAGGGAGAGGCCCAGGGTGAGCAAGAGCACGGCGGCAGCGGAGAGAAAGCTGAGCGGCAGCAGGGGACGCGGCGGGAGACGGCGTGGCGCGGTGGTCGGCGGCAGCAGGAAGGATCGCGGTAGCTCGGGCGCCGGGAGGTTGCCCAGCAAGGTCGCTGTCGTTTGCAGTGATTGCAAGCGATCGCGACAACGCGCACAGCCGGTCAAGTGTCGCTCCACCTGGCGACGTTGGTCCGGGCCCAGACCATCCACCGTGAGATCGGCGAGGAGGGCGTCGGGATGCTCGTCCGGCAACTGACTCACTCCCGCCCCTTTGTGTCGCTATACAGAGAACGTAGGCCCGAGGGCAAGAGTTCCGGACGCTCCGCCAGCCAGTCGCGCAGCCTGCCCCTCCCCCTGCTGAGCCGCGACTTGACAGTGCCGACGTTGGTGTGTTCCACCTCAGCCGCCTCGGCGTAGCTATAGCCTTGCACGTCACACAGAATGACGATGGCGCGCTGGTCCGGCGGCAGCGCGCTGAGCCCGGCGCTGAGGTGACGTCCCAGCTCGCCACTGACCGCCAGTTGCTCCGGGTCGGGGGCCTCACCTGCCAGTCGCTCCGTCTCGGGCTGTTCGGCCAGGATGGCGTCGTAGGAGCGCTCCGGGCGGCGGCGGCGCGTGCGCAGCACGTCATAGCAGCGGTTCACCAGGATGCGCGTCAGCCAGGCGCGAAAGCTGCCGCCGTGGTAAGAACCGAGATGCTGCCAGGCTGCCAGCAGGCTCTCCTGCGTCACGTCAGCAGCCGACGGGTCATCGCCGAGCATGCGGACTGCGATGGTATACAGGGTGCGCTGGTGCGGCTCGATCAGGCGATTGAAGGCGGCCAGATCGCCGGACCTGGCGCGCGCCAACAGGCGCTCTTCCGCCGCGCCGTCAGACGGCTGCACCGGGCGGAACCTTTCTGCTGCAGCGGTCGTTCCAGAGCATATACACCGTCGGTATCGTACCGCCGGCCTCAGCATCCAGAAAGGTGGCTCGCCATGCGTCCTGCCCCAATGCACCCCTCGCACCCATTGCCTTCATCTTGCCGATTCGCCTCGATCTTCGCTGTTCTCCTCCTCCTAGCGCTCGCTCTCGGCGGCTGCGGGCTCGGCACACGTGCCTCGCAGTCATCCGCTGCCAACGCCAAGGCGGTCCAGGCAATGCCGCCGACCAACTCGGCGGCGCAGGGCCAGGCAGTCGCGCCGGCACTGCGTGCTGTTGGTGCGCCGGTGGCCGGCGCTGCGGCCGCTAGCGGCGCGGCAGTGGTCAACCAGGTCATCCCTTTACCCAGCCTGGCCTCGGGTCAGATGCTGATTCGGTCCGGCCAGATCGAGCTGGAGGCCAAAGATCCGGCGGCGCTGGTGGATCAGGTGCGTCAGATCGCGACGGCTGCCAGCGCCGGCGCCGATGCAGGGTACGTTGCCGACGAGCGGTTGCAGTCGAGCAATGGCGTCTACACTGCCACGATCACCATCAATGTGCCGGCGCCTGCCTTCGCAACCGTGATGCAAGCGCTGCGTGGCCTGGGCAGCCGCGTCCTCAACGAGACGAGCAGCAGCCAGGACGTCACCGAACAATTCGTCGATGTGGACGCCCAGTTGCAGGCCCTGCGCGCCACCCAGGCGCAGTTGCTGCAACTGCTCGGCAAGACGCAGCAGGTATCGGACACGCTGGCCGTACAGCGGGAGCTGTCGAACGTGGACACCCAGATCAACCAACTGGAAGGCCGGGAAAACTACCTGAAGGCCCATAGCGCGTTCTCGACCATCGTGGTGACGATCCATCCCCCGGTTACCGCCGCGCCAACGCCAACGACAGCGTGGAGTCCCCTGCATGCGCTGCTGAGCGCCATCGCCGCGCTCGGCGTTGTGGGGCAAGGTGCACTGGACGCAGCAATCTGGCTCCTGGTCTTTGGCGTGCCGTTGGCCGCTCTGGCGCTCATTGGCCTGGCAATGCAACGCGGGATTGCGCGAACGCTACGCGGTCGGCGGGGTACACCGACGCCGTAGTTCACTACCGCGCTACCCAGTTGCTGGTGGCGAGTATAATCCGATGCCTACTCGAGACGCGGAAACGCGTTGCCTGTCGGTAGAGGAGGTTCAATGAAGGAATACCCGCCAGCCCAGATTCGCAATGTTGCGCTCATCTCCCACGGTGGCGCCGGGAAGACCACGCTGACCGAGGCCCTGCTCTTTGCGGCCGGCGCGATCAGCCGGCGTGGCAGCGTAGAGGAGGGTAACACGGTCTCCGACCACGACCCGGAGGAGCAGCGACGGCAGATTTCCCTCGGCCTGAGCGTGTGCCCGTTGGCGTGGCGTGATTGCAAGGTCAACCTGCTGGATACGCCCGGCTATTCGGACTTCGTGGGCGAAGTCAAGCAGGCCATCCGGATCGCCGATGCGGCCATCTTGCAAGTCTGCGCCGTCAACGGCGTGGAAGTGGGTACCGAACTGGTCAACCAATACGCCGGCGAGCGGCAGTTGCCCATGCTTGCCGTGATCGGACGCATGGATCGCGAGCACGCCGACTTCGTGCGTGCCGTCGAGGGCATCAAGAGCCTGCTCGGTAGCCGGGCGGTCGTGCTGCAACTGCCGATCGGTCAAGAGCGCAGCCTGCGCGGTTACGTCGACCTGGTGTCGCAACGGGCCTACCTCAGCGCCGATGGCTCTGTGCTGGAAGCAGAGGCGCCATCGGAGTTGGCCGACCAGGTTGCTGAGGCGCGGGAGGCGCTGATCGACGCCATCGCGGAACTGGACGACGACCTGCTGGCAAAATACCTGGATGGCCAGGAGATCACGGCGGACGAGTTGTGGCCGGTTATCAAGCAAGGCGCAAGGAATGGCACGATTGTTCCTGTGGTCTGTACCGCGGCGTCATTAGGCATCGGCGTCAGTGCGCTGCTCGATGCCATCGTCGATTGCCTCCCGTCGCCCCAGGAAGCCGGCAGCGCCGACCTGAAAGGGCCGCTGGCAGCGCTCATCTTCAAGACCACCAGCGACCCCTTTGTCGGCAAGGTCAGCTATTTGCGCGTGTTTTCTGGAACGTTTCGCGCCGATGCGCACGTCTGGAACAGCAGCCGCCAGCACGAGGAACGCGTGGCCCAGGTAGCGACGGTGCGCGGCCACAATCAGGAAGTTGCAGGTGACGTGGTGGCCGGGGATATCGGAGCCATCAATAAGCTCGGCAGTACCGCTACCGGCGACACGCTCTGCCACCGCGACCACCCGGTCGTGTTGGACGGCATTGCCTACCCCGAACCGGCCTTCCATGTGTCCGTTGAGCCCCGGACCAAGGCTGACCTGGACAAGCTCGGCCCGGCGCTGAGTCGGCTGATGGAGGAAGACCACACCATCACGGTCCACAAGGATGGCGACACCGGCCAGACGATCCTGTCGGGCATGGGTGAGATGCACCTGGAAGTCGCCATGGAGCGCCTGCGGAACAAGTACAAGCTGGAACTCGTGCTGGACGTGCCGCGTGTGCCGTACCGCGAGACGATACGCGGCAGCGGGAAGGCGCAGGGTAAGCACAAGAAGCAAACCGGTGGACATGGCCAGTTTGGGGACGTCTGGATCGCCTTGGAACCGGCGGAGACCGGCGCCGGCTATCAGTTCGTCGACCGTGTGGTCGGAGGCTCGGTGCCGCGCAACTTCATCCCGGCGGTCGACAAGGGTATCCAGGAGACGCTGGCAGAAGGCCTGGTCAGCGGCAACCGGGTTGTCGACATTCGCGCCATCCTCTACGATGGCTCGTACCATCAAGTCGATTCCTCGGAAATGGCGTTCAAGTTGGCGGCCGGCATCGCCGTCCGCAAGGCAGCCGAACAGGCGCGTCCGGTGATTCTGGAGCCTATTCTCAACGTCACGATCACCGTCCCCGAAGGCAGCATGGGCGACGTGATGAGTGACCTCAACACCAAACGAGCGCGCATTGAAGGGATGGAACCGACCGGGACCGGTTTGCAGCGCATCAAGGCGCAAGCGCCGCAAGCCGAGATGCTGCGTTACGCCATCGACTTGCGCTCCATCACCCAGGGCCGCGGCGCCTTCAGCACGAGCTTCTCCCACTACGAAGAAGTACCGGCGCACACTGCAGAGCAGGTCAAGGAAGCGGCAGCGCATCGGCGGGACCACGAGCCCGCGCACGTGTGAGCGACCTGCAAGACTCGGAACGAGCGCCGGTGCTGGCCGTGGCAGGCGGCGCCGGCGCGATGGGTTCGCTCTTCGCGGAGTTGTTGCTGCCACACGTCAACGTGTGTTTGCTGGTCGATCGGTTTGCTACCAGTAGCGGCGGCGCCACCGGCGTTGCGCTGGCGCCCCTGGCGGAACGACTCGGTGCAGTAATGGTCCGCCAAGGCTTCGATGTTCGGCTGGTTGCCGGTGGTCGGCAGCCTGAAGGAAAACCGCCCCTGACTGGGCGGGAAGTCCGCGCCGCGCCGGCCTGGCTGCTGGCCCGGCTGCCGAGTGCAGGAACACCCTGGCCCACAGGCGGCGACCTTGACGGCGACGTCGCTGCCGTGGTGCAGCGCCTGCAGCGGTTCCACGACATCAGCAAACTGGTGGGCCTCCTGACACCGGAGGACGCCGCGTCCGCGTCGTCCCTCACGGACCTGTTGTTCGTTGCTACTCACTACGGTGACGATCAACAGTTCGCCAGTATCCTGGCGCCCTACGTTGCAGGGATTCGCCCCGGAAGCCTGGTGGCGGACCTCCTGTCCATCAAAGAAGCGCCTGTCCGCGCGCTCTGTCACCTCTTTCGCCCGGACGTTGGCGTGCTGGGCACGCACCCGCTCTTCGGTAGGATGCCCGTTGATGTCACCGGCCTCGTCGTTGCCACGGTGGAGGCGTCCGACGGCCGTCCTCAGGTACCCTGGCAGCAGTGGCTGCTTTCCCGGCTGGCCAACCTTGGCATGCTTATCACACCAACCGGCGGCGGCGAGCACGACGCCGCCATGAGTTACGTTCAGGCCCTCACCCATTTCACGTTGCTCTGCTTCGCCTACACCTTCGTGCGCGCCAATCAGGATCCCACGCTGCTCCTGCCCTATCGCACACCTGTCTTCGAGCCCCTGTTGTACCTCGCCGCCCGCGTCGCTTCCCTCGCCCAACATTCGCCGGAGGTCTACCGCTCCATTCAGGCCGAATGCACCCGCCCCGAAGTCCGCCGCCTCTTCGTCGCGACAGCACAGGAGCTGTTAGCGGCGATCGAGGCGGACGGGGACGCGGGGAAGGGGGGACGAGGGGATGAGGAAAGTCCGGCTTCTGGTCCAGCAGCCCCCTCCCTTGTTCCCCTCATCCCTTCATCTCCTCATCCCCTCGTCCCCCCTTCCTCTCACCTCACCAACATCTTCCAAACCATCGGCGCTCCTTGGACCCCCTCCTACCATCGGGACGCGGAACCGTTTGAGCAAATGGTGGCGATGAGCAGCGTGTTGACAGAGCCCATCAACGGGCTTCGCCACACGCTGTTGCGCAGCGCCGGACAGGTGAAGGGTATCCGCAACGTGCGGACGGGTGCCGTGACGCTGGGGGCGGTCTACGTTGATCCCCTGCACCACGACCGGGTGGACCTGGCCTCACGGTTGCGCTACCAGCGCTTCAACCCCACGTCCGGCACGCTGGAGGGAACCGGCGGGAACACGCTACGTGGGGTACCAGCGGCCGACCGGCGGCGCATCGAGGCGACGCTCGGTTCCCTACCCCTGGCTCAGGTTCAACTGCTCTCCGACGCCGACATGTTGGCGTGGCTTGATGCCAATAGTGGCCCACGGTCGGGACCCGACGATTATCGCGGCGTGCCTGACCCGGCCGCGGGCGCTGCGCGGCCACAGCGCTGGCGCTACGTCGGCAAAGCCCATTTCGATCTGTCGTTGGCAGTGCCTGACTGGTTTGACAACGACTGTCTGACGCGGCTCCTGGTCGGGCGACGGCGCGGTTCCGGCATCGTTACCGTCGCCAACCTTACTGCTCAGGACGCCTCCGGGTTGGCCATAGATCCCGGCCTCCGTGCGGCCACCGTGCGCTTGGCCACCGTATTGCCCCCGCAAGATGTGCTGGTGTTACGGGCCGATGTTGAGCAGCCGTCACCCGGCAGTTCAGCGCAGCGCTCAACCAACATTCGGCGCGAGGAAGACCGGCGTTTTGCCACGGCAATAGCCCAGCGCCAGGGCGAACTGCGCCAAATGGCGCATGATTGGCTGCTCGCACACGGCTGCGCTGCGTTGCACCGGCGACAGTGACGGGGCTGTGCGACGTCATTCCCGGCTACGAGTGCGATCGCCCGCAAGCGAGCACCCGCCTTCGACTGCTCTATTAGTCCGCGCAGGCGGACTTCGCTTGGTGTAGCCGCGACTTCAGTCGCCGGGGCACGTCGCCGTGGTCGGTACGCTCGCTACGGCAAGGTCAGCAAACGCGGCCCATCTTCCGTGATGGCAACCGTGTGCTCAAACTGAGCGGAGAGGCTACCGTCGCTCGTGATCACGGTCCACTTGTCGTCCAGCAGGCGGGTGTCAGGCTTGCCGGCGTTGACCATCGGTTCGATCGTCAGCACCATCCCACGCCGCAACACCGGCCCCTTATCGGACGAGCCATAATGGAACACCTGCGGGTCTTCGTGGAGATGGCGCCCCACGCCGTGACCGCAATACTGCCGCACGACGGAGAAACCCTGCCCTTCGACGTAGGGCTGGATGGCCGCGCCGATATCGCTGAGGTGTCGTCCGCTCCTGGCCTGCTCAATGCCAATCCGCAAGGCGGCCTGGCAGACATCCAGCAGGCGCTGGGCCTCCGCCGAGATTTTCCCCACGGGATAGGACATGGCGGCGTCACCGTGCAGTCCGCGATAGTTGGCCCCGATGTCGATGGTGATAATGTCACCCTCTTGCAGGCGCTGCGATCCGGGTATGCCGTGGACGACCTGATCGTTGACCGCGACACAGATACTGGCCGGGAAGGCGTTGTACCCTTTGAACGAGGGCTTGGCATTGTGCCGGCGTATGAAGGCATCGGCTTTGGCGTCGAGGTCCGCCGTCGTCACGCCCGGCTTGATCAGGTCTCGCATCATGATCAGCGTGTTGGCGACGATGCGGCCGGCTTCGCGCATGGTCGCCATCTCCGAGGGAGTCTTTAAAATGATCGCCATAGTGAGAAATTATGCCTTCAATCCAGCGGCCAGAAACGCCCCGATGGCGCCAAGCGTCAGGACCACCGCCAGATAGGCGAAGCCGGGGCTGGCCGTCGGGCCGAACACAAACTGCGCAACGGCGGCGGCAAGGAGCAGGACGACAGCGAAGGCGAGCGGCAAAGACTCAGCCCCAGGGTGAGGTAAGGTGCTCAGACGCCGATTATGCTCGGGGGGACGCACATTGACTGATGAAGTTTCCATTACGAACATAGTACCCCATGTCGCCGGTTGTCCAATCCAGGCTGGGCGAAAGGGGCGTCAGGTATACCCGGCGTGCGCGGCGGGTTGCTTCAGGTCGCCGCGTTCGGTTGTCATGCATCGGTCGTTACACCGTACACTGGCGACACTGGCCCGCGCTTTGGCGAAACGGCAAAGGAACATAGGTGATGGCAGCAATAGCGAGCAAGCGTTACACTATCGACGACATATCCCAGTTCCCCGACGACGGTCGGCTCCGCGAACTGGTCGACGGGCAGATCGTGGAGTGGGATGTGGCGGACCTCCGGCATGGACTCGTGATAAACGCTCTGGCTTACGTCCTGAACATGTTCGTGCGTCCGCGTCGCCTTGGCTCTGTCGCCCTTGCGGATGCCCTGGTGCGCATTCTCGGGAGCCGCTTCGATGCCCGCGGCGGCGACATCGCCTTTTTTGCCCGTGGCCGCTTGCCAAAGGATCAACACGCCCCGGCAACCGATGTTGTGCCCGACCTGGTTATCGAAGTCCTTTCCCCTTCTGATCGTGCCGGCGAGGTGCAGGAGAAGGTTCGGGATTGGCTACGCGCCGGCGTAAGGTTGCTCTGGTATGTCGATCCAGACAGCGGCGTAACCACCGTCTACCGCGGCAACACAGGGATGATCGTGGGACCGGATGAGTCGCTCAGCGGCGACGACATTCTGCCAGGCTTCACGCTGCGCATGCGCGACATCCTCGACGACCTGCACAGTGAGGAGGCGCCCCTCTGACGCCAAGCCGTGCTGCGGTACCACAACTGTGCCTCTGGCAAAGGCCAATGCAGTCGCGTCCGACTGGCTGGCGTGCCCCCCTGCGTCGCGGTCTGCAGCTCCGGCACCGCGTCGGCGATCGGTACCCCATCCATCACGGCTGTCACACCTACTCCTCCCGCGATTTGCGTCCTGCCAACGCGTAGAATAGGACATTTGTTCGATTATTACAAGGTCCGGCGAACGGCGAAGGAGCGCGTTGCTATCGCCACCGCCTACGGCGTCTCGCCTCCCATGTCGCCCACCTGTACGCCCGTCGGCGATAACAACCGCTCCACACCAAGGCCAGGCCCCGTCGGCAGCACGAGCTTACCACCCTCCACTGTTACCCCTTGATACGGATCATCACTCACCAGCAGGTTGCCATCGAGGTCGGCGTATTCGACCAGCGGCGTCAGATGGGCGGCGGCGGTAATGCCGACAGAACTCTCGATCATGCAGCCGATCATCACCTGCATGCCGTGCAAGTGGGCAGCCTGAATCTGCAGCAGCGCTGCACGCAGTCCGCCGCACTTGGCGAGCTTAACGACGATGCCGTCGACAGCGCCGCTGAGGCGGTGGACATCGGCGGCAGTGACGCAACTCTCGTCGGCGAAGATCGGTAGCGGCGAGTGCTGGCGTAACCAGCGGAGATCGTCCGGGTCGCCCGGGGGCATGGGTTGCTCGACGAATTCTAGGTCAAACGCGGCCAGGCGCTCAATGGCCGCGGCCGCTGTGCGTGGCGTCGACCAGCCGGCATTAGCATCTACTCGAATGCGCGCTTCCGGGCGCACCGACCGGATGGCGCGCAGCCGCGCCACATCGTCGGCGGCGCCGACCTTCACCTTGAGGATGGGGTAGTTTGCCGCTGCCAGGGCCTTGCGCGCCATCTCTTCGGGGTCGGCGATGCCGATGGTGAACGATGTCTGTGGCGTGCGGGTCGCATCCAGACCGAATAACTGGTAGACCGGGATGCCCAGGCGCTGGCCGATCAGGTCGTGTAGCGCACACTCCACGGCGGCTTTTGCCGCAGGGTTGAGACGGATACGACTCTCCAGCGCCTCGGTGATGGTCTGCACTGCCAGGGGATCGTCGCCTAACAGGTCGCCGAATAGTTTGAGGCAGGCACGAACGGTGTCGCCGGTCTCGCCGTAAAAGCTCGAGGGAGCGGCTTCGCCGACACCATCGAGCTCTCCGTCGGAGAGGTGCGCCAGCACCGGCCGGGCCACCGTCTGCACGCCGCGGCTGATGCGGAACGGCTCGCGCAAGTGCAGTTCGAGCGTCTCCTGTGTGAGCTGCAATGGCGTCATTCCTTGCTGGCCCCCTTCGGTGTTACCGCGCCGGCAACGGCGTCCAGAATTCCCGCCGGTCCGAAGCGCACCGGGTCGTCGGCAGTCAGGCCCGTCGAATCTTCGGCGTCGGCCAGCGCGCGGCGCGCCGCAGCTTCATCGAGGCCAAAGGTGTTGAGGACGATGGCGCAAACGGCTGCCGGCCGTACCCAGGCGGCCGCCGTTTCATAGACTCGAACGAGTTCCGCCAACGGCGGCACCGGAAGGTCGTAACCACGCACGAGCAGCCGGTCCGGCTTGTGGACCAGGATCATGGCATCAGGACGCGAGCCGTGGACCAGCGCCAGGGTGACTGGGGAATAGCCGGGATGGAGCAGCGACCCCTGACCCTCCACCCAGACCCAGTCATGCCCCGCTGTCGCGGCCAGCACCTGGCGCTCCACCGCGCCGGGCATGAAGTCACCAATGACGCGGTCCAACGGCACGCCATCGCCGGCGATGATGATGCCGGTCTGCCCGGTCGCTACGAACCTGGACGACCAGCCGCGGGCGCGGGCCGCCCGGTCCAGCTCCAGCGCCGCCGTCATCTTGCCGACGCTGCAGTCGCTGCCCACGAACAGGATGATGTGACTGCCGGCGCGATGCGGCATCCAGGTGGCCACTGCCTCGTCTGGTGAGGGTACGCGGACGTCCCAGAGATCGGCGTCGTGTTGGCGGGCCAGGTCCACGAGTTCCAGATCATCACGCAGGAGGACATGCAGCCCGTTGATAATCGCGAGGCCGTGCGTAATGGCTGACCGTAACTGCCAGCGCCACTCCTCCGGCATCCGTCCACCGCGCGGTGCGATGCCGATCAACAAGGCATCCGGCCGGAACGCCAGCGCAGCAGTGATGTCGCACACGACCGGAATGCCCCGGCCTGCTCCGATGATGTCCGCTACGTCCTGCCCGGCGTGCTCGCTATCGATGACCGCGACCACCTGACGCTGACCGTAACGGATCACGCCGGTGCCGGTCTTGGCGGTGTCTGGGTCGAAGGCGCCTTCCGCGAGAATGCAAAGGCGCCGGGCCTGCCGGGCGAATTGCACGCTAGCTCCTGATCACACCGAGCAGTTCGTCGCGTTTCTGCTCCATGAGGCTACAGGAGTTCGCCTCGACGTTCAGGCGCAGCAACGGCTCGGTGTTGGAGGCGCGCACGTTGAACCACCACTGTTCGTACTGCACGGTGATGCCGTCCAGGTGGTCGATTGCGCCGTCGACGTAGCGCTGTTGCAGTTCCGCCAGCTTGGCCGGGATGTCCTTGACGTGCGAGTTGAGTTCGCCGCTGCGGCAACGGCGGTCCAGGGCTGCAGCGACCTCGGAGAGCGCCTTGTTCTCCACAGAGAGGATTTCCAGGCAGACAAGCAGGCTGATCACGCCCGAATCCGCAAAATAGAAGTCGCGGTAGTAGAAGTGGCCGGAGTGTTCACCGCCGAAGATGGCGTTCTCGGCGCGCATCTGGGCCTTGATGAAGGAGTGGCCCACGCGCGTGCGCACGGCGCGGCCGCCTTCCCGTTCGATCAACTCCGGCACGCTGCGCGAGCAGATCAGGTTGTACAGGATAGTCGCGCCGGGGTTCTTGCGCAGCAGGCTGCGGGCGACAAGCAGCACGACGATGCTGCCGTCCATCAGGTTGCCCTTTTCGTCCACCAGGAACATGCGGTCGGCGTCACCATCGAAGGCAGCGCCGAGGTCGGCCTCGTGTTCCAGCACGGCGCGCTGCAGGTCAACCATGTTCTGTGGCTCGATCGGGCTCGCCGGGTGGTGGGGAAAGTGGCCGTCCAGTTCGAAGTAGAGGGGAATGATCTCGACAGGCAGCCCCTTGAACACTGCCGGGATGATCATGCCGGCCATGCCGTTGCCGGCATCCACGACCACGCGCAGCGGCTTCAGGTCGCCCTTCTGGACGAAGGTATGCATGCGCTCGATATAGCCGGCAAAGGGATCGACCTTCGTGACCTTGCCTTTGGTCCGACCGTCCGGGATCGTGTTGCCGATCACCATGTCGCGCACCTGGTTCAGCCCTGTCTGGCTGCTGACCGGCACTGCATCCTTCAGGCAGAACTTCAGGCCGTTGTAATTGCCGGGATTGTGGGAGGCGGTGATCATCACGCCGGACTGGTAGCCGTAGTGACCCACGGCAAAGTACAGTTCGTCCGAACTGGTCATGCCCAGATCGACAGCCTCGGCGCCCTGGTCAACAACGCCGCGAATCACTGCTGCCGCGATGGAGGGTGACGAGAGCCGCATGTCGCGGCCGACCGCGACCTGGGTCACAGCCAACTGGGCGACGAAGGCGCGCGCCACTGCATAGGCCCCGTCGTCGTTCAGTTGGTCAGGATAGGTTCCGCGGACATCGTACTCCTTAAAGATCGCCGGACTGCTTGCCATGTGCCAAACCCTCCCATTCGTTGCTCGATTCTAGCAGTTTGCGCGCCGCGGCGGTTGCCAGCGGCAATGAGCAGGCGTACACTTGGTCATCGGCGATTATTTGGCAAGTCCGCGCCGGGACGCAACGCAGAGAGGCCGCCGGCGTGGTAGCACCGTTAGACATTGGACTGATTGGGGCGGGCGCGATCGCCCGCGGCATGTACGTCGGCGCAGCGCGCGGGCTGGCGCCCGAAGGAGTGCGCCTCGTCGCCATTGCCGACGCCGTGCCGGAGAAGGCCCAGGAATTAGCTGCCGTCACCGGCGCCGTGGCCTACGCCGACCATCGCGCGCTACTGGATCATCCCGGACTGAGCGCGGTGATCGTCGCCACCACGATAGGCACACACGCCGAGCTGGGACTGGCGGCCCTTCGTGCGGGCAAACATGTACTGTTGCAGAAGCCGATGGCGACCAATCTGGCCGAGGCCGACCTGCTCATCGCCGAGGCGGAGCGACGCCACGTCATCCTACAGTGCGAGCCGCCGCACGTGATGCACCCGTATGCCGCGCAGGTACGGCGGGACATCGCCGACGGTCGCATTGGCCAGCCCTGCCTCATCGTCTCGCGGTCATCCCATGCCGGTCCACCCGACCGACCCTGGTTCTATTTCCGGGAGCACGGTGGCAGCGTCATCTTCGACATGGGGGTCCACGCGCTGACCTGGGTGCTGGGAGTTGCGGGGCCGGCGGCGCGCGTCACCGCCATCTATACCCGCAGCGTGGAGGAACGCCTGATCAACAACGCGCTGCTGCGTCCAGACATCGTCGACAACGCCTTGTTGACCTTGCAAATGCGTAACGGGGCGCTAGCGAGCGTCATCACCAACTATTGCACAGTGGCGCAGCAGTCGCCTTCGTTGGAGGTCTACGGCTCTCAGGGGACCATCCTGGTCAACTCGCCGCAAGCCGGCTATATGCGCTTCGCCGCTGGCGGCGTTCTGGAGCGCCCCGGCGCACGGGAGGCTGGGATGCAGTGGGAGATACCGACGCACCTCTCCGGCCACCAGGCCCTCCTCGGCTCGACAAGTGGTGGTCCGGAGTTCCGTGATTCCCGGCTGACCAGTCTGGGCCACTTCGTGGACTGCATCCGCAACAATCGCCAGCCGATCCCGAGCGGCACGCTCGCGCGCCATAGCCTGGAGATCATGGTGAAGGCCGCCGAGGCTGCCGACAGCGGCCAGACCCAGACGCTGGAGACAACGTTTTAGTGCGCCGGGCGTGCGCTACGAACTGACCGAGACGTGTCGGATGCAGCAACTAGCGACTGACGGGAATTCCGCTGGCGCCAGGCAGTATTTCGCCAGGCTCTACTGCAACCTCGCGTGTTGGAGCCGCCAGCACGGCGCCGACCTCCAGCGTGCGCAGCGCCAGGGTCACAGCGAAGGGAATTTCCGAGGGCGGCAAGGAGGCGTCGCCCAGAGCGATGGCGGACGCCAGCGCCGCCTGCGCCTGGGCGGTGCGGTCGCTCCGGTGGAGCAGGAGGGCAGTTTCCTCCAGCCGGCGGCGGTATCCCTGGCGCTGCTCGCTGGTGAAGTAGTGGTCGGCAGCACGCGCGCCGATCTGGTACTCCCGGCTCACCTCTGCCGCTTCGCTGAGGATGATTGGTGAATTGCGGGCAAGGACGAGCTCGTCGGAGTAACTGGACACAGCATCAATCGGCAGGGACCAGGGCGCAAGCTCTATCTCGTCAAGCAGCGATGCGGCCTGCCCTGAACTGACAACCGGCGGCGTTTCCGCGTCAACACCAACCTCGGCATAGATAAACGCCGGGGAAACGTCGGCCGGGTGCCTACCCGCGAACTCAAGCCAGGCTGTGTAGTCTTCGGAAAGAGGGTTGCCGACGTACGCAGTCAGTTGTGCTGCTTCGGCCAGAAGCCACTGCGCATAGTCAAACGGGATCTCTTGCGCCAACGTGTCCGGGCGCTCGCCCAGAAAGATCTGCCACTCCTTGTCGAGCTGGCGGTGCGTCTGCGGTGATACCTGGAAGAAGGGCATACCGAGCGTCTCACTCAATACGGCAATGGCCGAGGCCGCGCCGGTGGGGAGGCGCTTCTGGCCCACTAGGAGCGAACGGCTACCCTCGCCGTCGATCGGGCTGATGAGGGCGCCGCTCCAGGCCACGCCGTCTGTGGACAGCGGTTGGAAGACTGCACTGTCCGGGTCGAGACGCGGCGCCTCAACACTGAGTCCGACGCTGGCAAGGGCGTGGAGCGCCCGCCGAGCCGCTTTTCCGACCTCCTTGCTGGACGGTACAGCCGCCACCTGCTCGAGCAATCGCACAGCCACCTCGTCCCGAACGTGTCCGAGCGCCTCGACCGCCGGCAAGGCAAAGGCAGGCAAGTCCAGGAGGGCCTCCAGCGCGGCAATGGCAGGGTCATCCCCCACGCGACCCAGTTCACGCGCTGCCGCCGGAACCGCCGCGACGTGCTCGCCGATGGCTGCCACCAGGTCGTCCGAGTCGGCGCTGGCCGGCAGGTCACACAGTCGCCCTACCAACTCCGCAATCGTCGCAGCGGGAATTTCGGGTTGCCGTATCGCCCGTGGAACTACCCTCTTGGCGTTCTTCGGCACAAACCGTCTCCATTCACTTGCTGTGGGTACCCCTATAAGGCGCGGCGAACTCCAGCGCAGAATACCCTACAGTGAGTGGAGTGGAAAGTAGGATGTAGCAAGCGAGCATCGCGGTACCCCGAAGTACAGGGCCGCGACTGCGGGCCCAGAGGGCACCCCCGGCCAAGTTACCGGGGCGACTGCGGTCGCGTGTGGCATCAAGCATCACGGCGCAGGCGACCGCAGTCGCCCCTGTCGCTTGGCCGCAGACCGCAGTCGCGGCCCTGTAGGGTACCCCCCTTCCAAGCCACCTTTGACGGACGCTTGTCCGATTGCTACACTGGGCAGCGGAAGCCGGCGAGGAAGAGCAGACCGAGGAGCGTATGCCCGGCGTCGTCATCGAGAACCCCATCATCAACTCGCCGTTCGACGAGCCGACCCGCCACTTTCGCTTTTCGGACGAAGGTATCACCAACGAGATCGTGGACGGTCGCCGGACCAGCTCGTACTTCGTCCCCATCGCCAAGCCGAAGAAAAAGGGATCGTCGCAACTCTCCTTCGACACCGAGTGGACGCTGGACCGCATCGAGGAAAACAAGCTCGTCAACGACATTCGCCGCCGTGTCGCCATGTGGCGCACAGGCGGCTACCTTGGCGTGACACCGACGACCGCGCGCCTGCTGGCCTACTGGACCGCTGCCGACCGCGAGAAGAAGCTCTTTTTCTGCCAAAACGAGGCCCTGGAAACCGTGATCTACATGACCGAGGCGGCCAGGAAATATGGCGATGCCTGGATCGAGAATGCGATCCGCGAGGCGAACGACACCGCAAACCCCGGCCTGCCGCGCACGGCGTTCAAGATGGCAACCGGCTCCGGCAAGACCGTCGTCATGGC
>DHIZ01000069.1:25320-26543 GCA_002404055.1 Chloroflexi bacterium UBA4733
ATCCGCGACCGGCTGCGGGTGCTGCTGCCCAACGACCCCGAGAACTACTACCGCCAGCGCGACGTCGTTCCGGCCCAGTTGCAGGAAGAACTCGGCCAGGCCAGGATCGTCATCACCAACTACCATGCTTTCCAACTTCGCGAGAAAGTAGCAGCCGGCAAGCTCACCAAGTCGATCCTCGCCGATGGGCAGCCCAGCCCGTTCACGGAGACCCCCGACCAGATGGTGCGCCGGGTCTGCCGCGAGCTGGGCACAAAAAAGGGCATCATCGTGCTCAACGACGAGGCCCACCACTGCTACCGTCGTCGCCCCGACGCTGAGGACGACCGGCTGACCGGCGACGAGCGGCTGGAGGCCAAGAGCCGCGAGGAAGAGGCGCGCATCTGGATCTCCGGCGTCGAGGCAGTAAAAGCCAAGATCGGCGTGAAGGCGTTCTACGACCTCTCGGCGACGCCGTTCTTCCTGCGTGGTTCCGGCTACCCGGAAGGCACGCTCTTCCCGTGGGTAGCTTCTGACTTCTCGCTCATCGACGCCATCGAAGCCGGCATCGTCAAAGTGCCGCGCGTGCCGGTCGCCGACGACTCGATGACCGGCGAGCAGCCGACCTACCGCGACCTCTGGCTGCGCATCCGCGAGGACCTGCCCAGAAAAGGGCGCAAGACCGATGCGGTAGACGGCGAACCAAAGCTCCCCGTGGAGCTGCAAGGGGCACTGCTCAGCCTGTACGGCAATTACGAGCAGTACTTCCGCCTCTGGGAGCAGAACGCGGAGGCGCTCGCCCGCGGCATCACGCCGCCCGTCTTCATCGTCGTCTGCAACAACACCAACGTCTCCAAGCTCGTCTTCGACTTCATCGCCGGCTGGGAAAAGCAGATCGGCGAGCACACCATCGTCCAGGCAGGGCAACTACCGATTTTTCGCAATGACGATGGCAACGGCGGCTGGCTCCATCGCCCCAACACCATCCTGGTCGATAGCCAGCAACTTGAATCCGGTGGCTCGATGCGCGACGACTTCAAGCAGATCGCCGCGCGAGAGATTGACGAGTTCAAGGCCGACTACCGCGCCCGCTTTCCGGGCCGCGACGCCGAGGACCTCACCGATGAAGACCTGCTACGCGAGGTGATGAACACGGTTGGTAAAGCCGGCAAGCTCGGCGAACACGTCAAGTGCGTGGTCAGCGTCTCCATGCTCACTGAAGGCTGGGACGCCAACACCGTCAC
>DHIZ01000069.1:26645-51188 GCA_002404055.1 Chloroflexi bacterium UBA4733
CGCCAACACCGTCACCCACGTCCTGGGCGTGCGGGCCTTCGGCACGCAACTGCTCTGCGAGCAGGTCGTCGGCCGCGCCCTGCGGCGGATGAGCTACGCCGCCAACGCGACGGGGCACTTCGACCCGGAATATGCCGAGGTCTACGGCGTGCCCTTCTCCTTCATCCCCTGTAGTGGCGCTACCAAAACCCCCAAACCCGGACCGCTGCCGACCCGCGTCCGCGCCCTCGAAGGCCGCCTCGCCTGCGAGATCGTATTCCCCCGCCTTCTGGGCTACCGCTACGACGTGGCCGGCGAGCGGCTGAGCGCCACGTTCACTGCCGAATCGCACCTGTCGCTCTCCACGGCCGACATCCCGACCAGGACCGAGAATGCACCGATCGTCGGGGAAGCGAGCATCCACACCCTCGACGACCTCAAGCGTCGCCGTCCCAACGAGGTCGCCTTCCTGCTGGCCAGGCTCACGCTGGAGAAATACTTCCGCGACGACGACGGCAACGACAAGCCCTGGCTCTTCCCCCAACTGCTCGGCATTGCCAAACGCTGGCTCAGCGAATGTGTCACCCTGAAGGACAACACCTTCCCCCAACTGCTGCTGCTGATCGAGTTCGCCCACGACGCTGCTGACCGCATCTACAAAGCCATCGTCGCTGCCACCGACGGTACGGCGGCGCTCAAGCCCATCCTGCGCCCTTATGACACCGTCGGTTCCACCCAATACGTGGACTTCGACACCACCCGGCCCGTCTTCGCCACCCGCGCCGACAGGTGCCACGTCTCCCACGTGGTGGCCGACACCGGCTCCTGGGAGCAGAAGCTGGCCGAGACGCTGGAAGCCATGCCGGAGGTCATCCGCTACGTGAAGAACCAGAATCTCGGCTTTATGATCCCCTACACGCTGAACGGGGAGGAGAGGAACTACATCCCCGACTTCATCGCCTGCATCGACGACGGCCGCGGCCGGGACGACCTCCTGAACCTCATTGTCGAAGTGACCGGTGAGCAGAAGAAGGACAAGGCCGCCAAAGTCGCCACGGCGTATACGCTCTGGGCGCCGGCCGTCAACAATCACGGCAGCTTTGGTCGCTGGGCGTTTCTCGAAGTCGCCGATCCCTGGAACGCGCAAAGCCTGATCCGGGGCTTCCTGAGCATGGCCCAGGCGCACACAGCAAAGGAACTGGCGCATGCCTAAGAAGCCCCCGGCCCCGTTAGACGTGGACTCCATCCACCACAAGGACAAGCGCGCCAACATCCCGACCGAGGAGTTGCGCGACTTCGTGGCCGACGACGAGATCGCCCCAACAAGCATGCGCTACCCGCGCGACCCCTCGCTTGATCCGCAACTGGTATGGAAGGGTAAGGACGAGCAAGACGGCGCCGACCTCACCGTCCCCGTCGTGCCGATCTACATCCAGGAAAAGGTCCACCCGCAAGCGATTATCGACGCGCTGCCCCGAACCGAGCAGCCGAGCAACGACCAGCCAAGCCTTTTCGCCGACTTCGACGGCGGCCCCGAGGAATTCGACCAGAAGGTCGACTTCTACCACCACGAGCAGAACTGGACCAACCGCCTGATCCTGGGCGACTCGCTGCTGGTGATGACCTCGCTAGCCGAGAAGGAAGGTCTCAAGGGGAAGGTGCAGACCATCTACCTCGACCCGCCCTACGGCATCAAGTTCGGCTCCAACTGGCAGGTGAGCACCCGCAAGCACGACGTGCGAGACGGCAGGGCCGAGGACGCTACCCGCCAGCCCGAACAGGTGCGCGCCTTCCGCGACACCTGGAAGCTCGGCATCCACTCCTACCTATCGTATCTGCGTGACCGTCTGGTCGTAGCTCGCGATCTGCTCACCGAGACGGGGAGCGTGTTTGTGCAGATTGGCGATGAGAATGTGCATCTGGTGCGAAGCGTCATGGACGAAGTATTCGGTGCTGACAACTTCTGTGCACTGCTCATCGTTCGTAAGTCTGGAGGAACAACCGCAGATCTCCTTGCTGCGTCAGTTGACTACATCTTGTGGTACGCGAAAAATCGGCAGGTCGTGAAGTATCGTCAGTTATACCTAGAAAAGTCTGGCGGCAGCGAAGGGGCGGGCGTCTACAGCCGAGTCATGGGGGCGGATGGATCCATCAGAAAGATGACAGCGGCCGAGATGGCTGGTCCGGAGACAGTGCCCACCGGATGGCGTGTTCTGAGGTTCGACGTGATCACGTCGCAAGGATTCCGAACGAACACGACGGTGCCTTTTGAGTTCAACGGCAAGTCGTACCACCCAGGGCCAAGCTCAAACTGGAAGGCGACCATGTCTGGGATGCAGCGTCTCGCCACAGCTGATCGTATTGCCGTGTCGGGATCGAGCCTGGCCTATGTCCGATTCGTAGATGACTTTCCGGTTTATCCGCTTGACTCTGTTTGGGCGGACACTGGCACTGGCAGTTTCACCGACCCAAAGGTGTATGTCGTACAAACGGGTTCGAAGACGATCACTCGCTGCCTCCTGATGACCACCGACCCCGGCGATCTCGTGCTGGACCCGACCTGCGGCAGCGGCACGACAGCCTACGTTGCCGAGCAGTGGGGCCGGCGCTGGATCACCTGTGACACCAGCCGCGTCGCCCTGGCCCTTGCCCGTACCCGCCTGATGGCCGCGAGGTATCCCTACTACCTGCTGGCCGACTCCCCCGAGGGTATCAAGAAGGAAGCCGAACTCACCGGCAAGATGCCCCCGGACTACAAGACGCAAGACGACATCCGCAAGGGCTTCGTCTACAAGCACGTGCCGCACGTCACGCTCAAGTCCATCGCCAACAACCCGGACATCACGGAAGGGATGACGCGCCAGGAGCTCGACGCCGCCATCGCCCGCCACGCTGAGTCCGAAACGCTCTACGACCAGCCTTACGAAGACAACAAGCGTGTGCGCGTGTGTGGCCCCTTCTCGGTGGAAAGTCTCTCGCCGCATCGCATGCTGTCCACCGCCGACGACTACCAGGACGGCCCGGTGACGGAGCAGGAAGCCCAAAAGGAGCAGGACTTCGCCACCATGATCCTGGACAACCTCAAAAAGGCAGGCGTGCAGAACACCCGCAAAGACGAGCGCCTCACCTTCGACCGGCTCGACCCCTATGCCGGGGCGTGGCTGAACGCGACGGGCGAATACACCGACGCCGATAGAAAGACCCGGCGCGTCGCCGTCTCCATCGGCCCGGAGCACGGCACGGTCGGCCCGCAGCAGGTGAAGGAAGCCGCCAAGGAAGCAGTGCAGGGCATAGGCTTCGATGTGCTCATCGTCTGCGGCTTTGCCTTCGATCCCCACGTCACCGAGGAGGCAAAACGCTACGGCAAGCTGACCGTCCTGCCCGCCAAGATGAACCCCGACCTGGCGATGGGCGACGAGCTACTCAAGAAGACCGGCGCCGGCAACCTGTTCATGGTCTTCGGCGAACCGGACGTGGACATCAGGAAGCAGCAGAACGGGCAGATTATCATCGAGATCAAGGGCGTGGACGTGTACGACCCGACCACCGGGCAGCTTCGCAGCGCCTCGACCGACGACATTGCCTGCTGGTTCATTGATACGGACTACAACGGCGAGAGCTTCTTCGTTCGCCACGCCTACTTCACCGGAGCAGACGAACCCTACGACAAGCTGAAGCGCGCGCTACGCGCGGACATCGACGAAGCAGCCTGGGCAAGTCTGTATAGCACGGTGAGCCGCCCCTTCGACAGGCCAGAAACGGGTAATATCGCCGTGAAGGTCATCAACCACTACGGCGACGAGGTGCTGAAGGTCTACCCGATCTGAGCGTCGCTGCCTATGACGCAGAAGGGATACTGAGCATTGCTTACAAACAGGCATCTGCACAAAAAGCTTCGAGGTTGCACAAAAATGAATTATGGCGTGGCGGACGCGGGCAAGGCGCCCGCCGCTTTGCCGCGGCGAGGCGCCCGGGGACCAATAACTGGTAGGTATCGTACTCCTCCCTGCAAGTAACGGCGTGATATTTCCTCAACGCCAAACCTACAGGATGGCACTGCTGTCAAGCGGGGCGCATCGGGGCTTTGCGGCCTCGACTCAACAACGAGCCCGTACTATGCTTGGTCGGCTCCCGGCTCCGATAGCCCACCTGCCACCAACTCTTGCATAAACCCATCTACGTGGTTCCATATACTCAACGCTTTTCCCTCGTCGTAAGGAATGTGTTCGTGCATTATATGATTCCGCCACGCATCTTTCAGATAACGGAAATGAAGCGCTACCTCGGAATACACCTTTTGCTGTTGTTTCCAGTTCGGCCCGAAAGAAGAATCGATCTTCCTGACTTTTGCCTCAATCTGGTCAATGACGTTTTGCCAGTTAGTATTCCCAAATGGCACGCCAAACTTTTGAGCGAGAGAGTTCAATGCTATCTGAAGAACCTGCATGAGGTGGAATACAGCCCCATCGTATTGCTCAACAGCGAAACACGTACCGGAATTTCGTATATCACCGGCGCATGAGGGGAATTCTTGAGCTACTTCTGGTCCAAATAGGTTATCTCTTTCAAAATAACGCTCCTTATCTGATGGAATATGAAAGAACAGCTCTCTTCTCAGCTCGCTACTAAAGGAATCCTCCAGCGTTTCGATATCATTCCTGATCGACCCCCATGTGTACCCGTTGTTGACCAAGGTAAAGACCGGCCTAGGCTCGACTAGACATCTTGATTCAAACGTCGCGGCCAGTTTCGCGGAATGATAAAAGCCATTCTTCAGGCACTCTTCTCGCGCTTCCCCAAAAATCTTGCGGATTCGCTCCATGTCCCACTTACCGGGCTCACCGGCGTATGTCTTCAAAAGGTCAGCGTGAGACCGCACCCAACCCAGGTTGGAGACGACCTCATAGAAGCTGAAGGTGTACCGTTCGAGCATTGCCAATAAACTCACGAGCCGGAGGCCCGGAAACTCCCCGGGCCTGTGCGATAGAACCGCATCGGGCAGCCGTTCGACCTCAACCTCTATTATGTCCCACCTCCCCTGAGTGAGTCAAGTACATTGATGCCCTCGGCAGGGCCATTTCATCACTGCAGGGTTGGCCACGGGCGAGGACTAGGTGAACTTCTCACCTTCTATCGCGTCGTCAAAGCCGACCCGCCAACGATCATCGATGTCACGCCACAGGCACAGCTAGGTCGGCGCCTGGCCGATCCGACGCCGGAGAAGCTACGCCTGTGCAGTGGGTTATCAGTATTCGCCACCGAGGCGCAAGCGCACCGGCAAGCCCGCAGTCTACCAATGCTGGGCGAATTCGTCACCGAACTCCATATCCCCGCGGTGACGCCCGAAGAACAACCGCAGAACCTGGTTTACGAACGCACACTCCGCACACCCGGCCACCACACCCTATGGGCAGCACCGGCCTTGCTCCTGGCATGTGTGACGCGAGTTGCCCCCGTGCGCCGATCGCCGTAGACTGCCCATGTGAGTATCTTTGCCTTATGGGACGCCGACGCCGGCGCATTGACCGGCGAGTATCCAACCGAAGCGGACGCGCTGGCGGCTGTCTACCGCACGGTGCAGGAAGACGGACCCGACGCCCTGGCCGGCTACGCCCTGATGCATGACGACGGTGAGCATGACCCGGTACTGATCGCCGCCGACACTGCGCTGGCGGACCTCGCCTTGCGCCAGCACGCGCCGACCCTGACGCGCTAGGCCCGTTCGCGTCCTACGGGATTGGCAACGCGGCTATCGCTGGCAGTGCCGACGCCCCCAGGGCTGGGGCTACGCAGTACAAACGCTTGATAAGGCTAGGGCCAGGTTCGCAATCGCTCGAATTCTTTCCGCCGCTGGTCAAGCGTCCGATCCCAATTGTCTACATGCTGCGGTACAGGTGAGATGCCGAATTCCTCTATCGCGAGCCGCACCACGTCTTCGAGCGCGATCCGCTCGGTCCGTATGTGCGCCTTATGGAGAAAGCCGTATGTACCTACAAGGATGGCATTGCCCATGTGTAGGTGGGGCCATGAAACCGTATTTCGCTGCCCCGGATGCCAGTGGAATGCCAGAATCTCCCTATCGTCCTTGTCAAGGACAGAGTACTCGTACTTGCCGATGCGGGTCGCCCATGGACCTCGAAATCCAGACTCTTTGACGATGCGATACTTGATGATCACTACGAGTTTGAATTGCCGACTCCCCCAAAAGGGCACCGGTAGTCCCCGGCCCAGGTCTGCCGTGAAGAGTTCCGTTGGGTACGCAGGCTGGCGGTACCCATCAACGTTGAGGCGAGCGTCTACAACGCAGCCGAGTGACCGCTGCAGCGAGTCTCGGAATGCGATTGCCGCCTGGCTTGGGGTCCTACCGGGCATCGGGGCGTAGCAAGGCTACGCGCATCGTCTTGGGCTCATCTGGGTCAGCATCGAACTCTCCCTCGTCCCACGCACGAGCGAACTCTTTGCCAGTCTTCCCCAGGTAGTACTGCGCCGCCTCGTCAAAGATCTGCCAGCGCTCCGTGGGCGACACTTCATGCACGGTGACACCGGGGCTGCGTTGAACCTCTATGGCCATGACGCACTCTCCAATGGGGATCTCTTGCGCCTCGAACCCCAAACCCTCGCCTTGCAAAAGCCCAGCATAGCATTATTCTTGTCCATTCTACGCTACTCTCCGTCTGGTACGCAACACATAATGGACAGGAGGACAGGAGTGGACCACCATATTGCACCGCATTGGACTAGGATTGGACTCTTTTGGACCAGAGAGCAGCCCGGAAGTGTCAAACTGGGGGGGCTGTTGCTGGCATTGATTGAAACAATTGTCGGCTCCGGCAAGACCCTTGCAGCCGTTACATAGCGCGGCGTGTCTATGCCTGGTGGGAATGCGCGAACCAGGGTAGAACGTAACGGCAACTTCCGGGCTAACGCGTGTTTCCCTCTGGTAGTGATCGCTGGGATGCTGCCATGGTGTCAGTGGACGCCGGCAATTCAGTTACGGCGACCGCTCAATGCAAGGTGAAGACGTATAGCATAATGCCAGACAGGAAAGATGCGCAGCGACGGCAACGACCGTAGGGTGATCGTCTCATAGACGTGCATGGTGGCGTCCGGTTCAATTATATGTGGCGCAGACATAATGAACGTCGACGGACACCACGGGCCGGAGCGGCTGACTTACCAGGGCCTACCGCTCCTACCCGTGCCGCGCGCCCATCGCTAGAAAGGCAACGCTGAGTGAACTCTACCGCCCGTCCTCGCCCGCCACAATCCCCCAGCCCGCATGCTGAAAATGGTACTACTCAACGAATTGTTGCGCCCAGCCCCGTCCTGACAGTGACCGAACTGGGGGAGGTGTTTCACGTCCAGCGCGACCGAGCGCACGCCATGGTTGCGGCTGGGTTCGTGCTACACATCCGCATCGGGCGGCGCATCTTCATTATTGCGCCGATCGACACGGACGGCACGGGGGGCATATGCCGGCACATAGCGCCGCATCCGCTCCTGGAGCATGTCTGCATTGCGGCTGGCAACCTCTGCAAGCTGGCCAGCTACGCCCCACTGGAAACACGCGACCGGCTGGCGGCCCGTGTGGCGCTGCTGTGGCCGACAAAGACAGTAGACGACTTCCTGGTGATCATGCCGGTTGGGGAGCCTGACTGCCTCGAAATGGAAGCCAGCCACACAGGGGGGCGCATGACGGCATCGGGCGGACGGTTCCTGACCCGTCCGGGCAGGATGTACCCGTCATGATGCGCACCTATTACCGCGTCGTCAAGACTGACCCCCCGACGGTCCATGCGTTCCTATCCGGCGTGGAAACCGGCCGCATGCCTGTCGATGCTCCTCCGGCGATGGTCCGCTTGCTAGAAGGCATCTCCGTTTTTGCCACGCTCGCCCAGGCCTGTCGCAAGACACGCGGCGTGGACTACCGCATGGGCGAGTACGTCGCCGAACTCCAGATCCCAGAAGCCGCCGCCATTCGGGTGGAGAAGACGGGTGGCCCCGGCCATCACACCCTGTGGGGCGATGCTGCTGTACTGTTGTCCGCCGTGGTGCGTGTCGTGTCTGCCCGGCCGACCGTGTAGACTATGGACATGCTATACGAACTCTGGGACACTGTAACCGCCAACCTCACCGGTGAGTATCCAACGGAAGAGGACGCACTGGCGGCGCTCTACCGCACCGTGGAGAAGGCTGGCCCGGATGCGCTCGCCGGTTACGCCCTGATGCGTGACGATGGCGTGCATGACCCGGTGCTGATCGCCGCCGACACTGCGCTAGCGGACCTCGCCTTGCGCCAGCACGCGCCGGCCCTGACGCGCTAAGCATGTGACCATAACTTTGGCATGGGACGCTCCAGAGGGGATCGGCGGCAAAAGTATGCCTTTGTTCTGGCTACGTGCTTAGAGCGCCGATGCACTAATCGCTGCTGCCGGTTCGCCCGGCGCTGAAGCGCCGGGTGAACCGGCCCGACACCCGTCAAACACTCCGGCGATGGCCGCAATGAAGAGCTGAGACTGATCGCTCTCGCAAGGTCGGGTTCAGTGGACCGGCACTCTAGCCTGGGGAGCCCCGATCACTTTGGTACAAGCAACCCTGGGTCATGCGTCTATTAGCACGATGGGAAAGTACACTCATGCGAAACCATCGGAGGGCAGCGGCGATATCTGGCGGTATGATGTCCCCCTCACCGAGAGAGAAAGCGCCGATAGCGACATTTCAGTCGGGGATCGTCAGGGTGTTGTGCTACCCATAGGGGCAGTCATAACCTGACGTCACCCTTTCCCCTTCTTTTCATTATTCATCGATCCCGTGGTTGCACAGCCTGATGGTGTATGCTTAACTCTCGGACCGTAGAGACCGGACGGTGCGAGTGAGGCGGCGCAGATGCCTTAGGGATCGAAGGCGAAAGGGTAGGGACGCACGGAGACATGCCGAGAGCATCTGAATTCAAGGTCGGGGCAGTTCAGGCCGTTATGTTTACGCCAGACGTCGGGGCGTTTGCGCCAGCCAGGGCGCTAGCCAGTGTGTTAGGCGAATATGCGCTACGTTACAACGGTTCGGCGGCGTCATTTCCGTTGCCTGATGACACACCGCCAATGATTCCGCGTGTAGTGCTGCAAAGTCTAGACAATGTGTGGAGAATTAATGCGGCCCCAGCACGGATGGATTCCTTTTGGGGACCGAACGCGGGGCTGGTACAAGAGGGACAGCTACACGAAATTGTGACCCAGTGTTCTCAAGTACTCGAACACTATGTTCAGCAAAACGGGGTGCGCGTCGGGCGGCTCGCATTAGTGATGCTGCGTGGTTGTGAAGCGCCCGAGCCGGCGCGGTACCTGGTCGAAAAGTTCTGCAATGAAGCAGCAAGAGAGGGTTCATTTCGGCATTCTCGGAGTTTCGAAATTCATAACCATAAGCAGTACATCGCTCGTTTTCAGCCCCAGAGTATCAACAGTTGGGTACGCCTCAGAACTGCCCAGATAGGGGCAAACCCAGCCATCGCTGTTGAGCAGGATATTAATACTCTCGAGGAGGGGCTTGAACAAAACCAGTTCGATCCAACACAAATGCGGCGGTTCTTCACGGATGCGCTCGAAGAAATGGGCACAATCTTGCGCGTCTACTTCCCGGAGGAGATCGAGTCGTGAGTTACGCTCTAATACCAACCGAGACGAGTGTAGGCTACCAGGACCTGGCGATGATGCCCAGGTGGTTGCCTGGGTCACCGAATACTGCCGCCTCCATCCGTGCGACTGAAGCCAGTGGGACATCGCCTGCTGGCGACGACGCATATAGTGCCGCCAAGCGGGCTAGGCAGACTCTTGTCGTCGCTATGTTGGAACGAGCAATGGAACCGACCCAACCATATAGCGCGAAGTTCGCGGTGCTGCCGAAACACCCAGCTTTCAGTACGCAAGCGGGCCCCACCGTTGATGTTCCCCTGGACGATCACTTTGATACCAATGTGTCGCGCCTCGTGAAATTACTTCGCGAAGACGATGCTGAGGATAGGCCGACGCCGTACGCCTTTGAGCAGGCGCTACACCTCCTCATGGACATTCGACATGCTGTGAACGGCCCATTTCCGCGAGCGTCCGTTGCCACGGCGGCGGATCAGGGCATTCACGTCTATTGGAAGCGGCCCGATCGCTACATCAAATTGTCGATACCTGCCCGTAGCCATGAAACGGGTTATATCTATCACGAGCAGGGGCAAGAGTTTGGCGTTGAAGGATTGTCACCCCAAACGCTCGCCAAATGGACGCGCTGGTTGACCAATGTATGAGCGAACCTTTGGACACCACCGGGACAAGTTCGACACAGTTGCCATGCAGCACCATTGTATACCGGGTACTGCGGTCCCAATGGATTGACGCTGACAACGGCGAAGTACAGGATAGGGCGTTCGAACGGCGTATGAGCAAGAATGGCCTCTCCGTTTCATGCTCACTAGAACATGCCCTTGGCGCACTGAAGAAGCCGAAAGCGGTTGTTACGCTTCACGTCGGTCGAATCCGCGACCTTGGACTGAAGGTTGAACCAAAGGCCGAGGACCCATTGGGAGCTGAAATCACCGGTGTTCCCCTCGAATCGGAGGATCGGGAGAAGGCATCCCGCCTTCAAAGGTTGTTGGTAGGGCAAACAAAAGGCCGTTTCGTCTGGCCACACCAGCCTGATCCGACATCTTAGCCGCCGTTCGGTATGCTCCAGGCAGCATTTGGCAGTGATGCTGACGGCAACGAACGGCTTGCAATAGTCAACAAATGTGAGAGATGGCGCAGCGTATTATCATGCCAAGGTTGTCGTTGCTTCCACAGACGGCTGGCTGGAGTGTTCGCCACGGAGGCGCAAGCGCACCGGCAAGCCCGCGGTCTACCAATGCTGGGCGGATTCGTCGCCGAGCTCCGCATCCCCACGCTGACGCCGGAAGGACAACCGCAGAACCTGGTTTACGAACGTACACTCCGCACACCCGGCCACCACACCCTGTGGGCATCACCGGCCTTGCTCCTGGCCTGTGTGGGGTGTCCCCCATAGTTTTGCGCCGTATGCTTGGGACCTCCCGGCGACTAAAGTCGCGGGCTACGGTAAGCAACCACCCACTGCGGTGGGTACCCGCCTTCGGCGGCTGGATTAGTCCGCGTAGGCGGACTTCGCTTCGAATAGCCCGCGACTTCAGTCGCCGGGCGCGGCAGCGACACCGTTAGCAAGCAGGCCGCGCAAATACTTGGGGGACACCCGCCTGTGTGACGCGAGTTGCCTCCGTGCGCCGATCGCCGTAGACTGCCCATGTGAGTACCTTTGCCCTATGGGACGCCGACGCCGGCGCATTGACCGACGAGTATCCGACCGAAGTGGACGCGCTGGCGGCTGTCTACCGCACCGTGCGGGAAGACGGACCCGACGCCCTGGCCGGCTACGCCCTGATGCGTGACGATGGCGAGCATGGCCCGGTACTGATCGCCGCCGACACTGCGCTGGCGGACCTCGCCTTGCGCCAGCACGCGCCAGCCCTGAAATACTAGTCCCGTCCCCATCCTACGGGACTTGATCTGTCATCTGGCCAACAACCGCATAGTTTGGAAGTCCCATCCAGAGCATGGCCAGGATCAGGCCAGGATGCCTCTAGACGCCGACGTAGACGAGCGGTGCGGGAATGGGCCGTCCGCTCGCCCGCCGCGCATCTATCCAACTTTCGATGGCGTCGCGGCCTTGCCGGACCGCTTCATCGTAGGTGGAGCCATGGGTACGGCAGCCCGGTAGTTCGGGGACCGTCACGATAAAGGCTTGATCCTCGTCGCTCCATTCGATGCGCATGGAAAAGTGGAGATGTTCGATGCTCATGGGGTGCGCTTCCTGTCTGACGCGGCTGCCACCTAGCTTGAGGCCCTACCAGGCATCGGGGCGTAGCAAGGCTACGCGCATCGTCTTGGGTTCATCCACGTCGGCGTCGAATTCTCCCGCGTCCCACGCGCGGGCGAACTCTTTACCAGTCTTCCCCAGGTAGTACCGCGCCGCCTCGTCAAAGATCTGCCAGCGCTCCGCTGGCGATACCTCATGCACGGTAACAGCAGGGCTGCGCTGAACCTCTAGAGCCATTATGCACTCCCCACATGTGGAGCTGTGGGGGCTCGAACCCCAAACCCCCGCCTTGCAAAGGCGATGCTCTCCCAATTGAGCTACAGCCCCGTGGCTGCCGCATGGTACCCCTGGTTCGCAAGGCGGGTCAAGCAATTGCTTCACGCCTCAGGCCGCGCGTCCCTGCTGACAGCATCAGGAACGCACCGGCAGGCGGCCGTTGGCTGGCGACTCGCCAAAAAGGACGGCGGCGGCGGCCGCTGCCGCTTCGGGACGGAACGAACAGGTGCAGAGGCAGGTCGGCAGTGGGTCAAGTCGCGGCAGGTCATATGGATCGCGCAGGGCCACGAGGATCAGGCGCGGTCCCACAGCAGCCTGGAGGCGCAGCAGCCGGGGAACCTGGGCGGTCGTGTCGAAATCCTCGCCCGGTAACGGGTAGTTCTCCGTCACGGCGACTACGACCCCGACTGTAGGCACATGGTCGCTGGGGGCGCCGTTGGGTTGGAACGCCTCCTCTGCACTCAAGACGAGCATGTTGGGGGTGCGCAGCCGGCAGGCCGCGACAAAGGCGTCGAACGCCGATACCGTCTGGTTGGGCCCAATCCCTCGGGTGCCGCTGAGGATGCTGTAGGCGCCGGCTGACGTGGTGTTCACTATCGTGAGCGGGACGTGCGGCGCAACCGGTAACAAGCGATTGTCGGCACCGAGCAGTGTTACTCCGGCAGTCGCGGCGGCTGAAGCGATCTGACGGTGCACCGCGGCGCCCACGATTCGACGCGCTTCAGCGGGACGCGGGGACGGCTGATTGAAGACGCCGTGGCTCAACTTGAGTTTGATGATGCGGGAAACGGCGTCGTCCAGCCGGGATAACGGCAGGCGGCCGCTTCGCGCTGCTTCCAGCAAACGCTCCACAATAGTGAGTTGGCGCTCCAGGTATGTCGTGTGGTCGTGGGCGTAGTGTTCCTCGGCCAGCATCAGCATGTCTACACCCGCCAGTATTGCCTGTACCTCCGCTTCTCCCGGCGGATAGACGCGGCTGATGGAAGCCATATTCATGCTATCGGAAATGATGAGACCCTGAAAGCCGAGCTCTTCACGAAGCAGTCCCTGAAGCACACGGCGCGAGAGCGTGGCGGGCTGCTCGGCATCAAAGGCGGGGTAGAGGATATGCGAGGTCATTACCATCCCCACGCCCGCCCCGATGGCAGCACGAAACGGCAGGAGATCAGTGGCCCGCACGGCTTCTGCCGTCCGATCGACGATTGCCAGGCCGCGGTGCGTGTCTGTCTGGGTGTCGCCGTGGCCGGGGAAATGCTTTGCCGCGGCGATAACGCCATTCGCTTGCGCTCCTTGCACGGCGGCAGCGGCATGCGCCGAAACGGCCACCGGGTCGTCACCGAACGACCGCATGCCAATGATGGCGTTGCGCGGGTTACTGTTGACATCCACGCAGGGCGCCAGCAGCGTGTTGTAGCCGACGCTGCGCAACTCCTGGGCAAGGACGGCGTACATTGCCTCCGTCCAGCGCGGATTGTGCGTCGCGCCGAGACCAAGGTTGCCGGGTCCCGTCGTAGTAGACGGGGCGACTACGCTCCAGGCTCCCTCGTGGTCGGCAGCGATCAGGAGGGGCACGGCAGACGGCGTGGTCCGCGCATAGCCCTGGAGCGTTGTGCTCAGCCGGGCCGCTTCTTCCGGCGTTGCCGCGTTGTCCTGGCTGACGTAGACGCCGCCCAGCCCATACCTCTCGATCAGTTGGCGCGGGCCCACGTCCGGCGGGCCGGCAAAGGCCAGCAGAAGAATTTGACCGATCTTCTCTTCCAGCGTGAGGCGAGCCACCAACGCCGCAGCTTGCTTGCCGAACTCCGTCACGGGTTGTGTTCCCTTCTTTGTGCCCATTTCCGCTGCTCACATCCACGCATGTGCTCGTCGCGGGTGGGCTTGGCTCGGCCCTACGAGGCCAGGCTGGCCAGAGCCTGCTCGTACACCTCAAATGCGTCGGAAGTGTAGAGCACGAAAATGACCTCCCGCAGTGTGCCGGGGTCCCGAGTCGCTGCGTCGGCGGCGGCAAGGGCGATCGGCGCCGCCTGCTGGATCGGGTAGCGATAGGCGCCAGTCGATATCGACGGAAAAGCGATGCTGGTCACCTGGTGTTCTTTGGCAAGGGCAAAGCTGTTGCGATAGGCCGAGGCGAGCAGGTCAGACTCTCCCTTCTCACCGCCGTGCCAGACTGGTCCAACCGTGTGGATGACGTAACGGGCAGGCAGCTTGCCGGCGGTCGTGATGCGCGCTTCCCCGGTTGGGCAGCGACCCACCAGCCGGCACGCTGCCAGGATCGCTGGCCCGCCTGCGCGGTGGATGGCGCCATCCACACCGCCGCCCCCTAGCAAGCTTGTGTTTGCGGCGTTGACGATGGCGTCGACAGCAACCCTGGTGATGTCGCCCCGCATCAGTTGAAACGTCACAGCGTTTCGGACCAATTCTCGCATATCGAGTCCTCAATCCTGAACACATCGTCACCGACAACTATTGTGCCGCACAGGCGAGACAACCTAGGCGCCGGTGCTCCCAGGCGATATGATAGGGTGCATTGAGCAACGAGGCGCCGCTATCTGCTGCCCGCTGCTGCCGTCAGCGTTCGATCCTGGGAGGTATTGTGCCCGTGGACGTAGGAGAGCAAGTCCCGACAGCGGAAGAGACGCAGCCGGGCGCGACGTGGACCGACCGGCTGCGCGCACTCGGCCACGAGCTGGATGCCGACGGCTTGCGCAACGTCCGCCTGCGGTACCGGCCCAATGCCGCCCTGGTCGTCGAGGGCGAGCGGCGGCGTGGAACGGGGGGCGTACCGATAGGGCGCCGCTACGCCGTCGACGAACTGGCGCAGATCTCACGAGAGGCGCGCGGACGCCGCGGTACGGGCCGCGCCAACGCCACCCCAGGGCGCTACGAGCTGGCGTTCCGCTTGATGGGGAGCTGGATCGACCGTCAAAAGTGTGTGGCCTTCGAGACCGGGGACGACCAGGATAGTGACGGCGTCATCGCCCGCTGTGTCTGTTCCGGCAGCCACGGCGGCGTGCGTCTGGCCGACATGGAGCAGGCACGATCAGCGTGGCTAGCGGCCACGCGAGCACGTCGACAAGACGAACGCGCCTGATCAGGCGGTGTGTGGCTGCGAACCATCATTGTCGGGGAGCTCCAGGAGGCTGCGTACCGTCGGGTCCAGAATCCGTCCGTAATAGCGGAGGCTCTGGCTGGTCAAGCGAAAGCCGTGCTTCTCGTAGAGTTGACGGGCGCGGAGGTTGCCGCGCTGGGTGGAGAGTCCGATCTCCCTGCCACCCAGTTCGGCGATGCGGGTGGTAGCCAGCCGCAGGAGCTCTTCCCCCAGGCCGTGGCCCTGCAAGCTGGTTTCGATGCCAAGGCGGTCAAGATGACCATGGTCGCCGGTGACCGTATGTGTCTCGTAACCGACCAGGACGCCGTCACGGTAGGCCAGGTGTGTTTCGACATCGGCCAGCATCCTGATCAAGTACCATTCATTCTCCCCATACCACCACAGCCAGGGAAAGACGCGCTGTTCCAGTTGCACCAGGTAAGGCGTGTCAGCGACGCGCAAGCGTCGCAGCACCAGGGGCGAAGGATGGCGCGACACGGCGCAATCCGGCTTACGGTAGTAGACAATGTCCTCAACGAGCTCGAACCCCAACGTCAGGAAAGGTTGCAGACTACGTTCAGCCTCCCTGTCGCCCACCAGCACCAGCCGGCAACCTCGCTGCTGCAGGCTGGTCAGGAGACCTTCGATCATGGCGGCCCGTCGCGCCGGCCACTGGGCATCGCGCAACGCCGACGGGAGTATCCCGCGAAAGCCACGGCCGGGGCCGCTCACCTCCATTATGGCGCCGATAGCGGCACGCGACTTCCAACGGTCCGCCACGACATACTCGTACTGATCGTTCGTCCAGGCGAGACCCGGGAAGTCACGCGCGTGCTCCTGCAGGGACACGCGATTGAACAGGCTGTCGAAGCGCAAGTGGAGATGTGGCACGTCCCCCGGTTCCATAGGGCGCGCGCCACTCACGGACTGCCGCCCCCCACCGTCCCGACCGGTGGGGCCGGATAGACGCCCGGGATGAGCTGGTAGAGCACCACCGGCACGGTTGTGGCATGAACAAAAGCCAGCCCATCGTGAACGGCAGCACTCGCCTGGACGTACGCCAGGATGTCGCGCGCCGAAGGTGGATGGCCGCGCAACTGACTGAAGTCACTGACGAAGGTCGTGGGGACCTGTTGCAACAAGGCGACTCGATCCAGCGCCACATACCACACCGGTCCGTCCCCATTCAGCAGCGCGGCCGCCGGGGCGCCATCCAGACGGTCGTCACCTACCAGTGGTGCGGTAACACCAGCGCCGCGCAGAGCCGTAGCCAACGTCGCCGCGCTGGGATAGTCGGCGTCAACAACGATCAGGTCGGGAGTCTCCTGGGCGACTGCGACGGCGATCCGGCCGGCAAGGCTGCCGCCGGCGAAGTCCACCACTTGCAGGGAGACCGTATAACCGGCCGCCCGAAAGGCCGGCATCAGCGCGCCTGCGCGCGCCTCTCCCGGTATCGTTTGGTCGCTGACGACCACGGCGGTGCTCCCACCGAGCCGGCGACGAACAAGCATGGCTTCATCCACGGCCATGCCGGGCGCCGTTGCCGCCAGGGATACCAGCGGCTTGCCGGGAGGGAGGATGGCGGCCACAGCGTGCTCGGCGCTGGACGTGGTGCAACAGACCATGGCGTCGATCGCCGGATCGGCGGCAGCGCCGCGGGCCTGGTCCTGCGCAGTTTGCGGCTGCGCCTGATCGTCCAGTGCGCTCACAACCGCGATGGTCCGGCCGGCATGGGCGTTGGCGCGTTGCAGGGCGAGGTCAACAGCGGCATAGAGGTCGTTGCCTCGCGCCTGCATCTGCCCGGAAAACGCGACGAGCAGCGCAATCTTGGTGAGCTGCATTGGCGCAGCCTGAGGCAGCGTTCGATACAGGAACGGCAGCGTGCCGAGGGCGACCAGCAATACTGCCGGTAACACTCGACCGGCGATCCCGAGCGACCGGTGCGACCGTCGGAAGCCCCAAACTTTCACGTCCATACTTTACGGCACGTGGTGCTCGACGCGCCTCCGGGGATACAGGATCGAGAGGGAATTCTCGCCGGACCAGGCGCGCCCAGGGGCCTTGTCGGCGGCCCGATGGCCCGAGATGGCTATGGCCTTCGCCACCGGCGCGCGTTGGCTGTAGCCTGTGCCTCAGGACGGTGAGGATGGGGAGACTATGGCTGCGCTACCTGATCGACCATCGGCGGCCGTGAGCGGCAGTGATGTACGGGCGTTTCTAGCGGTACAGGTACCTGCCGCCGCAGTGCTGCTGGAGGCACTGCGCGGCGATGCCGACCTGCAGATGTTGCCTGTTCGCTGGCAGATGCCGGAGGGGTTACATCTGACGCTTGCCTTTCTGGGAGAGTCATCGAGCCGGCAATTGGCGACAGCGTGGCCGACTGTCGCACGGAGCGTACACCAGCTCCGCCCTGCGACGCTCACGCTATTGCAACCTGAACTATTCCCCAATGCCCGCGTCCCGACGGTCATCGCTGCGCCGATTCAGGACAGCCGCGACCTGCTGCAGGCGTTGCAAGGGGTGGTGCTGCGCGCGCTGGCTGACGGCGGTTACGAACTGGAAGAGCGCACGTTCCGCCCGCACGTCAGTCTGGGACGGCTACGGCCGCCGCTTTTGCGCGGGCAGGCAGCCGCCATCGGCGCGGCCCTACGGGCGCGGCAATGGGCGAGTAGTGGCGCCTTCACTGCACAGAGCGTGTGCCTGATGCGCAGCGACCTTTTTCCCGACGGCGCTCGCTACTCGGTGCTGGCGGAGGCAACGCTGGGCGAGCCGCGGTGATGCGGACTGTTCGTCCAACCTACCGGCACGTCTTCGTCGTTATGGCCGTCATCGTGTCGCTCTACTTCGCCGTACGCACGTCGCATGCCGTGGTAGCGGATCGCGCCCTGGCCGCGCAGCTCCAGGACGCTCAACTCGCCGTGGATACGTTCAAGCAGCAGAATGGCGACCTCAGTACCCAGTTGGCCTATCAGCGAACGCCGGCCTACGCCGAGCAGGTGGCGCGCGAGCAACTCGGCCTGATGAAGCCAGGTGACCACGTCGTCCACGTGCAGGTAGCGGCGCCGGCGCAGGGGGTGCCAGCCGCACCGACTCCAACGCCGATCGCTGCGCCGCACGGCCGCCCTGCGGGCGTCGGCGCCGCCAGCTCGCCGAACTGGAAACGCTGGCTGCTGCTCTTCACGCGCCCGGCGGCGTTCGATGCCGCGCCATCGGGTCACCCAAAGGCGTGATAGGTCGGCGCGAACAGGTACACTGGAGAGGATGCGCGCGGCGCGCTGCACACAGGGCAAGGTGACACATGGGGCCATACCTGAACGTCATCCAGATATTCATCTGCATCCTCCTGGTGGCACTCGTGCTGCTGCAGGCGCGCGGCAGTGGCCTTGGCGCCGTCTTCGGCCAGGACAACGCGGTGTTCCGCACACGGCGCGGCGCCGAGCGGGTGATCTTTCAGATCACGATCGCCACGGCGATCATCTTCTGCGCCTTATCGATCTTCACCGTCCGCGTCGTCCACTAAGGCGTTCCGGCCCATTCGCCGTTGCGCTGCAGGTCTTGGCCTTCTCCACGCTCATCGGCGGCTGCACTCGCGCGGTACAGGCGACGCCAACCCGGACCGTACCTCCCGTTGCCACGGCCACCGCGACGCCCACCCCGGCGCCCCCCACGGCAACGGCGACACCGCGCCCCGTGCTTGATACCGTCACGGTGTCGCTGCCCGGCGTGCTTGATACGCTCAATCCACTGCTGAGCCGAAGTCCTGTCGTGCGCTCTATCGCCGCGCTCGTCTTTCCAGCCCTGGTCACAACGACAGCGGATGGGCAGTTCGCTCCGTCCCTCGCCACGAGTTGGAGCGCCGTCGGCCCGAGCTGGACTTTCCATCTTGATGCCACGCGGCGCTGGCAAGATGGCGTGACGGTAACGTCGGCTGACGTGGCCTATACCCTGAACCTGATTCAAGCGACCAATAGTCCGGTCGATCCCCAGCTTCACGCTGCATGGCAGGGGGTCCAGGTGGCAACACCGGACACCGAGACGGTGATCCTCACTGTGCCGGTGAGTATCGGCGCAAGTATCCTCGACCTGGCGACAACCCCGATTCTGCCGGCGCACCTGCTCGCCGCAACTCCTCTGCAGGCGTTGCAACTGGCGCCCTTTGCCAGCCATCCTGTCGGCAGCGGCGCCTATCGGCTGCTCTCTGCCAACAGTCTGACGGCAGTTCTTGAGTCAACCGGTCACGACGACCTGCAGCCACGACGGCTCATCATCGACACAGGGCAGGACGGGTCGATCCCAGCGGCGCTGCCACGGCTGGGCGTTGGGGGAGTGCGTCTGCTGAGCGATAGCAGCACGGCCTCAAGCGTACACACCACAAGAGTTCCCCTGTCCCGGCCGGTGTTCGTCTTCTTGAACACCCACGACCCGGTGCTGGGGAACGTGGCAGTTCGCCAGGCCCTGAATCTCGCCGTCAGCCGCACGCAACTAGTCGCCGGGCCTTTGCAGGGCAGGGGGGTCGCGCTACGCACGCCGCTGGCCCCGGGTCTCTGGGAGGCTGCGGGAACAGCCGCGCTGCCGACCCACGACAATGTCACGGCGGCGCACGACCTGGAGGCGTCGGGTTGGCGATTGGCAGCCGGGGCCACCCGCAGGCGTGACGGCCAGGCCCTGGCGGTCACGTTGCTGGTTGACAACGATCCAGCTCGCCTGGCCGTGGCGCAGGCCATTGCCCGCGACTGGCGAGCGATCGGTGTCCGGGTGTCGGTGGAAACGGTCGGCCTCGACGGCCTGTTGCGCGACTTTGTGCTTCCCGGTCACTACCAGGCTGCGCTCATCGGTACGCAGCAGCGTGGCGTCGAGCCGGACCTGGCCGACCTCTGGCACACGGGTGGATCCCTGAACATCACGGGCTGGTCCGATCCTGTCGCGGATGCGGCACTGGATGCCATACGCGCCGATGACCTGGACAGCCGGCGCGCGGGCTATCGCGCCTTCAGCCAACGCTTCATCGACGAGACGCCGGCCATTCCGCTCTATCTGCCGTCCGTACGTTTTGCCGTGCAAGGACTGCGCCTGCCAGCATCAATCCTCAACGACCCGGCCGACGTGCTCCGCAGCGCCGAGAGCTGGCGCCCCACGCCATGACCGCAGCCGGCTGGCGGTTACGAGTCGCTGGAGAGCGGCTCTTCCCAACTGATAATCCAGACGCAGGCGCCGGCCAGCAGAATGGTGGTAAACACGAGGAAGGCGAGTTGGCTAGGCAAGAGGTGAGCGTCGCTGCTGGTCCAGAGCAAGATGGCGACCATCCCAAAGGCGAGCAGAATCCAGGCAACCAGGAATGGATGCATCTGCAGAAACCGTCGAACCGCTACCATGTCCCCTCCCTCCCGTCTTCAGCGCTGCGTAGTGTAGCACGTCATACCGGCAGCCCCCGGGGGTACGCAGTGTTCTGTCAGCGAGGCGCCGACGCCGAAGGCGGCCGTGCGCGGGATGCTAGCATAATTGCGGTAGAAGGCTGGCGCCGGGCGCGGCCTGGACAGAAGGAGCGCTCGCCGATGACACGTTGCGTCGGTCATCGTGGCGCCGCCGGCCTGGCGCCCGAGAACTCGCTGGCCGCTTTCCGCGCCGGCATTGCCGCCGGCGCGGATGCTGTTGAGTGCGACGTACACCAGACGCGGGACGGTTACCTTGTGCTCATGCACGATGCCGATGTGAATCGGACGACGGACGGGACCGGCCAGATCGGCGCCATGTTGCTGGCAGACCTGCAACACCTCAACTGCGCCGCCAAATTCGGCGATGGGGTGTCGGCGCCCCAGCACGTTCCTCGGCTGGAGGATCTGCTTGACCTGGCCGCAGGGCAATGTGCCGTGCAAGTGGAAATCAAGGTTCCAAGGCCGCGCGCCTACGCTGGAATTGAGTTGCAGGTCGTCACGGCGCTGCGTGAGCACACAATGATCGATGGTGCGCAGGTGATCTGTTTCGATGCGCAGACCCTGGCGCGTGTGCATGCCATCGAGCCGAGGCTGGCACTCGGCTTCCTTGGATCAGCCTCCTCCCTGCCGGCGTTCTTGCGGTCTGATGCTGTCGCTCTCGTTGCCCACGCCGAGGGGTGCGGCGCCGGCTTCCTGGGCCTTGACCGGGAGTATGTGCGAGCAGAGCACCTCCGTGCGGCAAGGGCGCGGGGTCTCGCCCTCGGCGTCTGGACCGTCAATGACGCGCTGGAAATGGAATCTCTGATCGATTGGGGCGTTGATGCCGTCACGAGCGATCGACCGGACATCCTGCGTCGTGTCCTGGATGACAGCGCTCGGACGCACTGAACCGTCGGTGGCCAACTACGCCCCGACATGCAACGTGCCCACGTTAATGGCGTTTGTGCCGTCCGGCTCGGTCAGCCGGGTCGCGCCATTATACAATCCCACGTGGATAGCGTAATCGCCGGGTGGTACCGTCGTCGGCAACTCCAGTGCAAAGCGGTCGCTCACCCGTTGGCCCGGCTGCCAGGTCGTTGTCGGCGAGAATCCCAGGTCCGGTGGGCTATCGTGCTGCGCGACCGTCTTGTCCGGCGAGGCCTTGACGTGGACGAACACGGTGTAGGGGACGTCCAGCGGCCGGATGTCCCGCCAATCGAGTTCCATGGGAATCAGGCCCCCCGGCTTGACAGATAACGGGATACGGGAGGAGTCCAGCGCGAAGGCGCCGCCAAGAACCGCCCCGTTCGGACGGACGGGTGCGGTGCTACGGGCCAGGAAAAGCTGGACGACGCTGCCGTCGATCATGGACGGGGGCAGTCCGAAGGCGTGGGTGGCGAGCGCCCGCTGCGCCACATCCACCGATGGTGCGTTTTCCACGAGCCAGATGCGCGCAGCGGAACGCGCTAGGCCCGTCGCGGTGTCGTTCCCCTGTGCCAGGGAATCTGCCAGGTACGCTTGCCCGGCAGTGTGGATCACGGCGGCCGGCAGTACACCGCCATCAAGGAGGTAACGGCCGCGGCGGGCCCTGTCGTTGAAGAGTAGCGCGTCACCCGGTTCAGCGTGGGTGGCCACATAGGCGAGCGCCTGATCATGGGACCAGTCGATGGGCGGGCTGCTGACGAGGGTAACAAACCAGAACAACTGCATGGCAACGGCCACGCCGAGCCCCGCCGCGGCTCCGGCACGCCACCAGAAGCGGCAAGCCGTGAGCGCTCGGGCCTGCAATAGGGACGTGTAGGGGAGAAGGGGCAGCACATAGCGGCTCAATGAACCAATGTCGCTCCAGCGTAGCGTCGTGACGCCGACCTCGATCACGCCAAGGACCAGCGCCGCATTGAGTAAGCAGGTTGCATGCCGGACGGGCCGACCCGACGAGCGGCCTGTCGTTGACGCTGCCCCGCCTTTGATGACCTTCGCCGTGATCAGCGTGCCAAGCAGGAGTGCCAGGAGCCAGCCGACGTCGCCTGCGACGGCGCCGGTACTGACCGGCAGGCCGAAAAGGGCACGTGCCAGGCCATCAGCGAACTCGCGCCCGTTCGGCAGGTGGGGGGCGCCGCCAAAGGTCGTCGTTCCGTGCGCCAGTTTGCCGGTGACGTGCGGCCAGACGTAGCCGTACCACGGTAACGCTGCCAGGCAGCCGGCGGCCAGGGCGCCGTGCGCTGCTACGACACGCCGTCTGGCGTAAAGGAGTACCAGCGCTTCAACTGGCAATAGGAACAGGTGGAAGTACCAGGTAAGGAGCGCGGCAGCACTGAGCACGGCCAGGCCGGCCAACCGTAGCATCCTAGTACCCGTGGTGGGGCTTGGTTTCCCGGAGAGGTCCAGCGTCAAGACAACGGTGGCCAGGGAGAGGGTGAGACCCAGACTGAAATCGCGAACAGTCGGCGCAAGAAAGAGCGTGGCCGGTGCGACGGCCAGTATGATCACGGCGAAAACGGCAAACCAGTCAGGCAACACGCGCCGACCGAGTTGATAAAGCAGCGGTAGCGCCGGCAGGCTCGCCGCAATGGCCAGATACTTGGCTGTGAGGTAGTGCGCGCCGGCCAGCCAGAGCCAGCCCTTCAGCAGCACATAAAAGAGCGGCGGGTGGACGTCGTGCGCACTGAGGGCCAGCAGCTCGCCGAGAGGGCTGCGTGCCAGGTCAACGGAAAACGCGCCATCCAGTCCCAACTCAAGCCGGGGGAACGTATGCCAGTGTGCTCCCCAAGCGACAAGGATCAGCAACGCTAAGGCGGCCAACGGACGGCGGGTACGGGGTACAACAGGTGTTGGGCCGAGGTCGGGCTGCCGGCGTGGCGCGGCTGACGTTGTCACTGGTGTCGCAACCTGAACGCCCCGCCCCACTCCGCTGCTGATCACGCTCCAGTGTAGCGACCAGGAGCAGAGGCGGGTGCTTGGAGCAGAGGCCAGGCATCGCTACCGTCGCGACGTGCCTCGCTGTAATGACGCGGGTAAGGAGTATGTCCATAGCATGGTGGGGAGTATTGCTGGCCGGCCCCTGGCCGATGGACGGCCATTGGCACAGGGTCAGGCGATCCGCTATGTGAGGCGTCGATGCAAGTCTGGTGGCTCGGTGAATGGCTGGTGGGCCTTCAGCACGACATCACCCAAACGCTTGGCGACGCGGTCACCGCCGTGGTGAGCAACCAGTTGCTGTTTGCCGCCGGACTGTTGTTCTCGCTGGCATCAGCGTACTATAGCGTGCGCTTGAGCGTGCGCCTCCGCACCGGGACGCAGAAAACGGTGGAAGCGTTGGCGGACGCCGTTGACCTACGCGTATTCGGTGCGGCCGGACATTCTCGGCGTGTCGCTGCTCTTTCCATTGCGATTGCGCAGGCGATGGGGCTACGCCCGGCCGACGTTGCGCTCATCGGCCAGGCGGCGCGGGTCCACGACGTTGGGCAGATGGGGGTTGCCGACACCCTGTTCAACAAGGCTGGTCCGCTGCTGGCGGACGAGCAGCGGCTCATGCAGCGCCACCCTATCCTGGGCGCCGAGCTTTTGGCCGGTTTTGCCGACTATTCCCGCACAGGACCGTTGGTGCGCGGTCACCACGAGCGGCCCGATGGCCAGGGCTACCCAGATCGTCTGGTTGGGGAGCAGCTCCCACTGGGTTCGGCGATCATTGCTGTAGCAGAAGCGTTCGATGCGATGACCTCCCCGCGGCCATATCGTGGGGCACTCTCCATCATGGAAGCGGGCAATGAGCTACGACGTGGGCGCGGCGGCGCCTGGCATGCCGGGGCTGTGGATGCCCTGTTGACCCTGCGGGATCCCGGCGGGCGCAGCGGCGATGTGGCACGACGGTCCCCGGACGCGGCAGCCTGAGTAACGCGTCAGCTAAGCACGTAGCCAGAACAA
>DHIZ01000069.1:51490-51624 GCA_002404055.1 Chloroflexi bacterium UBA4733
CCGGCCGATCGCCAGACGCCAGCGTCGCCTCGAACTCGATCACCTGGGGCAGCAGGGCGTAGGGCTGCAGGCACTGGGCAACGACCGTGCAAACCAGGCGGCTGTCACTGATGAGGAGCACGCGCATGCCATCC
>DHIZ01000069.1:51873-52220 GCA_002404055.1 Chloroflexi bacterium UBA4733
AGCACGCGCATGCCATCCTCCGCGCCGGTACCGCCCGCCGCCCGCCCACCAGCGTGACGCCACCGCCCTTGCCCGCACTGCGTCAGCGGTACCATGGCGAGGGACCGCCACGCGGCGGATAGCCGGACGGCAGGCAACTGGGATAGCGCTACCGTAGCACATGACGTGCGCCAGCAGGAGGAATAACATGGCGACGGCAAACGAACCAGAGTTGGTCGAGGACCTACAGGTCTTCCTGGCCCACGGGCTGATCCTCGACCCCTACCTTGCAGGCCTCCTGGGCGAGCACTTCGAAGGGGACAGCCGACAACTCCTCGCCCAGGAGGCGGCCCAGCTCGCCGTCCGCC
>DHIZ01000066.1:0-12665 GCA_002404055.1 Chloroflexi bacterium UBA4733
GCCAAGCCTGGGATGAGCGCCCCCGCGTCGCCAGCAGGCGCCCACTCACCACCGCATCCACAGCACCTCGACCAACCCCAGGTTCGTCCCAATCGGCACGGTCTTCACCACCGCACACAACAACAGCACCACTCGGTACACTGCATCCGGCATCCGGCGGCTCCTTCCGGCGAGTCCCAGTCCTTACACCTGGACTCTACCGGACCACCGCCGCCGGTTCGCCGCCCCCTCCTCAGTTAGCGGAAACTAGAGAGGACGGGTAATGCTGGTCGATCACGTCGGGTTCCCCGTTTTGAGGAGCAGCAACGTGGCGTCGATGAGGGTCACCATTGCTGCACTCCGCGCCGCCGCTTCGCCCAGGAAGAGGTCGTGCAAGCGTCGCGCCAACTCCGGCGTCACGCCGCTCAGATCGTCCAGGTGCGCCCAGACGCTGCCACCGGGCGGCATGGGCCGGTCGTGGGCCGCCCACAGCCCTTCCAACAGCTTCCAGGAGGTCGTGCTTGTCCAGTAAGCGGCTCGGAGCAGTTCGCCCGCTGCCAAGGCCGCTTGAATCTTGTCACGGGCGCTGTGCAACCAGTAGGTAATGTCCGCACGTTCCTTTGGCGGCGTGCGATAGGCGGCATAGAGCGCGCGAGCCCGAGCGGCGAGGCGTAGCAGCCCGCCGGTGTCGTCACGGAGGATGCGCCCATCGAGATAGGTGTAGACGCGCATCGGCTGCGCCGCCAACTGCTCCCATGCCGCCGCTTCGTTCTGATCGCTCCGTTCGACCAGAATGCCTTCACGACGCTCGCCACGGAACTCTGTTGGCACGCCATCAGCGACCAGCACGACCAGATCGACATCGGAGCCGGGCAGGGCATCGCCGCGCGCCAGTGAGCCAGCGAGCAGCACGCCAGTGACGCGCGCATCGCGACCCAACTCCGCCAGCACCTCGCCGACCAACTGGCGGTGATGCGACGAAGCGACCCAGGCGAGGTCAGACAGCGTCATTGCCACGCGCCACCCTCCCATCCTTCCAGCGCGACATCGAACCGATACACCGCGCGGGTGGTGGCGACACGCGGCGTTCCCAGACTCCGGCAACGCCAGTCGATCAACCGGCCATCCTCCTGCCCGGTCGCACGGCGGAACACCTGCTCCTTGGTGCGCAGCTCCATCCGGTTCGTCCTTTCAACGTGGCGCAGCGGTAGAGTACCAGCCAGAGACACGGGTGAACCAGCGCCGCGCCGGGCGCTGAGGGAGTGGAGCATTCAGGCGGTGATACGCTCACGGGGTCGCGGCGCAACGGGCAGAGTGCCGCGCATCGCTGTCGGCGAGCGCTACCCGAGGTCCGCCCATCCCGCCGCAGTACTGGAAAGCGAATGGTAGTGGACTCGCTGCCTACGTCACTGCCGCTTGCCCTGCCGGAGGGGCTGGTCCTGCGCTGGTCCAGCGTCGACGACACTGAGCGCATTGCCGACCTCATCGGCGCCGTCTATCGCAGCGGACCGCAGGCGCCGCCCAACGCCCACAGCATGGCACTCATCCGCCTGCTCATGCGCGGCGACCACCCGCTTATGACACCACGGGATTTCGCCCTGGTCGAAGACGTTGCCAGCGGACGCATCGTGGCCTGCGCCTGCCTCTGGCGGCAGACCTGGACGTATGGCGGCGTGCCATTCCCCATCGGACGGACGGAGGAGGTCGCCAGCGATCCCGACTATCGCCATCGCGGCCTCATCCGCGCCATCTTCCGTGCGCTGCACCAGCGCAGTGAGAGCCGTGGTGACGCCCTCCAGGCGATCAGCGGCATCCGCTACTTCTACCGCCAGTTCGGCTACGAGTACGCCCTTGATCGTGGCGGCGCCTTGGAGTGTCCGCTGGATACCCTGCCGGCGGCGCCGGACCAACGGAACGCGTTCACGCTGCGGCCGGCCAGGGAAGCAGACCTGCCGCATATCCTCGCCGCCTACGCTGGTGTCCGGGCGCGCGGGCTCGTCGCCGCGCTGCCAGACGCTGCCTGGTGGCGGCACAAACGTGCCACCGGCGAGGTCCCAGGTCAGCAAGGTCGGTTGCTGGCCATCATCGATCACACCTCCGCCGTGCGCGGCTACGTCGAGCTCATACCCTTCCGCGTCGGACCGACGGTGGGCATCCGGCAGGCCGAGCTGGTCGAAGGAACGGCGTGGGCGGAGGTTGCCGCCCCGCTCTTGCAGGCGCTGCGCGATCTGGCGCCGACCCTGCCAACGCAGCAGGTGCAGGAGCCGGCCAGGAGCCTGACCTTCGTGCTCAGTCCTGACCATCCCCTCGCCACGATCCTCGCAGAGACCATGGCCACGCGCGTCTACCCGCCGTCCGCCTGGTACGTCCGGGTGCCGGACCTGCCGCGCTTCTTGCTACATATCAGATCGGTGTTGGAGCATCGCCTGGCTCGCTCGATTTTCTCCGGCTACAACGGCGACCTGACCCTCGACTTCTACCGTGGCGGACTGCGCCTCACATTTGTGCAAGGATCGCTCGTCACGGCTGGGGGATGGCAGCGCCCAGCGTGGGGTGGGCAGGAGCAGGCAGAGGCGGCCTTTCCGCCCGGCATCTTCCTGCAGTTGCTCTTCGGCTATCGCCGTCTGGATCAGTTGCGCGCTGCGTATCCCGACGTCTGGTACCGCGACGATGCCGACGTGCTCTTGCAAACGCTCTTCCCACCGGCACCGTCGTTTGTTCTGCCGCTCGATTGACGCCCGCCAGTGCAACCTCTGGCCCGTCAAGGGCCGATACAGATCTGAGGGAACGACGACGCCTGGTGTGGCGGCATCGGCGGTCATCGCAGAAACGGAGAACGTCGTTCCGCCATATCTCGTCACCGCTTCTGTTGCTCTTGGCCGACGGTCTCCTGCATACGGGCTGGCTCGGACGCTCCGGCAGCGCCGCGCGCGGTTGGCGGCACTGAGGAACCGCCCCTGGCCTCTTGCAGTCTCGTGGCGCCTCCGGTACACTATGTCGCATCGAGATGTAGAGAGGTCGCCAATGACCGAGTTCGACCGCTACCTGGAGCGCCTCCAACAACGCGCCGGCCTCACGCTCAGCGTGGATGCCGAGCGCGAACTGCGCGCCCATTTCGAGGAGGCCGTCGCCGGCCAGCGCCGGGCCGGGCGCAGCCTGCGGGAGGCCGAACTGGCGGCGCTGGACGAACTCGGCAAGCCAGAGGTGGTCGCGGCTGCCTTCCGGGCCGAACGGCGCGTCATCCGTCGCTTCGCCGGCGGTCCGGGCGTGCTCGTCCTTGATTTCGCGCGGCAGGCCCGGCTGTTTCTGGCAGCGGCGGCTCTCACCGCTGCCCTCGGGGCGCTCGCCGGGCGGGCTGCCCCGCCGACATATACCGTACGTGTGCCCCTCTCCGTCTTGATCAAGATGGACTACGGCAGCGAGCTGGGGGCGCGGACCGCGCTTACCCAGGTGCAGTTCGATACGCCCCTGCCGGTCTACCTGCGCTGGACACCGCAGCCAGTGATCGAGGTCAGCAATCCAGACCAGGCGACAGCGGTGGCAGCGGCCCAGCAGGCGACGGACGAGACGACTCGCCAGTTCCCCCTCTACTTCCAGCGGACGCTCTACGGGAGGGGCGACACGAAGGCGGTGGCCATCCCGGGGACGCTACAGGTTGAGACGAGCTACCCGATCCTACCTGGTGCTGCCGGCGGCGCCGTCCTCGGCGTGGGCGGGATCGCGGCGCTCACGATCCTACGCAAGCGGCACCGGCGATGAGGAGGGTGCGCGCCGAGTTGCTCAAGGGCACGACGCCGGGACTGGTGCTGGCGCTGCTGGCCGAGCGGCCGATGCACGGCTACGATCTGGCGAAAGAGATCGAGGCGCGCAGCGCCGGGGCCTTGGCGCCGGGACAAGGGACGCTCTACCCGCTCCTGCACCGCCTGGAGCGCGAGGGGCTGATCGCCGGCAGTTGGGAGGCACGGCAGGGCGGACCGGAGCGACGGGTGTACCGCCTCTCGCCGGACGGCGCCGCCGCGCTCGCTGGGTGGCGGGTGGAGTGGGCCACCTTCACCCGGGTGATCGGACGGTTCCTGGCTCCAGCGGAGAACGGAGCGCCGGCCTAACACCACTTGAGGGTGGGGACGATCGGCCGCTCGTGCCGTCGCGCCGGACGCCTCACGCCAGCGCCTCCAGCAACCCCTGCATGTAGCCAATGGCGTGGGCGCGGCCACGGTGGCCATACGGTGAATCGCCAACCATGTTCGGCACGTGGTCGTCGAGCAGGAAGCCGGTAAAGCCTGCCTGCTGGAGGGCGCGCATGGCCTTGAACGGGCGGTAGTTACCCTCCCCGATGAAACATTCGGCGAAGTTGTCGGCCGTGCCTTTCACGTCGCGGAAGTGGACGTAGAGAATCTTGCCGCGGCTGCCGAAGTAGTCGATGGCCTGCAAGACGCTCGGTTCCCCGCCCATCTCCGACCAGCAGCCCAGGCAGAGGTCCAGCCCCCAGGCGTCGCTATCGGCGATCTCCATTGCCCGCCGGAAGCCCCCGAAGTTGCGGAAAAGGCGGGCCACGCCGCCGAGTGAGGCAACCGGTGGGTCGTCTGGGTGCAGGGCCAGCTTTACGCCGGCCTCCTCCGCCACCGGCATGACGGCCTTGCTGAAATAGGTGTAGTTCGCCCACATCTGGTCGTCGCTCAGTTGCCGCTCAGCGACGGGAACGAGGCCGCGGGCGTCGAAGGGATCATCGCTGCCGGAGCTGCTGCTGCGGGCAACCAGCACCTCCCGCTGGCGGTCGGCCTGGGCCTTGGCCAGCTCAAACATCGTCACCAGCGCGCCGCCACGCCCCACCGGCGCTCGGTCGGTGCGCCAGACGGAGTTCGGCATGAAGTGGTACCCGAGGATGGGGATGCCGGCCCGGCCGACGTTGCGGATGGTGGCCTGGTAGTGCTCAAGCTGCTCGTCGCGCCCCGGCAAGCCCAACATCACCTTGTCATAAAAGTAGAGCGGCACATTCTCAATAGCTTCCAGGCGCAACCCGTATTGCTCGGCGCGCTGGCGCAAGGCCAGCAGGTCGGCCACTTCCCAACGCTGCCGACCCGGCAACTGCGGCGTGTTGACCTGCACGCCACCCACACCGATCTGCTGGGCGAACGTCAGGATCTCGTCGGTCAGTTGGCTGACCTGCCCCACCGCCACGCGCATCTGTTCTGCCATTCGACCTCCTTGAATCGCCGCTACACTGTATTGCCACCCACTCGGGGTGCAGAAAGGACTGTACACCAAACGGGACGACAGGGGGCAAACACCGTCGTCGCACATGTCGATCGAAATACGACGGCGCTGACAAGACCGGGTTGGTCATGCCCCAAGCCCGGGGTGTCGTGTCCCCCAAGGTCTTGCGCCGGATGCTTGGACCTCCCGGCGACTGAAGTCGCCGGGCGCGGCGCCGCCGTTAGCAAGCAGATCGCGCAAAACCTTGGGGACATCCCCGTGCCCGTCGCTGCTTGCAATCGACTTCGCAATCAGCGAAGATGGAGGGAGAATGGACGCTATCATGTCCCCTGGTTTTGATCCTGGCGAGTATGTGCGCCTCGTTGCGGTGTTTCCCCCCGTCAAGATTCGTGATCATGTCCAGGCTGAGGCAACGGAGGCACGCATCGAAGCACTCCTTGCTCAGCCGGAGAACAGCGAGGCGGAACGCGCCTATCTGGACCTGCTCAGCGACCTTTTGGCGGATTGGGAAGACATCCAGGTGGTTATTCCCGACATCGATGGCGGTGAGTTAGTGAAGATCCTCCTCAAGGAACGGGACCTGCGGCAGCGCGACCTGGTGGGGGTGTTCCCTACCGAATCGATCATTTCAGAAGTGCTGACCGGGCGCCGCGAACTGAGCCGCGACCACATTGCGGGACTCGCCGGCTTCTTCCACGTCTCGCCCGCCGTCTTCTTCCCGGCGCAGACGGGCCGATCAGCACGCACACGCGGGGCCGACCATCTCTTGGCCCCCAATCGGCAGGATCAAGCAACCGAGCAGGTGGCGACGAGGCGCTCGTGATGGACGATGCGCAGCGGCCAACTGGCGCCGCATTGACACACGCTGGCCTGACCCTCACCCTCTGGCGCCGCTCTCGCTGGCACTGGCCGTTGCGGCGGCGCCGCGCCAGCCGCGGCGACACCTTATGCTGCCCCCACCCATTCGGAAGGAGATGAGGCGACGGAGATCACTGATCTGGCGCGGTTTCTCCTTGAAGCGAGCCGGCGCGGGTACGCCGCCGGTCGCTCGGCATCAAAAGTTCGGGAAGCGGATCGGTCGACAACCATCACCTATGCATCGGCTAACTGGCGGTTCCAGGACAACTACTTTGGGGGGGGAACCCTATGGCGGGAGGGCCATCGTGTTCTGGAAGGGGAGGCCCGTCTGGATCGCCGTCTATTACGGGCGCATTGCCGACCCCGCCGTGCCTGTCCAGCCGATCTACACATTCTTGCAGCAAGCGTTGCTGCTGGCTCCGGTAGCGTGCCCGTTTCGGGGTCCGGCAGAGTTCGCTGACGCCGCCTTCACCTATCGGAACACCTGGCGTGGAGACGTTGAGGCGTTTGCCGGAGAAGAAGCCGTGTACCAGGAGGGCGAGCGCGTGTACACAGGGAGCTATGCGGGCGGCCTGGTTGATCGTTGAGCCGGAGATTAGTCGACGGCGCCAAATACCTCCTCCCGTTCACTCTTCACGAGGCTCGCTCAGCGCGAAATTGCATGCTGATTTCAGGCGACGCCACTCCGTGGAGGGAAACGGAAAGGATCAGCCCCAGTCCGTCCGGCGACGAGTGATGGGATACCCTCCATTCGACGCGGAGGCCGGGATCTCAGCACAGGATGCTGCCTCGCGGTCAATGCGCTACAGTATAGGCAGGTGGGTCGGCGCGCCTGAGCGGCTGACGGCCCGGACGACGTGCCAAAGGAGGTGAACGTGATTGAGACCTTGGCAGAAGCGGTCCAGCAACCCGCTGCCCCAAGCTTCCGTGACCTGATCACCTACGTGCGGCCTAAGCCGGAAGAGAGCAAGTGGCTGGATATTCCCTGGCAAACCGACCTCTGGGAGGGGCGGCGTCTGGCGATGGCGGAGGGGAAACCGATCTTCCTCTGGGCCATGAACGGCAACCCACTCGGCTGTACTTGAAACAATGGCGTGGCCGGCCGTGAGCTGGCTTTCAGTGATCCCGAGGTCATCCGCCTGGCGTCCGAGCGCTTCGTCCCCATCGCCGAAAATGTTTCCCCGCTGCAGTGGCAACAGGATGCCGAAGGTGAGTTCTTCCGGCTGGTGGCGGAGCAGGGCCACTACGCCGGGCGCACCTTCCCGACCAGCACCCGGCAGGGCTACTACGCCTTCACCGCCGATGGCACGCTGCTGGCCGCGCGCAACTCGCGCGATCCGCGGCAGATGGAAGACATGATGCTGACGGCGTTGCGGCGCTGGACAGTGCTGATGGATGGCGATGCGGCCGCCACGCCGGCGGAGTTGCCGGACTTCACCCCGGCGCAGCCCAGCCGCTACCCGGAAGGCGGGCTGATTCTGCAGTTGGCAACACGAGACCTGCCGCGCCAGGTGGACACGCGGCCCGACGACTGGCGCAAGAACGCCTGGAACCTCGACTACGCCTGGTTCACGCCTGACGAGGCGCGCGGACTGGTACCCGCTTCGCACGTACTCGGCAGCCGACAGCCCGCACCCCAGTCCGTGCTGCGCCGGCTGGCCCGCTTCCACCTGCGCGACTTCGTGCGCGGCGAGCCGCCATCCTGGCCGGAGGAGGCGATCCGCCAGATGGAGTTAGAGACGACGGTCACGGGCATCTCCGGCCCACGGCAGCAACTGGTGCAGTTGGCGCTCCACGGCGCCATTCGCCTGGAGTGGGAATGGCGCTGGCTGGATCGCTACCGCGATGAGGAGCGCGCTTCCGAGACCGGGCTTGACCTCACGCTCACCGGTGAAGCGACCTGGGACGCGGAGAGCGACCACTTCATCGCCTTCGACATGCTGGCCGCCGGTCCGCGCTGGGGGACCAGCCAGCACAACAACCGCAGCGACGACATGGGTCCGGCGCCTGTCGGCATTACCTTCACGCTCGCCGGTAACGAGCCGCGCGACCGCACCCCACCCCACACCGTCTCGCACCGGGGGTATTTTGGCAGCTAGCAGAACAACGTGGGGCCGCGACTGCGGGCCCACTGCGGTGGGCACCCCCGGCCAAGTTACGAGGGCGACTGCGGTCGCACGGGGCTTCTGGCACCGCAGTGCCCCCCGTCCTTTGGCCGCAGACCGCAGTCGCGGCCCCACCCAAGATACCTTCACCGAAGATAAGGAACACTGTGGCCGATACCCTTGATCCCTCGCTCCTGCCCCAGGAGACCCGCGTCATTCTCGTGCGCCACGCGCGCCCGCGGGTGCTGCTGGCTCGACCTGCCCAGGAGTGGGAGTTGAGCACGGCAGGCCGGGACGCCGCCGACCGCCTGTGTGCGCTGGCCCTCTTCGAGCGTGCGACGGGCTACTTCGCCGGACCGGAACCGAAGATGCGGGCGACACTGGCGGCCGTCGCCGCTGAGCGCGGGCTCACGGTGGAAACAGCTGCCGCCTTCGCCGAAAGCCAGTCCGGCGCCTGGTTGGCCGACGCTCAGTTTCTCGCCACCGTCGGTCGCTTCTTTACCACCCCGGACGAGCCGCCGGCAGCCGACTGGGAACCGGCCGCCGTGGCCACCGCCCGCTTCGCCGCCGGCATCGACGGGCTGCGCGTCCACTACGGCCCGGTCGCCTCGCCAGGGCACGTCAACCCGGGGACGTTCGCTGTCGCGTCCGGCGGCCGCGTGCTCACGGCCTACCTCGCTTCCCTCTTGAACTACAGCCCCGAAGCCGCCTTCCAGGTCTGGCGCCGCTTGCGCATGCCGGATGTCGCCGTGGTGGAGTTCTCTCCCCACGCCGCGCCCAGGCTGGTGATCCCCTTCGGCGTATTGGCTGCGGGTGTTCCAGCCGGCTAACGTCACGACGCCAGCACCTCGTAGCGCACCGTCAGCGACTCGCCGCAAGCGTCGGCCAAAGCGCGGCGGACGAGCGGATCGAAGCGCCGCGCCAGTTGCTCGGCGCTGATCTGGTCGGGTACGCCGACCACCGCCTCACCGGCGGACCGGCTCACCAGGCGGGTGCGCGCCAACCAGCGCGAAAAGTTTGCCGGCACCATCTGCTCCCGCAGATCGTCGAGGGTGGCGTGCCAGACACCGACCAATCCCGTCGGCGCTGCTTCCAGCACCGGTTGCCTCACCGGCGCCAGACGGCTGACCGGAGTGGCCTTGCTCACGGTCCCGTGGGCGGATTGTTTCGGGGCCGCTTCGGCATCCGCCGCTGCATAGCGGTCCAGCACGTGCCGAAGTGTCGCCACGTCAACTGCCGCGCCTTGCTTCTGGCTCATGTCGACCAACGCCGCCGCAACCCACTCCAGGCCAGTTGCCGGCGGTGTAGCGCAAGCCGCCAGCGAAGCAGCGTAGGCCACACTTTCAGCCAGAACCGCCTGTTCCGCGGTTGTCAGGTTCCGCTCCGCTATTGTGACAAAGAGGTCCAACAATTCGGCGAAGGCTTCCTGGTTGGCGAGCCCTTCCCCGTCTGTTTGGATGGTGTTTGCATGAACGGGGTCTTCTTTGGGTGACAGCAGCGACCGGGGGCCGGTGGCAGGCATGGCTCCCGTTGGGGTGACGGTGTCGCCATCGGCGGGGGTGACAACCGTGTCCATGGGAGGGGTGACGGATATGTCACCGGGGGCAGTGCGCGAACGAGTGCGCCGCACGATGGCAGGCGCGGCGCTGGGATCGAGTGCGCCATCGGCGCGGGCGGCGTTGACCACGGCGCGGATCAGCGGGGAATAGTCGAACTCGTTGGTGGTCTGGCTGCCATCGGGCAGGAAGCGCTCGATCACGCGCAGGAAGCCTTTGCCCTCCAGCGACTCGACATAGCGCTTGGCCTGCCGCACCGAGATGCCCATACGGGCGGCGATAGTGCGCAGCGAGGGGTAGGGGTCGCGGTCCGACCACCAGTGCTGCCAGACGTGGATGGTGAAGAGCAATTCAGGTCCCGTCAGGCCCAGGGGCACGTAGTAGTTGAGCACGAGGTTAGGGATGGCGGTGTGCCCGCGGGCCAGGATCTCCTCGCCGAAGCGCACGCTCAACCGGTACCCGTCGTGTTCGCTCACGGTTTGCCTCCCTCGTCCCTCTGCCGAAACCGTATCAAGCGTGCGATCCCTGCCGCTGTTGCCACATAGCAGTATTTCCGCATCTGGCGGGGTGTGCTATGGCGGAGCGGCGACCAATTGCTCCTGCGAGTCACTATCGTCTCCAGTCATTACTCATTTGCAATGGCTGCCGGGCGCCAGCGGTGAACGAGGAGTGCGACGATGCGGCGCAGGTCGGCACGCTCGCTCGGCGGGATGCTTAGATCGCCCAGCACGTCGGCCAGCAGTACGATGGTGGGATCGAGCGCTCCCAGCCGCTCCAGGGCCGCTGGCAGGCCATTTCCGGCCACAACGAGGGCATCGGTCTGACTCGCGTCGAGCCCCAGCGCTGTGGCAAATTTGCGGATCAGGGCGACATCGGGCGCTTGCCGCTCGCCGCGTTCCAGGCGGTTGACGTAGCTGGCGTCGACGCCCGCCGCCTTCGCCAGGGCGTGCTGCGACAGCCCGACCCGCTGCCGCACCGCCGCCAGTTGCTCTCCGAACGTTGCCATGCCGACCGCCTTCCCGCTATCAATGCCATTGCGGCATCGTAACTGGACTGAGGGTGGGCCGATAGGGAGTAGGGCGGGGAGTTATGCCACAACGGCACCAGCGCAACTCGGATGACGGCGGTGATCAGCACGGCCGATGCCGGATTTGCATCACATCCTGGTACCTGGTGGGGAGCCAGGTTCTGGCCGAGCTTTTTGCCGCGCCGGGGTTGCGGAGTGCGCCGCAAAGTTTTGCGTGGCGAGGGAAGGGCATTAGTAAATCGGCTACAGGGCCGCGATTGCGATCGGCGGCCTTGCACTCCAGGGTACAAACGTCGTTCGCTTTCAACCGACTACTTTGCGTCACACCCGGCGTCGAGCGAGACCCGCCGAGTGCCGTGCTATACTCGCCACGCCTCAGCGCCCGTGCTCGGGCAGCGGGGCCATCTCAGGTCGTGACATACGAGGAGACCGAACGTGATCCAGATCGCCGAGTTCCTGTCTCCGCAGCGCTCGCCGCTGTGGAGCATGGTCAAGCAGTGCGGCCTTAATCATGTGGTTGGCGCGATGGACCTGCGACGGGGGGCAAGCAGCGTCCGGGAGGAGGCTCCCTGGAGCTATATGTCGCTCCTGCGGGCGAAGACCGCCTACGAGGACGCCGGCTTCGAGTTGGCGGTACTCGAGAGCCGGCCGCCGCTCAATAAGGCCAAGTTGGGGCTGCCGGGGCGCGACGAGGAGATCGCGACGGTGTGCGAGCTGATTCGCAACCTGGGCGCCCTGGGGGTCCCGGTCTGGTGCTATGAGTGGATGCCCGTCTTCAACTGGATGCGCACCTCGACCACGGTCCCGTCGCGCGGCGGGGCGTTGGCCACCGGCTACGACCACGCCCTGATGCAGAATGCGCCGCTCACCGAGTACGGCGTCGTGACGGAGGAGCAGCTCTGGGAGAACCTGCGCTACTTCCTGGAGATTGTGGTACCCGTGGCCGAGCAGGCGAACGTGAAGCTGGCGATGCATCCTGATGATCCGCCGCTCTCCCCCATCCGCGGCCTCGGGCGCATCATGCGCAGCGTCGAGAATTACCAGCGGCTGCTCGACCTCGTACACAGCCCGGTCAACGGCATCACGCTTTGCCAGGGCAACTTCACGCTGATGACCGACGACCTGCCCGGCGTCATTCGCCACTTTGGCCGGCAGGGCAAGATCTTCTTCGTCCACTTCCGCGACGTGCGCGGCACCCCGGAGAAGTTCGTCGAGACCTTCCACGACGACGGGCAGACCGACATGCTGGCCTGCATGCGGGCCTACCGCGAGATCGGCTTCGAGGGTGTCTGCCGACCAGACCACGTCCCGACGATGGAAGGCGATAGCAACGACCGCCCCTCTTACTCCAACATCGGGCGGCTCTTCGCCATCGGCTACCTCAAGGGGCTGCGGGAGGCGGTGTACGGCTAGGCGGGGGCGGGGAGACCCCTTCCGGCTCGTACTACTCGCCAGGTTTCCCCCTGACGGGAGAAACCGATGCTGCACTTCGGGGGACGGTAGCTGACCGTCGGCTTGGGGGTGTCGGGCCGTCCCGCGTTGGCTGGCAACGTGCGAACTGCACGGGGAAACAGACAATGGTCCGTCGCGCGGATCAAGGTTCCGGGCGCGCCGACGCTGCACGCCTGGTAACGGCCACGCTTGCGCGCCATGCTCCGGCCTGGGGACGTCGATACGGCCCCTTCGACGGACCGGAGCATTGCCGTAGTACTCCACTCGAGCCACGCTCCGGTCCAACCCCAACGATACTATCCCATACGCAACCGTCCCCTGAATTGGAACCAAGGTTTCTCCCGTCAGGGGGAAACCTGGCGAGTAGTACGAGCCGGAAGGGGTCTCCCCGCACCAGAAGTATCAGCTATTCGAGGGAGCAACATGCTGCTCGGGCGCCTGGGCGAGTCGCCAGGCTTCGTACTCGGCGCGGGC
>DHIZ01000066.1:12777-16422 GCA_002404055.1 Chloroflexi bacterium UBA4733
ACGACGACCGCCCCGTCGTCGTCGGCGATGATCAGGTCGCCGGGGCAGACCGTGACCCCGCCGCAGGCGATCGGGATGTTGACGGCGTAGGGGAAGATGTTGGTCTGGGTGTGGAAGTTGGGTGTCACGCCGCGCAGCCACAGGCCGAGCCCGAGCTTCTTGATGGCGGCGGAATCGCGGATGCAGCCGTCGATCACGATACCCAGGCCGCCGCGGCCACGGAAGTAGGTCATCATCATCTCACCGAAGACGCCGCTGGTCATATCGGCGCGCGCGTCGACCACCACGATGTCGCCCGCCTGCGCGTGGTAGAGCGCGTGGCGATGGAGCTGGCGCTCCGGGCTCACGTACTCGGCCTCTGGGTACAGGTCCTCGCGCTTCGGCATAAATTGCAGGGTGATTGCCGGCCCGACGATGGACGCGCCAGGCGTCATGGACACGGGACCCTGCAGGAAGGCGTTGCGGATGCCGAGGCGCCGGAGCTCCCCGGTGGCTGTCGCGCTGCCGATGCCTTTCAAGGCGGCGATCAGCGCTGGGTCTGGTCGCGAAATGTCTTCAGTCTCGACCGGCTGGTCACTCTCCTGGTGGTTCGGCATAGCGCAATCCTCTCGGTGTTCTCATCGGCAAGGGCAAATCCCGCCGCGTCGGGTGGGTGGTCCACAGATGGACGCCAATCTCGGCAGACCGTCGCGGTCCGACGAGATTGTACAGGAGTGGGGAAGATGTGCAGCGCCAGGACTGTGGTGGCAAAGTGCCGAAGTCTCGCTCGGCAGATAGCAATCAGACAGCGTTACAATCGGGGGGAGTCACAAGACTAGGGTACTGTGGACGGACCCAGGGGAACGCATCGTCAAAGAAGGAGAGGCCCGGTGTCGACGACGAAACACTCATTTCCCATGCAATGGCTGGACGCGCGCAGTTCCGGCCCTTTCGCTCCGCTGGCGCTGTCCTACACCCGCGACATCCTCCTGGACCCCGGCCTTGGGGACCGCCGCCTTGCTGTCGGTACCACGCTGTTGGGCTTGCCGGCCGGGTTGGGCATCGCCAGTCTTGCCGTTGAAGGAGGAGACAGCTGGGTCGAGTCGCTCGCCGTGAGTCGGATGTTTGAGGGTCGGGGGATCGCGACAGCGTTGCTGCAGACGCTGGAAGCCGCCTTGCGCGAGCGCGGCTGCACCGCCATACACATGACGTATACCACCGGCTCCCGCACCGCCCCTGCGCTGGAACGCGTGCTGGAGAAGTGCGGCTGGCCACCCGGTCAGGTGAGTCGCCTGCTCTTCAAGGCACGCTGTCCAGAGGGCACTGATAATTGGGCGCAGCGCGACTACACCCTACCGCCCGACGTGGCGCTCTTCAACTGGGCCGAGCTCACTGAGCGCGAGGTGGCTGCCGTGTTGGAGCAGACCCAGCGTGATCCCCGGTATGAGGGCGCGATGATCAATCCGGCGCGGACCATGGAGCCCCTCAACAGTCTGGGGATTCGCTACGGCGGGGAGATCGCCGGCTGGATCCATGTTCGGCGGGCGGCGCCGGACACGCTGGTCTACGACAACTTCTGGCTGCGGCGGGACATGCGCCGGGCGGGGAGGATGGGCGTCGGCATGAAGCTCCTGGCCGAGTCGATCCGGCGGCAGTTGGGAGCGGATATCCCCTGGACCTACTGGGCGACCGCACCGGACAACCGCCATATGCTCCGTCTCGTCCATGCGTACCTCGACCCCTACGTCGTGGCGATCCGCGAGGTGCGCCGTGCCGGCAAGCAGCTAGACGGTGAGCATGCCGGTCAGGGGGAGGAGGCGCTGGCGGAGATCCGGGTTCGAAAATCCCATAGTACGCCCCAACAAGTAAATCGGCGAACTGTGGCAGGCAACCACCCCACGGGATGATCGTCGTGTCGATCGACCAGGAATAGGTTCCCGGCCGCCTTGGACAATGGGCGGCAATGTTACGGCGTGGCGTCTCCCGAGTCGCTGCGGCCTGCCAGCAAGGCGCGCAGCCGCGCCAACTCGGACTCCGCCGTTCGCCGCGCTGCGGCCTCACGCTCAGCGCGTTCCGTCTCCTGCCGAGCGTGCTCCACCGCCTGTTCGGCCCGCGCCCGCTCGCGTTGTGCGTGTGACGCCTCGTGCTCTGCTCGCAACGCCTCGTGCTCCGCCCGTACTGTCTCGCGCTCCGCCCGCCGTTGCTCGCGCTCTGCCCGTAACGTCGCTTGTTCAGCGCGTTCGCGCGCCTGCTCCGTCTGTTCCGCCTCTTCCTCCGGCNNCCTCGGGGGGGGGCCGCCCCCCCCCCCCCCCCCAAACAACCTCCCGCGCCCGCCCCCCCCCCCCCCCCCCCCCCGTCCTCCCCCCCCCCCCCCCCGCCGTTGCTCGCGCTCTGCCCGTAACGTCGCTTGTTCAGCGCGTTCGCGCGCCTGCTCCGTCTGTTCCGCCTCTTCCTCCGGCGAGGGGAGCACCCGCCCTTGCTGGTCCACTACCCGCAACCAGGGACGCTCTACCGGCAGTAGCCCCAGCCCGCCCAGGGCCGCACTCCACAGGATGCCGTTGGCATCGGCGCCCCACTCTACCCATCGCCCCAAGCCGTCCCGCCGGTAGCCAAACAGCCGTGGTCCACTCTCCGCGCGATACGGCCAGTAGACCACGTACTCCGCTACGCCCATCGCCGCGTAGTAGGCCGGCTTCTGCTCCGGGTCGGTGTCGCGAGTGACGCTCTCCGTCGTCACCACCTCCAGCACCACCTTCGGCGCCTGGCCTTCACGGCGAATGTCCCAGGTGGTGCGCAAGGTTTCGTCCGCCACTGCCACAAGCACGTCCGGTCCCAGGGTGAGTGTGCCGCCTTCGGGGCGAGGCATGCTGACACCCAGTTCGCCGCCGACGTGCCAGCCTAGCCGGTGACGGCGGTGGTGCAGCGACAGGATGCCGACCAGCAGCCGGGCCACGACGTACTGGAACTCCGGCACGGTCATCCAGGGCGCCTCATTGCTGTCGTCCTCCGCCGCCTGCACCAGCGCCGCCAGGTCCAGCGTCGCCATACTGATCGCCATCGCTGCGCCTCTTCTCTCCGTCGCTCCGAAGTCGCTCGGGCTGCACCGCTCCCCAATCGTAGCATCAGCCTCGGTCAGTTGGCGGTTGGCCAGCAGGTCCCGATGCGTAGCGACGAAAGCAATGAAGGCTGACTCCAGTTCGGACGGGTTGAAGTCGTAGCCTCCCTGGCGGGCCACGGTCGTCGCTGCCTCATACTGCTCGGTAGCGAGCGTCAACCCTTGCGGTGAGTTGAGCATCTGGAGCTTGCCGGCGCTCTGAGCGACTTGCGCCAATAGCTCATGGTTCTGGCTGGCCTGCGTCACAAACGCCTGCGCGCTTTGTTGGGACATGTGCTGACTCTCCTCATTTCTAAGCATGTGGCCATAACTTTGGCATGGATCGCTCCAGAGGAGATCGGCTGAAAAAGCATGCCATTGTTTTGGTTACGTGCTTAGTAACGACGATCCGTCGAAGTGCCGGCGGGGCAATCACCGTGGAGGCGATGGCGTGAGTGTAGCACAATCAAAGGGGCGGCGTTGCATCCCGTACTGTAAGAGTGCATCGCAAAGTTTTGCATAGCCAGGGAGCGGTATTTGTAAACCGAGTAACAGGGCCGCGATTGCGATCG
>DHIZ01000066.1:16601-23750 GCA_002404055.1 Chloroflexi bacterium UBA4733
GCCGCCGATCGCAATCGCGGCCCGTTGGTACGCCAATAAATATCGTTCCCTTGCTTCGCCATACTTTGCGGCGCACTCCAACGTCGGAGCTTCCTGTACCATCACAAGAACCTGCCGTAGACTGGCCTTGTCTGCCTGGGTTGGCCGTTTGCCCCTGGTGGCTGCTGAGAGAAGAAAAGGGGAGCTATGGCGTCGCCGACGCGGGAATCGGTTTTTCGCGCCGCCGCGCTGCGGCACGACGAACTGCCGGATGAAGAGATTCATCAACCCCGGCTGATCACGCCGCGCAGCTTCTTGCTGCTCTGGGCGGCATGCGCCCTGCTTCTAGTGGGCGGGCTGCTGGCGCTGTCTACTCTGTTGGCCGGTCTGACGCCGTGAATGGCGGCCGTTCGCGCCGGCGGCGGGTGCCTCTGGTCTACCAGTCGGATGTCACGGAGTGCGGCGCCGCTTCCCTGGCCATGCTGCTGGGCTAATTTGGCCGCAAGACCAGCCTGGCCGAATGCTACGCCGCGGCAGGCATCGGGCGCGACGGCGTCACCGCCGGCCAGTTGCTGCAGGTTGCGCGCGGCTTTGGTCTGGAGGGTAAGGGCTACGCCTGTGACCTCGCGCACCTGCCGAGCCTGAAGCTGCCCGTCATTGTCCACATGGTGTTCAACCACTTCGCGGTGTTGGAGGAGTACACGCCGCAGCGGGTGCTGCTGGCCGATCCTGGTCTGGGCCGGCACTGGCTACCCATGGCGGAGTTCAGCAAGCAGTACACCGGCGTGGTGCTCAGTTTCGCGCCGGGGCCGGACTTCGCGCGCCGAGCGCGGGCCGGGCCGGCAGCGTGGCGCGTCTACGCCGGCTCGCTGCGTCGCGTACCCGGCGTCGCCGGTCTGCTGGCGCAGGTGTTGATCGCCACGCTGCTCGTGCAACTCCTGACGTTGGCGGGACCACTGCTGCTGGCCCTCCTGGTCGACCGGGTGCTGCCAACGCGGCGGGCCGACCTGTTGGCGATCGCCGCCCTGGCGTTGCTGCTGTTGAGCCTTGCTCGCCTGGTGGCGACGTACCTGCGCGCGGTCTTGCTGGTGTACCTGCGGGAGCGGTTGGACCTGCTGCTGATGCCCGCTCTGTTCCGCCACATCCTCAGTCTGCCCTACACCTTCTTCCAGCGCCAGGGGCGCGACGCCCTCGCCTGGCAGGTGCAACAAAGCAGCGCCTTGCGCGAGGCGCTCAACGTGCAGACGCTGGCGCTGCTCTTCGACGGCCTGACGCTGTTGCTCTACGGCGCTACCATCTTCGCCTTCTCACCGCTCCTGGGTCTCATCGCCTTGACCTTGCTGACCGGGCAACTGGCAGCGCTGCTGCTGAGCTATCGACCGCTGATCGTGCTGGCGCACGAGGAACGCGACGCCCGCCTGGCGGAGGCTGCCTATCTGCTGCGTGTCGTGCGGGACATGGAGAGCGTCAAGGTGACCGGCGCCGAGGAGTCCTTCTTCGCCTACTGGCGGAACCTGCTACACAAGCACCTCAATGTGCAACTCGCCCATAGCCAGACCCGCACGCTCTACGAGCTGCTCACCACCGGCTTTGCATCGCTGGGTCCGGTGCTGCTGCTGCTGGTCGGCATGCAGCAGGTACACACCGGACGCCTCACGCTCGGCGTCACGCTGGCCCTCAACCTCACAGCCTATCTCATGTTCCGGCCGCTGGCTGACCTGATCGGCCATATCCGCACCCTGCAAGGGATCGTGGCGAACGTGCAGCGGCTCAACGCCACGCTGGCGGCGGTACCGGAGCAGGTCGGCGACGCTGTCCGTCCGGCGCCTGTCCTCACCGGCCGGCTGGCGTTGGAGCAGGTGAGCTTTCGCTATAACCCGACGGCGCCCTGGGTGCTGCGCGACGTGTCGTTGCAGGTCGAGCCGGGCCAGAAGGTGGCGATCGTCGGCGCCGGCGGCGCCGGCAAGAGCACGCTGATCAAACTGCTGCTGGGTTTCTACGCGCCGACCGAAGGGTGTATTCGTTACGACGGCCAGGCGCTAACGGACCTCGATCTCCCCTCCGTGCGGCGCCAGTTGGGGGTGTCGCTGCAAGGGGCGGGGATCATGCACCAGACGTTGCGCTACAACATTGCCCTGGGCCGCAACGATGTGCCCATGGCCCAGGTGCGCGCCGCAGCGCGTCTAGCGCTGATCGACGACGACATTATGCGCCTCCCACAGGGCTATAAGACCTTTGCCGGGGAGAACGGCGCCAATGTGTCAGGCGGCCAACGCCAACGCCTGCTGCTGGCCAGGGCCTTCCTCCAGCGCGCGCCGATTCTCCTGCTCGATGAAGCGACGAGCGCCCTTGACTCGCTCACCGAGCGCCAGGTGGAAGCCAATCTCCGGCAAATGGGCAGCACGCGCATCGTCGTCACCCATCGCCTCGCTACCGTGCGTGACGCCGACCAGATCATTGTGATGCACGACGGGGAGGTGGCGGAACGCGGCCGCCACGATGACCTCATGGCTGCTGAGGGCCGGTATGCGGCGTTTGTGCGAGAGGGACGGGCGGGCGAGGACGGCGCAGCCCCGGCATCCTAACCGAAAGTACCAGCCGACAGCGCCCCGCTGTCCTATGTGTTACTCCTTGTTGACAAGCATGCGCTGTGTGCTTGACGCCAGGAGCACCTGGTCGTCACCGTTGATGCCAAGTTGGGGGGACAGCGGTGCTCTCTCAGCCAGACGCCGCGAAGCGGCTCTTCCGTCAGGAGGCGTTGGATCGCCTGACGGCACCCGAGCACCTCGATACGCTGCTGCAGGCTACGTCACCGAGGGCCTGGCTGGCGCTGGCCGGGTTGGGCATCCTGGTGGTCCTGGGTCTGCTCTGGGGGCTGCTCGGCAGCGTGCCGGCTACCGTGACCGCGCAAGGGATGCTCGTGCGCGCGGGTGGAAGCGAGGGCGTTGCGGCGCCGGTCGCTGGGCGAGTCAGTGCCATCGCGGTGCGGCCCGGCGAGGCGGTGACGGCCGGCGAGGTCGTCGCCACGCTGTACGTCAGCGACAGCAGCACGCCGCTCGCCGTCAAGAGCGCCACGGCGGGACGTGTGCTCGCCGTCAGTGTCGGCAACGGCGACCTGGTGACGCTGGGCACGCCGCTGCTGACGTTGGAGCCGGCGGCGGGGACGCTCGAGTTGGCGCTGTTCGTACCGCTCAGCGAGCAACCCCAGATCCGACCGGGTATGGAAGTCCAGGTGTCGCCTTCGGGCTTTGGCCGCGACCAGTATGGCTTCCTGCGCGGCGTCGTTCGGACGGTGGGGGACTTCCCTGCCACGAATGCGGAACTGCAGCACACGCTGGGTACGGCCGAACTGGCGCGGACCTTCGCGGCCGGCGGCGCGCCGATTGAGGTCGACGTCGCCCTCACGCCGGGCTCGGCCACGCCGAGCGGCTACGCCTGGTCGCTCGGCGTGGGGCCGTCCACGGCGTTGCACGGTGGGACACTGGCCACGGCGACGATCGTGTTGAGCACACACCACCTCATCAGCCTTGGTCAGTGAAGGGTAGGTGGCGGTTGGCAGCAACCCTGGAGCGACCGCAACAACCGCCGGGGGAGGAGCACAAGGCGTCGCCCCGGTCCCTGCGGGTGAAGACGCCGACCGTGCTCCAGATGGAGGCGGTGGAGTGCGGCGCTGCTGCGCTGGCGATCATCCTCGGCTACCACGGGCGGAGCGTCTCGCTGGAGGAACTGCGAATCGCCTGTGGTGTCTCGCGAGACGGCAGCAAGGCGAGCAACCTGGTGCGGGCGGCCCGCTCCTACGGCCTGGTCGCCCGCGGCTTTCGCAAAGAACCGGAATCCCTCCGGTTGCTGCCGCTGCCGCTGATCGTCTTCTGGAACTTCAACCATTACCTGGTCGTCGAGGGGTTCGGCAAGGACCGCGTGTTCCTCAACGACCCGGCGAGCGGGCCGCGCACGGTGACGCTGCAGGAGTTTGGCGCGTCCTTCACCGGGGTGGCGCTGACCTTTGAGCGAGGTCCCGAGTTTCAGCGCGGCGGCGCCCGGCATAGCCTCCTCGCCGCGCTCCGGCCGCGTTTGCGTGGCTCGGAGTCGGCCCTGGCCTTCGCCATCCTGGCCAGCCTGGCGCTGGTCGTGCCGGGGCTGGCGCTGCCGGCCTTTATCCGCGCCTTCGTCGATGGCTACCTGGTGCAGCGGCTGCAGGGGTGGGTGGCGCCGTTGCTCGTCGAGCTGGCGATCACCGCGGTGCTGCGCGCCGCGCTGACATGGCTGCAGCAGCACTACCTGCTGCGCCTGGAAACCAAGCTGGCCCTGAGCACCGCCAGCACCTTCTTCTGGCACGTCCTGCATCTGCCGGTGGAATTTTACACCCAGCGCTATCCCGGCGAGATCGGCTCCCGCGTCGCCATCAATGATCGCGTGGCGCAACTGCTGTCCGGTCAGTTGGCTACCGCCGTGCTCGGCGTCATCACCATCGCCTTCTACGCGCTGGCCATGCTCCGCTACGACGTGCCGTTGACGCTGTTGAGCGTGGTCATCGCGGCGCTCAACGTCGCGGCGCTGGGCGGGCCACCAGGCCAGCCTGAGCAACGCCGAACGGGACCGCGGTCTGTCCTCGCTGGCCCTCTCCGCCATTCCGCCGTTGCTGACGGCCGTCAACGTGGCGGCGATCCTGGAGGTTGGCGGCTTGCGGATCATGCACGGCGCCATGTCGATCGGTATGCTGGTCGCCTTCCAGACGCTCATGGCCAGCTTCCTGGGTCCGGTCAACCAACTGGTGCAACTGGGCGGTCTGCTGCAGGAGGCGGAGCGGCTGGAAGCGAAGCTGGTCGCCGATCAGCGCTCCATGCAGCGCACCCTTAGCCGACTGGCTGCCGTCCTGCAACCACGTGCCGCGGCAGTGTGGTCGGGCGGCGATGATCCCACCTTGCTGGCCGCTTGCCGTCTCGCCGGAGCGGCCCAGGGCATCGTCATGAGCGCGCCGTCAGGGCTGGCGCCCAGCGCCATCATGTTCTACCGGCCCTTGCCGGAGCGGGCGCTCGGCGCCCGCGAGGTGCTCGCTTTCGGCCTGCGTGGCCGCTGGGGGGACCTCCTGGCGGTGATTCTGCTGGGCGCCCTGGGTGGCGCGCTGGGTGTCGGTGTGCCGTTGGTGACGGCTACGCTGCTCAACTCTGTCATTCCGGCCGGCGACGGGGGGCAACTCCTGTTGCTGGTGGTCGCGCTGCTGCTGCTCGCCGCGGCGGGCGCCCTCTTCGAGGTGACGCGCGGTGTCGCCACCCTGCGCGTCGAGGGCAAGGTAGACGTGGTGATCCAGGCGGCCGTCTGGGACCGGCTGCTGGCCATGCCGGTGCCCTTTCTGCGCCAGTATTCGGCCCGCGATCTCGCAGTGCGCGGCGCGGGCATCGACGCGATCCGGCAGATGCTCACCGGCGCCACGGTCTCCGCCATCCTGGGGGCGATATTTGGCCTGTTCAGCTTCGCTGTCCTGTTCTACTTCGATGTGCCGCTGGCGCTGGCCGCTACCGCGCTCGTGGCCGTCCTCCTGGGCGTGACGATGCTGGGCAGCTACCGCCAGATTCGGCAGCAACGTCCGCTGCTGGAACTGGGAGGGAACATCAGTGGCCTCGTCTTGCAACTGTTGACCGGCATCGCCAAGCTCCAGATGACCGGCTCGGAAGGCCGCGACTTCGCCCGTTGGGCGGAGCAATTTAGCGTCCAGAAGGCCCTCGCCTTTCGAGTGCGGCGCATCGGTAATCAACTGAACGCCTTCAACGCCGCGGCTCCGCTGCTGACGGCGCTCGTGCTGTTCGCCGTGGTCGCCTGGCATGGCGCCAGCCTCTCGCCCGGCACCTTTGTGGCCTTCTATGCAGCCTTCGCCCAGTTCCTGGTGGCGATGCTGGCGATGAATGCGGCGTTCGTGTCGGTGCTGAACGTGATTCCCGTGTACGAGCGGCTGAAGCCCATCCTTGTGACCGCGCCGGAGGCGCGCGCCGAGCGCACCGACCCCGGCGTCCTCAGCGGTGATATCGAGATCAACCAGGTCTCCTTTCGCTATAAGGCGGATGGCCCGCTGGCGCTCAACGACGTCTCGCTGCGCGTGCGACCGGGCGAGTTCGTGGCGATCGTCGGCCCCTCCGGCTCCGGCAAGTCGTCGCTCTTCCGCTTGCTGTTGGGCTTCGAGACGCCGGAGGCCGGCTCGGTGTACTACAACGGGCAGGACCTGACGAAGCTGGACGTGCAGGCAGTGCGCCGCCAGATCGGCGTGGTGCTGCAGGAGGCGCGCCTCATGCCTGGCAGCATCTACCAGAACATCATCGGCACCTTAGACCTGACCCTGGAGGACGCCTGGGAGGCTGCCCGCATGTCTGGTCTGGATGAGGACACTCGCCAGATGCCCATGGGCATGCACACGGTGATCACCGCCGGCGGCGCCACGCTCTCCGGCGGTCAGCGCCAGCGGCTGATGATCGCCCGGGCGGTCGTGGCCAAGCCGCGCCTGATGCTGTTCGATGAGGCCACCAGCGCCCTGGACAACCGGACGCAAGAGACCGTGAGCAAGAACCTGGAGGTGTTGCACACGACCCGCATCGTCATCGCCCACCGCCTGAGCACGATCCGCCGCGCCGACCGCGTCTACGTGTTGGTTGGTGGCCGGCTGGCGCAGAGCGGCGCCTACGCCGAACTGCTGAACCAGCGCGGTCCCTTCGCGGACCTGGTCAAGCGCCAGTTGGCCTGACGGGCGGCGGGCAGAGGGGGACGCAAGTCGGTGCATAGCAAGTGAACGGCGTTTGTACCCGTGCATCCAAGGCCGCGACTGCGGTCTGCGGCCAAGCGACTGGGGGCGACTGCGGTCGCGCTGCGACGCGGCACCAGAAGCAAAACGCGACAGCAGTCGCCCCGGTAACTTGGCCGGGGGCGCCCTCTGGGCCCGCAGTCGCGGCCCCTGCTCTTCCCCTACACGACGCTAACTCAACCGCATTGCCTTCAGCCTTCGGCTCCTGCCGCAGCCTCAGCCGGTGTGCTCGCTTCCTCCCAATTCAGGCGACGTTGGAAGCGCACCAGGGGCTGCGGCGCCCACCAGTTGAGGTCGCCTAGCAGGCGCATCATGGCCGGCACCACCAGCGCTCGGATCAGCGTGGCGTCGATCAACACCGCGATGGCCAGGCCCAGCCCGAT
>DHIZ01000066.1:24047-59508 GCA_002404055.1 Chloroflexi bacterium UBA4733
TCGTAGTCCATGGCCAGGCCGAACATGATGCAGAACAGCAGCACCGGCAGTGTCGGGTCCAGGGGAGCTGCTAGGAAATGCAACTGGGCGCTGAAATGCCCGTCCTGGAAGATCCAGACCATGGCGCCGAAGGAGGCGGAGATAGAGAGCAGGTTCACGACAACGGCTTTCAGGGGCAGAACGACGGAGCCGGTGAGCAGGAAGAGCAGCAGGTAGGTCACGATGATGACGAAGGCGACGGCAGCCGGTGTGTGCTGCACGATGAACTGGATGGTGTCGACGTCGTAGGCGGTTGCCCCGGTCACCAGGAGTTGACTGCCGGCGGGCGCAGGCAGGGCGCGGATGCTGCGCAGCAGGTTGCGGGCGTCGTCGCTGGCGACCGGGCTGCCGCTCAGCACCGAGAGCACGGCAATGTGGGCGCCGGTGCTCTGGCGGAGCGCCTCCTGCATGGCCGCCGGTAAGGCCGAGCGCGGGCCGCTATACAGCGCTTGATACTGCGCCTTGCCGAGCTTCGGGTCGAGGTTCACCGGCCCTTCCACCCGCAGCACATGTGGTAGGGTGGCGATACGGCGGCTGAGGTCATACAGCGCGCCGATGCGGTCGGCGTTGAGTGGTTGCCCGTCGGGCGCATAAAGAACCAGCGAGAATTGATTCTCATTCCAGCCGGGGAACTGGCTGATCAGCAGATCGTAGCCCAGGCGTGATTCGGCGTCGGGCGGCAGAGCGGTGACGTCGCTATTGGCCAGGCGAATGCCGAGCAGGGGCGAGGCGGCCAGCAGGATGAAGAGCAGCGCCGGCAGCAGGGCCCACCAGGGATGGCGCATGACGTTCGTGGCGACCCAGTGCCAGAAGCCACCGCCGGACCGTGCGCTGCTCTGAAGGAACGGCAGGCGCCAGCGGTTGACGCGCGGCCCCAGCAGGGCCAACAACGCCGGCAGGAAGGTGAGGGCGTAGAGGATGGCAAAGCCCACCACGGCAGCGCCGGCCAGACCCATCGACGAGAGATAGGAGCGCGGGTAGAAGAGCAACCCGGCCAGGCCGATGGCGACGGTGATGCCGGAGAAGGTGATGGCGCGCCCGGCAGTCGCCATACTGTTCGCCAGCGCGTCGACCACGCTGAGGCCGCGCAGCAACTCTTCGCGGAAGCGGTTGACGATGAACAGGGAGTAGTCGATAGCGACCCCCAGGCCGATGATCGTGACGACGTTCAGCGAATAGGGCGACATGTCCGTCACTCGCGAGAGCAGGTAGACGATCGCCAGCCCACCCAGGACGGCGCAGAGGCCGACGCCGAGCGGCAGCAGCGCGGCCACCACTGTGCCGAACACCAGCAGCAGGAGCAGCAGCGCCAGCGGCAGCGACACCTTTTCGGCCCGCTGCAGGTCGTTGGCGAGGTAGCGGTCGAAGTCGGCGCTGACGGCGAGGCTGTCGCTCGCTTGCACCGTCAACTGGTCGGAGTGGATAAGTGATCGAATCTGGGCGTAGTAGCTGCGCGCCACGTCAAAGTCGTCTTTGAGGTTGACGATGGCCAGGGCGTGCCGACCATCGTGCGACAGCCAGGCCGGAGTCGGCGGCGTGCTGTCGTAGGGCGTCTGGATAGACTTGACGCGTGGGTCGCCGTGCAGCCCGGCCAGCGCCGCCTGCATGGCGCGCGCGAAGGCCGGATCGGTGGCCTGCAGTGTCGCACTGCCGAAGACGACCGTGATCGAGGAGCCGGCGGCGTGCGGCAACTCGTTCTGCAGCAGCGTCAACGCCCGGTCGGATTCGGTGCCCTTCGGCTGGGCGGTGATGAGGGCGCCGCCCTGCACCAGCAGGACGCCGGAAATGATGAGCAGCAGCAGCGACCCGACCAGGGTCAGCCAGCGGCGGCGATAGACGAAGCGGGCCCAGGCAGCGAACAATGCGTGATCTCCTTCAGTTTGCCAGGGCAGGGTACCACGAGGAGACGGCGTGACTGCATTACAGGGTGCGTGTCGTCGGTTGCGGCGTATAATACTTAGCATTGCTAAAGAATACAAGGGCATGGTAGGCGACAATCGGATACCGCACGCGGATGGCACTGCTGGCGACGGGCCGGCCGGCTCGGCAGCGGAGGTTGCCGATCGCTTGCACTCTGCTGCCATCCACCTGCTCCGGCGTGTGCGCCAGCAGGATGTGGCCGGCGGTCTGACCGGGCCCCGTCTCTCGGCACTCTCGGTCGTCGTCTTTGCCGGCTCGCTCACGATCGGCGCACTGGCGACCGCCGAGCAGGTGCGGCCACCGACCATGACGCGCCTCGTCGCCGCGCTGGAGGAGGCGGGGCTGGTGGTGCGTCAACCGAGCGCGGCGGATCGCCGGGCGGTGATGGTACAGGCAACTCCCGCCGGTCATCGCCTGTTGCAGGAGGGGCGCACCCGGCGGGTGGCCGCGTTAGCGGGTCAGCTCGCCGCGCTCCCCTCGGCGGAGCTTGCTATGTTGCGACAAGCAGCGGAGATTCTGGATCGGCTCAGTAGCGGGTGAGGAGCGCGGCGATGCACAAGTATGTTTGCGCTCTCATTGCTGATCCGCCAAAGCGTCGTACAAGTTACAGCACGGTTGTCATGGTCGGTGATATGCTGTACGGTGTGCATCGCGCCTGGAGGTGACGTCGACCATGCCTGGCAGCCGTCTTCCCAAAGAGTCGGCCGAAGCAGTTCGTGCAGCACTGGGCAGCGTTGGCTACACGAGCGAATTCCTTGAAGACAACTATCCGTTTGCTCCGGTCATATCGCCAGCATTGGAAGAGGCGCCGACCGATATCGTGGCCTTCTACGCCAATCCGCACGACCAGGCAACATCAGCAGTGGCGGTGCGATGGCTGGCTGAGAACAGGAACAGTCGGGATTACCTGACGCCCTTGCGCGACCTGCTTTGGGCGCCCTATGCCATCATTGCCACTCCTCGTGATTGCGACGTTTGGGAAACGCTCGCCTCAGGCGGTGCCGTATCGGAGCCGCGACGCATTGCCGAGAGCATTTCCTACCCCGATCTCCAGAGGACGCTTGCACAGTACACTAATACAATCGGGCGAGCCGAGGTGGCGTCAAAAAAGCGCCAATGGCGCCAAATGGCCCTGTATGAAGCCGACCCGGCGCCAAGCGCCTTTACCAAATGGGCCTATCGTCCGACCGTGGATATGCTGGCAACGGTTCTCGTTGGCGTTTTCCGAGACGCGCGGCAGACATTGGGCAATGGTGATCATCTCACCGCCGGGCACCTGCGCTGGCTCTTGCGGCTCACTGGCGTTCGGATCCTGTGGGATAAGCGCTGGATAGATCCTGGCCATCGTACCGATCCCGACGAGATGCTCACGGCGGCGCGCGAATATCCCACGCACGTTGCTGCACTCTCCGACATCAGCCAGGATGACGCGGAGCTGCTGGCGTCGGTCGTCGCGACTAGGCTGGGATCGATCCACCTGGGTGCTGCAGATGGCGGCATCCTTAGCCAGATTCTACAGGGTCACGCCATTACCGGCGATCTCCAGCGCGCTTGGAAGCTCTATCCCACCCCTCGCCATCTGGCCTGGCATATGGTCTCATCCTTGCCTTTTGAAACAATTCCCGCTGCACAGCGGGTCGTTTGGGACGGAACGTGCGGCACGGGAACAATCCTGGTCGCAGCACTCGAACGGCTCCGAGCATTGGCTCCCGCCCTATCACTCCCTGAACTGCGCCGTTACCTGACGCAGCAACTGACCGGAAACGACCAGGCGGTTGCCATGACCGATGCGTCCCGCATTGCCCTCGATCTTGCTCTTGGCGCGGCAGCCGGCACCGAGTGGAAGATCAGCACCGGGGATGTCCGACAAACGACGTTTACTGACGGGCGACCGAACATCATTCTGGGCAACCCCCCCTTTCACGGGCACGGATGGACATTGAACACGGCGGTGCAGTTACTGGAGACGTATGCGGATGCCCTTCCCGCAGGCGGCCTCATCTCGGTGATTGAGCCTGCCAGCATCGGTTCGTCCGAGTCGGCAAGAGCGATGCGACGGAAGCTCGTCAAACAATTCGATTGGTACGAGGTAACGGAACTGCCACCGCGAACCATTCAGGGGATAAATCAGGAAGCGCTCGTTCTATCCGGGCGGAGAAGAATCAGCGCGGCATCGGATGCGTCGGTAGTGACGTGGCGGCGCATGAACCGCGACGGCAAAACGCTGAACGTCGAAGCGCTGCAGCAACGCCACTGGCTTGACGACAAACGGGACCCACTTGTGCCGCCGCTCGCCGTGCGTCTGCGTCATCATCTGCGCCGTTTCCCATCGCTTGCTGACTTCGTCCCCGACACGAACTTGACTGTCGGGATAACGCCGGGGGTGGAGGGGCAGGCCGACGTTCTCTCTGCTCCCGAGTCCGACGCCTCTCGCTATTTGACCGGGCAATTCAGCGTGGATCCTTTCGTTGTGCAATGGGAGCGTACTCCACGCTGGCTACGCTACGACTCGCCGCGTCTGCAGTGGCCGAGAAGGCCGAAAGAGCAGATATTCCAGTCGCCCAAGGTGCTGCTGACTCGCCACGGTGTGGGGAGCGGCCCGTGGCGCACGCAGGCTGCAGTGGACGAGCATGGCCTCTATCCAAGCGATACGTTCGTCGCCGTCATTCCGGCGCATTCCTTGAGCCTCGACTTCCTCACCGGCGTCTTCAACAGTACGCTCTTCAACTGCTGGCTTGATCTCATAAACGCCACGGGCACTATGACACTGCCGCAACTCCGCCAATGGCCCGTGCCGGACGATACGTTGGCTATCGACCGGATTGCGCGACTTGCGGCAAAGCTACGGCAGGAACGCTCCTCAAGCGCCGTGGCGGCGGGCGAGCAACTGCTGCATTTGACACTCAAGGTGGATGATGCCGTCCTCGATGCCTACGTAATACCGACCGATTTACGAGCGCAAGTCGCGGAACACATGCTGGCGTACCAGGCGAACCGCCCCGGCTTTGATGGTGTGGCCGTGGCGAGGCCTCCCCTATCCAACGAGCAAGGCGCATTCACGCCTGAGCACGCGGTGCGATTGCAGCAGCTCTTCGATACCCGTGAAGACCGAGACCTCACCAGTTCGGAGCTTGAGGAGTTGGAGCGCCTGGTTGCGGAATGGCAGCACTCCGTAGCTGCGGCAGCAAGCAAATACATACCAGCGCCATCCGAGCGTGCTGCTGCCGGCGTAGTCTGACGCGGTGCCATCTGTTCGCGGACCAAAGCGCGACCTGGTGCGCAACCGCGCCAATGGCGCTTGTGAGTATTGTCGGATCGCGGAGAAAGCGGTACTACCCGCAATTACATCGTTCCAGGTCGAACACATAGTGCCGCGGGCGCATTTTTTGCCAGGCTCCGTGGCTATTGACGACTTGGGCAACCTTGCTTGGTCGTGCGCCCGGTGCAACTCATACAAGCATGCCACAGTGCAGGGGTATGATGACGAAACCGGCCAGTATTCTCGCCTTTTTCATCCGCGAACCGACGTGTGGCGCGACCACTTTGTTGGTCTTCCGCCTGGTCGCATTGATGGGTTGACACTGGTTGGTCGGGTAACCGTCAAAGTTCTGCGGTTGAATGACGGGGAGGATGTGATCACCGCACGCGCCAACTATCGACTACACGGTTGGTGGCCGGTTCTTGATTGAACGAAAAGAGGTGGATGGCGCGTTGACGAGAAGGCTGGCTTCGTACACTATGTACAAGATCGCATTCGGACAGACTCATGCTTGGTTAGGGGGAAATGATGCGTGAAGCGGAATTTGACGCCTGGCTGAAGAACGATTACGCCGGTCGCAACGGCGTCGGGCTCGGTGAGCGCGATCGGGCATCGCGCCTGTCGTCAGCCCGGCGTATCGAGCAGTACGAGGGAGACCTCGACGCGCACTTCGTGCGCGATGGCATGGCGCGCTTGCTCGAACGCTTTGCCTACGCCTTCGGCGAGTCGGTGCGCGGCCAGACGCCGCGCCATTCGATTCCTCTGGACGGGAACCTCTACAAGCTGACGGCACATTACCGACACATCGCACACTTATATTTGGGGTTCCGGCAGCAAGCGGGGTGGCAAGCCGCGCTTCAGGCACGGGGGATCAACGCCGCCGACTATCTGTGGAACGATTCGGCAACGGCATTCCCAGGGGTGCGACGCTACGCGGGCAAGGCCGAGCTGCGGCACTTTCAACAGAACCACGGAATGGATGTTGAGGGAGTTCTCCGCTTGGACGACAACAATTATCCCAAGCAGCTATGGTCGTTCACACTGCGTGGGCGTCCCTTCCAGAACTTTGGCCCAGATGGGTACGAACTCGCGCACCTCGTTGACCACAAGGCGTACAAGCACCGAGGAGCGGAGGAGTTGGTCGGACCGGTCGGCGAGTTTATCGGCGCAAATGGTCTACCGGGTCTGTTCACCAGCGCCGCTAACGCGGCCTACGTACCCACCTATCTCCGGCCCACGGATTTCTCCGGCATGCTCCGTAACCTACTTCAGCGCCGGGCTCTTGAGCTATACGGTAGTTTCTGCCGGCTACTGCCTGGTGATCTCAGATTTCGCCCGGCTTCGTCCCCCGCCTGGGAAACGTCGGCCTTCACGTGGTCCGCCCCGGTGGGAACCACCGATCATTTGACGGCGTTCCTGGATTTCCGCCGGACGGAGCTTCAACGACTGTTCGATGAGCGCCAACCGTCGGTCTAATGATCTTCCCACGTCGCGCGCACCCTTCGAGCTTGGCTGGAGCCCCTCGGCCGCGAGCAGCACGCCGGCTTTCGCCAGTTCTTCGTTGTACTTGCCCATCTCGGCGATGAGTTGCTCACTAGGGGGCATGCCCGCCTCCGTGTTCTTGTCGGCCTTGACCAGGATCATGAATCGCATCGTCGTGTCTCCTTCTGGTACTGTGTGCGGAGCTGAGCTTCCGGCCGGACATCGACGCGGTATGAACGTCCGCTCAACGATACGACGAACAGGGTACGGCGAGATCGACGTGTTGGACGATAGTCCACCCCGCTGCGGCTGTCCGGCGCCCGGCGAGTGCGGAGGCAGGCCCCCTCCGGCTCGCACCACCGATGAGTTCTTGGCAGCGCCGGCGTTATACCATGTAAGTTAAGACGTCGACAACAACGATCGGAGGCACCATGAGCAATCTTCTGGAGCACAAGAACGCGATCATCTACGGCGGCGGAGGCGGGATCGGCGGCGGCGTCGCCCGTACCTTCGCGCGAGAAGGGGCGCGGATCTTCCTGGTCGGACGGACGCGCGACACGCTCGAGGCCGTGGCGAATGAGATCAAGGCGTCCTTCGATGATGCGGAGGACGCCGTGCAGGAGACGCTCTTGCGAGCCTGGCGCAACCGCGAGCGGTTTGTCGGCGCTTCGCTGTTTCGTGCCTGGCTCTACCGCATCGCGACCAATGTCTGCCTGGATATGATCCGCAGCCGATCGCGGCGCGTACACGAGCTGCACTCCTTCGCGGAAGTGCCGTGGCTGCAGCCCTACCCGGACCGGTTGCTGGACGAGATTGCGCCTGCGGAGGACCAGCCGGAGGCCGTCGTCGTTGAGCGGGAGACGATCGAGCTGGCCTTCCTGGCGGCGATGCAGGTATTGCCGCCGCGCCAGCGGGCGGCGCTGCTCCTGCGCGACGTGCTCGGCAGGCCGGCAACCGAGGCGGCGTCGCTCCTCGGCACCAGCGTCGCCGCCGCCAACAGCGCGCTGCAGCGAGCGCGGGCGACGCTACACGCCCATCTGCCGCCCCGTCGCCTCGAGTGGTCGGTTGCGCAGCCGAGCGTGCAGGAACGCGCGCTGCTGGAGCGATTCATCGACGCGCACGAGCGCTGCGATGCGGCGGCGGCCATGGCGATCGCCTCGCAGGACATCCGCGTCACCATGCCGCCGCACCCGTTCTCCTACACAGGTAGGGCAGCCCTCGCGCCCCTGCTCGAGCGCGCCTTCGGCGTCGACCGGGATGGCGATTGGCGGCTCATCCCGACAACGGCCAACCGGATGCCGACCGCCGCGAGCTACCTCAGGCGGCCAGGCGACAGCGCGTTCCGCGCCTTCAAGCTCGACGTGTTGCGCATCGAAGGCGGCGCCATCGCCGAGATCACGACGTTCGGCGCCGGGCTGTTTCCGGCCTTCGATCTCCCGGCCACGCTATCGGTTCGGTGACGGCGCGCGGGGACCGGCGGACTGCTGACAGACGGAGCAAGCTTGCTCCACCCCATCAGAGAGATCCTTCCGCGGCTCCGCCGCAAGTAGGGGCCATCGGCCAAACGCCTACACCGCCTTCGGCCCCGTGTACACCACCTCCAGCAGGATGCGGTCAGGTGACTCAAACATCACTTGATAATAGGTGTGGTCATCGCTCTGGGAGAACTCGGGACGGTGCCGCGGCGTCTCGAACAGCGGCGCCACCTTGCGTTCGGTCAGATAGCCGACTACTGCATCAACGTCCGCAGGTGACTGCGCGGCGATGGCCAGGTGATTCATCCCCGGACCGTCGTAGTCGTTCGTGACCTCCTTCGTCTGGCCGCCGAACCAGAGGCTCACGCCGCCCTCACTGGCAACGCCCAGCATCTCGGCGCTGTCGTACAGAGACTTCCAGCCAAGGAAAGCCATGAGATCTCGGTAGAACGGCATGTGTGCCGGACTGACGCCGAACATGATGTGGCCAATGTGGGTTTGCATGCTGGGGTTCCTTCATAACGTGGCCGCCAGAGCCATCACGCGCTAAAATAGAACATCTATTCCATATTGTCAACGGGGCGACGCGCTGCAGGCGGTGCGTCAATGCGCCTAGCCCGTTCGCATGAGGTGCGCATCACGACCCGCTTCTGTCGCGCTCTTGCGGCCGGTGTCGTCCCATGCGTGCGGCAGCCAGTGCTGTGAGGCCGAGCACGGCGAGCATGAGGAGGTCTTGGGTCAGCAGGGCGGCGCTGCCGGGCGTGGAGCCGCCGCCCTGGCCGACGATAGCGCCGCCGCTGCCGGTGCCGAGCGCGCCGCCCAGCACGTTGGCGAGTTGAAAGGCGGCGGAGGCCGTGCCTTCCTGCCCCTTGGCCGCCGTTTCCAGCACGACCAGCGAGATGGTAGAGAAGGCCAGTCCCATGCCCAGCCCCGCCACGCCCCAGGCGAGCGCCGCCAGCCAGGCGGGTACCGGAGTGACGAGTACGGCGAGGATGCCGCCAATGCCGAGGGCGATGAAGGCCAGCCCACTCTCCACCAGCAGGCGCCGGCCGCGACTTGGCGCAAGGTGCGCCTGGAGCCAGGAGCCCGCCGTCCAACCCAACGTCGCTGTCGTGAGAGGGATGCCGCCCGACGCGATGCTCTGGCCGCGGATGGCCGTCAGCATGAGCGGCACGAAGGCGTCGACGCCGAAGAAGGCCATGTTGAGGAACGCCGCCGTCACGACAGTGGCGGGCAGGCCGGTTGCTAGGCGTAGTGCACCGGCAGGCAGCAGGCGACGGAGCGACGGTAGAGCAAGCAGAGCCCCGGCCAGCAGCAGCCCGGCCGCCAGAGGCACGGTTGCCTCCCCCACACCGGCAAGAATCAGCGCAGTGCCGGCGGCCAGCCGGATTGCGGTTGCGGCGCGATGCCAGTCGGACGGCGCCAGGGCAGGATGGTCCAGCCGGCTGAGTATGGGCAGCGTCAGGATGGCGGCGAGCGGCGGCAGCGGCGCCAGACCCAGAAAGACCCAGCGCCAGCCAGCATGCGCGGCCTGGCAGCCTCCGGGTAGCCGCGCCCAACGGCGACGTAGGCCACCGAGCCGATGATCCCCGCCCCCAGGCCTTGCACCGCCCGCCCGGCGACAACCACGAGCATGGCCGGCGCCGTCCCCGCGATCAGGAGCCCGATGGTGAAGAGGGCGATGCCCATGGCGAGCGGCCGAGCCGGGCCGCGGCGGTCGGCCTCGTCACCGGCCAGCGTGATACCGACGAGGTTGGTAAGCATGAAGGCGCTAAAGGCCCAGCCGTAGAGGCTGAGGCCGCCCAGGTCGCGCACCGTCGCCGGCATCGTCGTGGCAACCGCCAGCGCCTCCAGCGCCGTGCAGGTCACCATCAAAGTCAGCCCAACCGTGAGCCGGCGCTGCGGCCCGCTCCACGCGCCGCCGATCGGCAGCGGCACGGCCGGCGCCCGCTCCTCAACCGCTGCCATGTCGCACTCGACCTCACCCGTCTGTAGTGGAGTCACAAAAGAAGGTTCGCCGGTACGCACCGCCATGGCCCCGACCACCGCAGGATACGGCACGGCCGCTGCTTCACGCCTGCCCAGGTGATACGGGTTAGAATGGGTCCATGAAAGTGAAGCGGACGTACAATCTGGGCGCCGAAACGGTGGCCACCGTCCGCGAGCTGGTGGAGCATCGCCACCTGGCTTCCAGCCAGGATGCCCTTGTCGAGATGGCGCTCGCTGACTTTTTCCTGGCCGCGCGCCACGCTTTCGTGGCGCTCAGATCCGAGAAGGGGAAGGGAATGATGACGACATCCCCTTTTACAAGTGCGCCCAAGCGGCGTCTTCCTCCGGGCTGTCCCAATCCTTTCGGAGGCTGGTCTCGGCGGCGAGCAGCAGGTCGTGGAGGTCGTCACGGTCATCCACGCTGGCAAGCGTGCTGATGAATTCAGAGACGAGGACGAGTTTGTCCGGCGACAAGCGACGGAGTTGCTCTTCCACGCGGTCGAGGGTGACGGATTCCATGTCTGCCTTCACTTCGACGGGGTGAACCGTGCGTGCTGTGTGCGGCCCATCATAACACGGCTATTTGCTTCTGACGTGGCGGGAAGTCTATCCCCGCCCCGGGCGCAACCAGCCCCGACTCGCGGGCCAGGACGACGAGTTGGGCGCGATCTCGAGCGTCCAGCTTGGCCATGGCGTGGCTGACGTGGGTCTTGGCGGTGGCCAGGCCGGCGTGGCGCAGACAGTGTTGCGGCGAGCGGCGTGACGCCGATCACGAACACTTCGAGGAGCGCCACCCGGATGCCATCGGCCAGCCAGGGGCGGTGCAGGGCAGCGGTCACATTGCGTCTCACACCCGGCATGCTACAGGACGGTGAGTCGCTGCGCATCCGCTGCTCGGAGTATTGCTCGGGTCAACCACGGAGGTACAGCGGCGGTGTCTGTACCGTTGTGGGCGTAGGAGCAAGGCCCACCCGACGATGAATGCCTTTGTTGGCGAACTCCGTCGAGCAAGACGGGGGCATAGGCGAGGCCGGAACAAGGGCGTATGCAATACGCCCCTACGCCGCGTGGTGGGCTGTAGATCGCTCGGTAGCATTTTCGGTGAGGGAATACGCAGCAAGAGCAAGGCAAACACACCCCTGCTACACTATGTTGAGGGCTGATTGATGGCAGGAGGCAAGTGATGATCGCCGAATTGACTCGCGTCCGCTTCAGCGTGAGCGACTATCATCGCATGCTTGAGGTAGGCATTCTCGGCCCAGACGACCGTGTGGAACTGATCGACGGGGAGATTGTGACCATGAGCGCGGTTGGCTGTCTCCACGCCGGTACCGTCAACCGCCTGACCAGCTTTTTGGTCCGGACACTTGGCGACAGGGCGGTGGTGAGTGTGCAAAACCCCGTGCAACTGTCCGACGACACCGAGCCGGAGCCGGATCTCGCTGTGCTCTTGCCGCGCGACGACTTCTATAGCACCGCCCATCCGTTGCCCCCCGACGTGCTCCTCCTCATCGAAGTGGGCGACAGCTCGTTCCTGGCTGATCGACGGTCGAAGCTGCCGCGCTACGCGCGGGCGGGGATCCGCGAAACCTGGCTGGCCAATCTGGAGGCCGGCGCGGTTGAGCGCCACACCAACCCAGACGACAGCGGCTATCGTGATGTCGTCACCCTCAGGCGAGGGCAACGGCTGGCGTCAACCGTCGTCGCGGGCCTCACGCTGGCCGGCGACCAGATCCTCGGGCCAGCCTGACAACTCGCACGACGGTCTCCCTTGCCTTTGAGCATGTATGTCGTAACCGGTGCAGGAACCAGCCCAGGGCTTCCGCATCTATTTCTTGGATCGCCGTAGATCCTTGAGGATGTCAAGCACCAGCGATGAGCGGAGCGCTTCGATTCGGTCGATGGCATTCGCGACGTCAAATTGTAAGACCTCAAGCAAGCGAAGCAGTTTCGATTGATCGTTCACGAAGCGCTCGTTCGACATGTAGCGATGGTGCGCCACGGCGTTTCGTGCTTCCTTCGCTGCTCCCACGAGCGTCACCGCTTCGGTATTTAGGATGGGACGGCCCGTGGAGCGAACCAGGAGCGCGTGCGGGTTCTGCTGGTGCGCGTGCAGGACGATCGTATTCAGCCAACCCATCGTTATCTACTCCAGGAACTCCCCGGGGCTACGTACGTTCGCGAGGTGCTTGCCGAGCGGGGAGTATCGATCCTGCTCCCAGCGCAAGCCTCGTTGGGCAGGGTCGCTGGCAAAAATAGGCGCCTGCCTGCTCGGCAGGTAATCCCGCGGGAAGCGATACCAGGTCGCGCCAACGGCCCGCGTGAAATGGAGGTCGACCTGGGAGCGTAGCCCACTCTCCGCCCAATGTGTCAGGATATAGAGGCAACTCAAACGAGCGAGGTTGCCGTTGTAGACCTGCACGGTGTACGCCCAGGGATTGGCGATGTGTTCCTTTGCTGCCTGTGCGGCCGTGTAACGAGCAGCCAGGAAGACGCGGTCGTAGCCGTTGCATAAAATGAACGTCTTGACTCGTCGGCGAAGACCAGCGTCATCACTCGGCAGCCCGATCGTGGCGAGGACTCGGGTGGTGCGCTGTTCAATGTCCAAGGTTACCAAGTTTTAGCCGACTGTCCGTTGACTTATCGCCGCGAGTAGCGTACAGTATAGCTGCAAGGCCCACTTTGGGAGACTGCCGGCGTGCGGGGACCGGGTAACCATCCGCCGTACCAACGTTCTCATAAAGAGGCTCGCTCCCAAGGCGAGCCTCTGGGCGTTTCTGGCGGGTTCCTCCGAAGCAGACGGGGGATCCACGCGCGGACAGGCTCGTGGCTGTACCCATTCGGTTAGTACCCCTTGACCATCTTCGCAATCCAGGTTAAGCTACCATCCGTGACTGGCGTTGCTTCCTGACCTGTTCCTAGCAGTCGTGAGTGTCCATCCAACCCGGTAAGCACACGGGGCTGGGTGAGGCGCGGGAGGTACACGATGCCCGGCGATGCGATCGTCAACCCCGAAGACCTGATCCGTTTTGCCCGAGCGCTGAAAGCCTTCGATAGCGAGCTGATGCAGATCCATGCGCGTATGCAAATGGAGTTTCAGCGCGTCAGTCAGACCTGGCGCGATCAGCAACAGCAGAAGTTCTCCGGGGAGTTCGAGCAGATGACGCAGTTGCTGCGCCACTTCCATCAGACGGCCGAGCAGCACGTCCCGCAACTCATGGGCAAAGCCGGCCTGGCGCAGGACTATTTGAATCACGCGAGGTAGCAGCCACTGTGCCTGACGGCGTCAATGTCCATTCCATCCGCGCGCTGGACGAGTTGCGCACCGCGCTGCAGCAGTTCTCCCGCGCGAGCGCCGATGCGCTTGCCGCTGCCGGTCGAGAGATTCAAGTGATGGACGAGTGGCTCCTGACGATGCGCCGCCAATGGCAGGGGGAAGTGCAGCGCCGCCAGGAGGAGTTTCGGGTTGCCGAACGCCGTCTCATCGCCTGCCGGGAGGCCGCCGATGACCGCTCTGGGGGTGGCTGCGCCGGCTACGAAACGGCGCTGCTCCGGGCACGCGTCGAACTGGCGCGGGCCACAGACGGACTCCAGAACGTAGAGTTTTGGATCAAGACGCTCAGGCAAGCGGCGCAAAGCTACGGCGTCGAGGCGCAGCGCTTGACCGCCGAGCTGGAACAACGCCTGCCCAGGGGCCTGGAAGTGCTACGGTCCAGTGCATCCCGGCTGCAAGCATATGCGGCCATCAGCCTGGCGGCCGCGTCGGGACCGGTGCGGGCAGTCCCTACCACACCCGTGAGCCTCAGCGGCAACCCGGAGACCTCCGGCGCACGGGAGGTATCACCCACCCCGGAACGTCTCCAGGGCGGGCTGGGCAGCCCGGAACGCCGGGGCTGAGAGGAATGTGGAGAGGGAGCTGTGTCGCAACTGCGGGTGGGTACGGTGCCGGGACTGCGGTCTCCGGCCCAAAAACAGCACTGCCGTGCCGGAGAGTGCGCCGCAAAGAATTGCTCAGCGAGTGGACGGTGTATCTGCCAGGGCACAAGGCCGCGATTGCGATCGGCGGCCAAGCGACGAGGGCGACTGTGGTCGCTTGGGTATGCCATGCACGGTGCGCAACGCGACCGCAGTCGCCCTCGTCGCTTGGCCGCCGATCGCAATCGCGGCCCTGTACCTCGCGGCGCATCGCAGGCTTGCCAGCTATGCAAAACTTTGCGGTGCATTCCGTGCCGGACGCCTCCCCCAGGACCGCAGTCCTGTCTTTGGGCCGCAGACCGCAGTCGCGGCTCTGTACCATATCCAGTCGCGGCACTGCTCGGGCTCATCTAAACCGTATTGGAACTGAGAGGAATTACATGGCAGATTTGCGCCAGACGGCGGCTGAGTTGGACGTCGCCCTGCAACGGTTGCGCCAGCAATGGGAGCGGACAGCCGGTGCGTGGGACGATCAGGTCCGCCGCTCCGTCGAGGCGGAGTATTGGCAGCCCCTCCAGCAGCAAACACAGGCGACCCGAGCGCAGATGGAACGCCTTGGTGAAGTAATCGCGGCGGCGGCTCGCAGCGTCGCGCCGCCACGCGGCTGAAGGGAGGCGAATAATGGCGGAGTCAACCTTGATCCAGCGCGAGCGCGAGATCGTCCGTTCCATACGCGACATGGCGGCGCAACGCGTAGAGTGCCAGGCCCGAGGCGAACGTGCGACGACTGCTGTTCAGGAGCAGACCCGGCGGGCGCTAGCGAAGGTTGATCACGAGTCTGAGGAGGCGCTGACACAATGCAGCGAGAGTATTGACCGCGCACGTAGATCCTTGAAAGAAGCAGGGTTGCCAGACATGGCTATCCAACTCGCTGCTAAAAGGGGTGGAAGCGCCGTAAGCGGTACGCCTAAAGACATAAGCAGCCTTAATGTCATACGAATGAGAACGAGTGAGTCTGCAGGCGAAGTGGCTCGTCATATTGCTGCTCTGGACCGCCTTGATAAGCGCAAATCCCTCATCGTTAGGTTGATTTCTGTGGGTATCTTCCTTTTAGTGATACTATTTCTTCTAGTTATTACCGGGCGAATATAATACCTGAACTCGCAATCGTTGAGCAACGGAGACGAACGTGCCAGAAGTAAGCGAGCCTGACTTTGTGCGTTTCGTAAGCGCGCCTCCCCCTGGGCCGCTACGCAACTCCATGGTTGAAGAGATCGACACGCTCGTTGGGTCACTGGCTGATGTAGCGATTTGGAAAAAGTATCAACGTGAGGTCATCAATCAAAACCATAATGCGAAGCTTAAACCCATCCGGGAAGCAACTAGAATTGAAGTCGAGTCATTGGACGCTCGGCTATCCAAGGAGCTTGTACAAGGCGTAGACGAGCTCTTGCACGACGCAGGGCAAGCCGGTCCGATCATCGCAGCGTGGGACAGCGCTTCCTGGGCCGATTGGTTGACCGCTGTTCCGGCGCTTGCGCCCGCCGAGGTGCGGCTTGGCGCGCTCACGCTGACCGATGGAACGACCAGTCGGGCGATTCCGGCTCTGGTCGAGGTGCCGCAACGCAGCCTGGTTATTGAGGCCAGGGGCAAGGGGAAGGCGCTGGCTGCCCAGGCGATCCAGTCGCTCATGCTCCGCCTGCTGGCGACGATCCCGCCCGGCAAGCTGCGCTTTACCTTCATTGATCCCGTCGGCCTCGGGCAGAACGTCGCGCCCTTTATGCACCTCAAGGACGACGATGAGGAGTTGGTGACGCATCGGGCCTGGACCGAGGCTTCCCACATCGAACAACAACTGGCGCTGTTGACCGAGCACATGGAGACCGTCATCCAGACCTATCTGCGCAGCGAATTCGCCACCATCGAACAGTACAACGAGCAGGCCGGCGAGGTCAGGGAGCCCTACCGCATCCTGGCGGCGTTCGACTTCCCCACCAACTGCAGCGAGGCCGCCGCCAACCGGCTGGTCAGCATCGCCACCAACGGTCCGCGCTGCGGCGTCTGCGCCATCGTGCTGGTCGACACCGACAAACCGCTGCCGCGTGGCTTCAGCCTTGGCGACCTGGAACGGGTATCGACGGTCATCGCCTGGGACGAGCAGGCGCAGCGCTTCGTCTATCAGGACGACGACTTCAAAGACTGCCTGCTGGAGCTGGATACGTTGCCGGCGACGGAGTTGGTCCAGCGCATCGTCAAAGGCGTCGGCGCTGCCGCGAAGGATGCCAGCCGGGTCCAGGTTCCCTTCGCCAAGATCGCCACGCCACGGGAGCGGTGGTGGACGGGGAATACCAGTCCGGGACTACGGGTTGCGTTGGGGCCGCGCGATGCGCGCCACGCCCAGTACCTCGAACTCGGCTCCGGTACTGCCGTGCATAGCCTGCTCGTTGGCCGCACCGGCTCCGGCAAGTCGACGCTGCTGCACACGCTCATCACCAACGCCGCGTTGACCTATAGCCCGCAGGAGCTGGAACTCTACCTGATCGACTTCAAGGAGGGCGTGGAGTTCCAGACCTATGCCCTCCACCACCTGCCCCACGCCCGCGTCGTCGCCATCGAGAGCGAGCGCGAGTTCGGGCTGAGCGTGCTGGATGGGCTGGATGCCGAACTGGAACGTCGCGGCAGGCTCTTTACCCAGACCGCCGAGCGGCACGGCAAGGTCTCCGATCTGGCGACCTATCGGGAGAAGACCGGCGAGGTCTTGCCGCGCATCCTGCTGCTCGTCGACGAGTTCCAGCGCTTCTTCGCCGAAGACGACCGCCTTGCCGCACGGGCCGTCCAGGTGCTGGACCGGCTGGTCAAACAGGGGCGCGGCTTCGGCATCCACATCCTGCTGGCCGCCCAGACCTTGCGCGGCGCTTTCGGCTCCTCCGGGCTGCCGAGCGGCACCATCGACCAGATGGGCGTGCGCATCGCCCTCCAGTGTACGGAAACCGATTCCCGGCTGATCCTGGCCGACGACAACGGCGCTGCCCGCGGCCTCAGCCGCCCCGGCGAAGCGATCTACAACGCCGCCAACGGCCTGGTGGAGGGCAACAACAAGTTCCAGGTGGCGTGGCTGCCGGACGAGGAGCGCGACCGCTACCTGGCTGCCGTGCTGGCGCTGGCCGCCGAGTCGCGTTTCCGGCCGGCCCGCCCGCAGATCATCTTCCAGGGCAACGCCCGCGCCGACCTCGCCAGGAACGAGCCGCTGGCCCTGCTCCTGGCCGCGCCGACCCGAACCGCGCCGTCCCGCGCCATCCCCACCTGGCTCGGTGAGCCGATCGCCATCAAGGAGCCAACGGCGGCGCTCTTCCGGCGGCAGAGCGGTTCCAACCTGCTGCTCGTCGGCCAGGACGACGATGCCGCCGGCGGGATGCTCGCCTCGGCGCTCATCGGCCTCGGCGCCCAGCAACCGGCTGACCGCGCCCGCTTCTTCATCCTCGATTTCACGCCGCCGGACGCGCCGACGGTCGGGCTGCTGGCGCGGGTGGCCGCGCTGCTGCTGCACCCGGTGCAGGTGGCGGGCCGGCGCGAGCTTCCCGCCGTCATCGCGCGGCTCAACGACGAGGTCAACCGTCGCATGGCAGCCGACAGCCGGGACGAGCCGGCCATCTACCTGCTCATCGCCGGCCTCCAGCGCGCCCGCGACCTGCGCCGGGACGAGGATTTCGGCATGGCCTTCTCGCCCAGTTCGTTCTCGCTGGATGCGCCGGCCGAGCCGCCGCCGCCCAGCCCCGGCAAGCTCTTCCCCACCATCCTGCGGGAAGGCCCGGACGTGGGTGTCCATACGCTCGCCTGGTGCGACACCTTCGCCAACCTGGAGCGCACCCTCGACCGCCGCGTGCTGCGCGAGTTCGACATGCGCGTCGTGCTCCAGATGGCCGCCCAGGACTCGACAGCGCTGATCGACACGCCGCTGGCCGGCGCCCTCGGTAACAACCGCGCCTACTATTACAGCGAGGAACAGGGCCTGCTGGAGAAGTTCCGCCCCTACGGCCCACCCGCGCCAGAATGGCTGGCGACCGTCGTCCGGCAGTTGGCCGAGCACGCCAGGGGGGCGGCGCCCAGCGAGCGGAGAGAGGCTGGCGACTGAAGTCGCGCCTACCTGGAGCCAATGGTCAGCCTGCGGCTGCCGGCGCCGTCGCGGGCTGGGAACGAGTCCGCGCAGGCGGACTTTGCGGCATGTAGCCGCGACTTTAGTCGCCAGGCGTGCGTTGCCAGCATCGACCGAAGGTCATGGATGCACCAATTAGGCGCTGTTCAGCAGGATGCGGGCGTCGATATAGTCCTTGTTCTGCCGATAGAAGGCCAGGGCGGCTTCAACGGCCGAGCGCGGCAACTGGTAGTCTCGCGCGAGCTGATCGCTGTCGTTGCCGGGCGCGCCTAAATGGGCAATGAGTGCCCAGATCGGCACGCCGAAATCGCGCAAACGCGCATCGGCGCGACCGCCAGGGTAGCGATCCCACTCTAGATCGATATACCGCGCAATGAGTGCTCGCTCGTCCAGCGTTTTCATGACCGAGCGTTCTCCTTCCCACCGATCCCGGTACCTCCGTGCAGCCAGGCGCGTACCTGGCGCAGCCATTCTCCTTGACTCAGCCCCGTGCTTTCATCGACAAGTCGCGACAGCGCCGCGGTGGTCACTACCGGCACTGCTCGACTTTGCGGAGCAGGACGATAGGCGTCACCTTCCAACAACAGTATCTCCATGCGTCCCGCCGCGTAGCGCCAAACTTCCGGCACACCGATCTGGGCGTAGATCGGCAGCTTTTCCAGGGATGGATGGGTGATATCGATCTCGACCACCAGGTCGGGCGGTGGATCGGTGTGCAGGTCGAGGCGAGGTTTACCGCGAACGTGCGAGGCGTGCGCAATGTAGAAGCAGGTGTCTGCTTCAAAGCCCTTTTGGAGGTCCTCACGGCTGAACGTCGTCGAGCCGAAATTGTAGACCTTTGTGCCGGTCTCCTCTTCCACCACGGCCAGCAGGAACTCAATAAAGCGGCTGTACTGTTCGTGGTCCGGTAGCGGCGTCATGATCTCCAGAGTCCCGTTATCGTAGGCGAAGCGCGGTGTACTTCGGCTCTCGTGGTCGCGGAGCAGCCCCTGGTAGGTCTGCCAACTTACCTGATGCAGGATTACCCGCGATGCGGGCGGGCTCTGAACGATTGCCAATGCGGTACGCTCCACCAGCGTGCATGCGCGACGGTTCGATGCTGCTGCATGATACCGGCCCACGAGACGATAGCCGAGACCACCGGCCCTCCTATCTTGAGGCGCGCTTCCAGTCACATTCCCCTCATCTCCTCTTCCCTCGTTCCCCTCAATACGGCGGCAAGTGCAGGAACCAGCGGGCGCCGAGGTAGTTGCTGGCGATGGAGATGACGAACAGCAGGACGAACAGCAGCCGTGCCGGCGGCGCCAGCGGACGGCGCAGGCCCATGGCGAGCAGCAGCACGAGGAACGGGGCGAAGTCCAGCAGGAAGCGATAGCCGTACTGGCCCCAGCCGGTGTTGTAGTAGAGCAGGTCGGGGATGGCGACGGCAATGGCGCTCAACACCGCCGCCAGCCAGAGCGCCAGGTCCGACCGGCGCGGCAGGCGCAGCGCGAAGAGCAGCACCGGCGACACCGCCCACAGGCCGGTACCCCAGGGGTTGAACTGAATCGGGAAAGGCAGGTGGCGACCGGCACGGGAGGTGAACATGCGGAAGAGGCCGGCCGGTCCGCCGACGATGGTCAGCCAGACCGGCGGGTTAATGCGCGTGACCAGGGGCGGGTCCAGGAACAGCGCTTTCAGGTTATCCGGCAGGAAGGCGCGGCTGAACTGGCCGTGGGCGCGCAGGCGCGGCGCCAGTTGCCCGGCGATGTGCATCTTGAAGTAGCCGAAGTCGGTCGGGGAGCCGAAGCGCACCTGGTTCTGCCACACCAAGAAGACCACTGCCAGGGCCAGCGGGGCAGCGAAGCGCGGCAGCAGCGCGCCAAGGCGAGCGCGCGTCGGCCCGTCGCGCCAGGCCAGCAGGCACCAGAAGAGCAGCCCGAAGATCGCCGGCGTGCGCGCTAGGAAGGCCGCCGCCAGCGCCAGGCCGGCCAGCAGCGGACGGCCGCGGCCGGCGCATTCCAGCAAGTAGAGCAGCAAAAAGGTCACGGCGACGACATGCGCCAGATACCAGACGGTGGCCGTCACGGCAGAGTAAAACAGCACAGTGCCGAGGCCGAGCGTCAGCGCCGCAGCGACGGCCGTCCAACGCCCCAGGGGCAGGCCCGGCCCGGCGAAGCCAGGCGCGCTGAGGCGGCGTATTAATAGGTAGCAAAGGCCGACATCCAGCGCCCCCAGGCAGACGCTGAACAGCGTGTCGTTGAAGCCGGCTCCGGCGACGGCGACGAACGACAGCAGCAAAAGGGCGGGCATCGGCGGGAACGATACATAATAGCGGCCGGCGTAGGGGGTAATGTCACCGAGATGGGCAGCGCGCAGGGGATCAAGCCAGAGGCGCCCGTGCAACATGGCCGACGCCAACAGCACAAAGTGCGGCTGCGCCGACTGGTGGTTGATCCCCGGTCCGGCGGTCCAGTGGTAGACCGTGTAGGTGAGTGCGCTCAGGAGCAAGGCGAGTACGCCATCGGCGACCCGGTCGCGTAGCAGTGAGGACCGTCCGGCCGGCGCCCCACGTGGGGAGCGGCCCGAAATCGCGTGGCGCTTGGTTGTCCCGCTCATGCACAAATGCTCATCATTAACGCGGTCCCGTTGATATATCCTGCTCCGGCGGTCTGCTGGTCACGCCTTCCTCGCCCGTATCCCAGGAGGCTTCCTCCAGCGCTGTGTTCCAGGCCGCCTCAGCCGCATCCACCGGGTCGACGCCCTGCTGTAGATGCGCCTCCGTCAGCAGGCGAATCCGGCGGCTCACGGCGCTGCCGGCAATCACCAGGCGCGTGCCGACGTAGCAGCCGCTGTCGCCATCGAACTGCAAACGTGCCATAGTGCTCCAGGTCGTGGGTGCGCTCCGGCACGTCTCAGCAGAGCCGGGGATGGCCCGCAGTGTACCGCAGCGTTGCGCACTGGGCACGGCCTCAACCCTGGAACGCCGTACTGCAATACTTCGACGCATTGACCCCGTAGCGCCGTTCACGGTGCTTTGTAATCGTAGCCCGCGGGTACCCGCTTGCGGGTGTTATGGCCGGGTGAACCGGCGACGCGCAACCGTGCGATGCATTCACCATGTTCAACTCACCTATTGACAGCGCCACTGTCACTGTGTATACTACACCTATGGAACACGACGAGTCGGAACTCAGCATCGAGGCGCTGGCCGAGCGGGTGGGCCTGCCGTTGCGCACCATTCGCTTCTACATCGCCCGCGGGTTGCTGCCCGGGCCGGGGAGTCGCGGCAAGTCGGCGGTGTATGGTGAGGAGCACCTGTTACGCCTGCAGTTGATTCGCCGGCTCTCCGAGAGCCGCGTGCCGTTGGAGGAGATTCGCACCCGCCTGGGGGGGCTCTCGCTGGACGAGGTGCGGCTGCTGCTGGCAGAGGAAGACCGGCGGGGGGCCGAGTTGCAGGTGGCCGAGCGCGCGCCATCGCCCAAAGAGTACGTGAGCGCGCTGCTGCGTCGGGCGCAGGCGGCGCGTCAGGGAACGCTGGACGCGTCGTCGTACCTGCCGCCCGGTGCAGTAGGATCACCCCTGCCGGCCGGTGTGGCCGGGTCTCCTCTGCCGGCCTCGCCCCTGTCGGAGCGTCGGGTATCCGCTCCGGCGGAGACCTGGCAGCGCTGGGAGTTAACCCCTGGCGTCGAGTTGCACGTGCGTGGCGATGTCGCCCGCCAGCGGCAACGCTTGGTCGCGCGCTTGCGGGCTGTCGCAGAGTCGTTCGAATAACGGACTATCTTGTAGAGCTGTGCGGGCTGACAAGCATTCGGCTTGTCGTACAAGCGTGTCTCTCTGGTAACCGGTGCGGTGTGCGCCGTTACCGTCGTAGTGGTCGTGTACTGCACGACCGGAAAGGTGGTTGGCTCATGGTAGGACCGAGTGGCGGCACAGGAACGGGGACAGTACAGGGGGGTGGTTTGATGGTACACATGCAATTGCAGGCGCGACCAGAACGGCAGTTGATCCGGCCCCAACGCAGCCTTCGCCATATCGACTTTGTGGTGCGGGTCGAGGAAGCGCCACAGACCGGCGACCGGCGGCAGCCGCTAACAGTGGCGTTGGTGCTGGACCGCAGCGGCTCGATGCAAGGCGACAAGTTGACGATGGCCCGGCGGGCGGCGCTGGCGGCGCTAGACCGCCTGGACGAGCGCGACCAGGCGGCGGTCGTGGTTTTCGACGATCGCATCGACGTGCTGCAACGGGCGGCGCCGGTGACGGCTGCCGTCAAGGAGCAGGTCTGGGCGGCGCTGACCGGCCTGGCGGCGCGGGGCAGCACGGCGCTGCACGAGGGCTGGGCGATGGGCTGCCGGGCAATTGTCGGCGATGCGCTGCCGGATTCGGCGCCGCGGCTGGCCCGGCTGCTGCTGCTGACCGACGGCATCGCCAATGTCGGGCTGACCGATCCCGAGCAGATCGCCAGCGAGGCCGCCGGCCTGCTCGCGCACGCCGGCATCAGCACCAGCGCGTTCGGCATCGGCGCCGACTATAACGAGAGCCTGCTGGCCCCGATGGCCACGGCCGGCGGTGGCCAGTTTCACCACCTGCGCACGACGGCGGACATCGGTAACGCCTTTGTGGGCGAGTTGGAAGAGCTCTTCGGGGTTGCCGCCGGTGATGTCGCGTTGGAACTGGTGGTCGATCCCGGCGTGAGCGCCGAACTGATCAGCGAATACTGGCTGACGATCAGCGATAGCACACACTCTCGCATTACCATCGGCAACCTGCTGGGCGGCGAGGAGCGGCACGTGGTGGTGCGCTTTGGCTTCCCCGCCTGGGGGCAACCGCCCACCATGGGCATCCGAGCGCGGCTCTGCTGGACCGTCAACGGTGCAGCAAAGAGCTGCGACTGGCAGGAGGCGCGCTTCAGCTACGCCGGCGACGCGAGCTGCGATGCCGAGCCGAGAGATGCCGCCGTAATGCACTGGGTCGGCCTGCACCACGCCTACCGGGCGCAGCGCCAGGCGGCGGAGCAGAGCAGGGACGGCAATCTGGCGGTCGCTGGAAAGACGCTGGCCAACGTGGCTGAACGCATCCAGAGCTATGCCGGCAGCGATCGTGAGCTTCAGGAAGTCGTCAGCGAGCTGACCGCCTTCAAGCACGAGGCGCTGCAGTCGCCCCTGGCACCCATGGTTGCCAAGGACCGCATCTACAGCAGCCAGCGCCTTTCCAAGTCGCAACGCGACCTGCGCTCCCAGCCGCCGGATCCGCAGCGGTGAGCGAACGCTCCACGGGTAACGGCTTGCCTGGCGACTGAAGTCGCGGCTACCATGGCGAAGTCCGCCTTCGCGGACTACATCAGCCCGCGCAGGCGGGCTTCGCTGGCATTAGCCGCGACTTTAGTCGCCAGGCGGGCGCGGCAGGAATAGTTCACGGGAAGGGAGGAACGACGCTTGGCCAGTGGTGAACTCGACCCTGCCCTGATCTTGCGTTCTCTCGGCATCGCCGATGCCGTCGCCATCACGCCCGTCAGCGGCGGCTACGATACCGCCATCTGGCGGGTGGAACGCGGCGGCGCCGTCGACGCTTTGCGGGTGTTCCGACCTGGCCAGGGACCGAGCGTGCAACGGGAGTTGCACGCCATGCGGGCCGCCGCCGCTGGTGGCATCCCGGCGCCGATTGTCCGGGCTACCGGCCTCTGGCACGAGCGACCGGTCATGCTGCTCTCCTGGTTACCCGGCCGCACGCTGGCGCAGGAGGTGATAGGCACCCCTGGCGGCTCTGGCCGTTGGGGGTGCAGTTCGGGCGGATGCAGGCGGCGATCCATGCCGTGCCGGCGCCGGTCGGGATGGGCGTGGCCGACTGGACCGGCCTGGCCGGCCCGGATGAGGCAGCACTCCAGGAGCGCTTGCGCGGCCTGCCGCCGCGACCGGCTTCCCTGCTGCACCTCGACTTTCACCCGTTGAACGTGCTGACCGACGGTCGCCGCATCACGGCGGTGCTGGATTGGACCAACGCACTGCCCGGCGATCCGCGCGCCGACGTGGCGCGCACCTTCGCCATCCTCTGTATGGAACCGAGATCGCCACGACGCGGCGCGCTGCTCGAACACTACGCGCGCCTGCTCCTGGCGCAGGCGTGGCGGCACGGGTACGAGCAGGTGGCCGGCGCAACCGGCGACCTGCCCCTGTTCTACGCCTGGGCCGGCGCCATGCTCATCCGCGACCTCTGGCCGCGTGCCGGGCGACCGGACCGCGGCTTCCGGCCCGAACACTTCGCGAGCACCCGCCGCTGGGTGGCGAATAACAAGCGCCAGGCCGGAATTGCCTGAGGGACCTGCTCTACAACCTGGCTGGCGCGGAGCGTCAAGGGGCAACATGGAGGGGGAGCCGGTTCCAACTGGCTCCCCCTCCTCGGGTATTCCCTCTTTTCGAGGGACGGTAGCGGCGGGCTACTTGATCGTCTTGATGACGGCGTCGACCTGCGCCTTGGCTGCCTTCAGGCCGTCACCGACCGACTTCTTGCCGGTCCAGACATCGGCCATAGCCGCGTCGGAAGCCTTGCTGAGTTCGTCGTAGCCGACGAGCAGGTGGTTCCAGCTTTCCACACCATGCTTGAGGGCGCCGCTGGTGACCGTGGTCAGGTCGGCGACGGTCATAGCGGTCGGGCCAGTGAAATCCTGCAGCCACTTGTCGATCAGGGCGGTGCGGGTCGGCGGCGTGCCGGTCGCCGTGATGTAGGCCAATTGCCCCTCAGGGCTGACCAGGTACTGGATGAACTTCCAGGAGTTGTCCGGGTCGACGCTCTTGGAGGACATCATCCAGGGGTCGGTATAGGTGGTGACGGTATTGGTCTTGAACGTGGGCACTGCAGCAACACCCCACTTGAAGTTGTGGATCTGCGGCTTGTAGTTCCAGAACTGCCAGCCACCGTCCTGGTTCATCGCCACCTTCTGAGAGCGGAAGGGATCGAGGTTGCCGGCGCTGAGCGCGCTGCTCAACTGCGGCGTCGGGCTGACCTTGTCCTTGTAGATCATGTCATAGACCATCTGGACGGCCGCTTCGGTCTCCGGCGAATCGTATGTGGTGCTCGTCACCAGGCCAGTGTTGGCCGCATCCTTGTCAAACAACTCGTTACCGCCAAGGCGGGCCAGCAACTGCAGGTCGTTGGACATGGTGATGCCGTAGGTGGCGACCGGGGCGCCGTAGTTGGTCGTGAGCTTCTTGCCGGCGTCCACCCACTGCTGATAGGTCCAGGGCTTATCCCAGTCCACCGGCGGGGCGTCGACGCCGGCCTTGGTCAGCAAGTCCTTGTCGTAGAACAGGGGCATGCCGAAGGTCGTCAGCAGGGGCAGGCCGAGGTACTTGCCGTTCTGCTTGTAGATGTCGGTGAGGCCTGGGGCGAAGCCGCTGAGGTCGTACTTGCCGGCGCTGATGAGCGGCGTCAGGTCGGCCACCATGCCCTTGTGGGCGTAGTCGGCGAAGCCGGAGCGGCCCCAGTGTGACCAGACATCAACCGGGGTACCGGCGGCGAAGAGCGTGAACAGTTTCGGATCAAACTGGTCCCAGGGCGCAACAATCAGGTTGATCTTGACGCCCGGGTTGGCCTTCTCAAAGTCGGGGACGGCGATGGTCTTTTCCCACTTGTTCTCCACGACTCCGGTACGCGCCAGCCAGTTCACTTCGCCTTTCTTGCCGGTCGGGGCCTTGCCCTCGACGGTGGCGGTGGATGACGTGGCGACGGCGGCGGCAGCGGTGGTCTTGGCGGCCGTCGTCGCGGCAGCTGCGGTGGTGGTGCCCGAGGTGGCCACTGTGCCGCCGACCCCGCAGGCCGCGAGCAGGGAGGCGCCGAGCACACCGACACCGGCAACGCCGAGGCCGCGCATAATAGCGCGCCGCGAAACCGGGCGGTCCTTCTCTGGACTGGACATATGTGATCTCCTTCGATCTTCACTTTCAGCGACTAGCCGCGAGACACGAGCGCTCGCAGCTTCATGCGCACCTATTAAGTTGAGACTGGGGTCCCCTATCCTTTGATACCGGTGACGACGATGCCTTGCACGAAGTAGCGTTGCGCGACGAAGAAGAGGATGATGCAGGGCAGCATGGCAACGAGACTGGCCGCCATCAAGAGGTTCCAGGCTGTGCCACCGTAAGAGGCCGTGAAGCTGGAGAGCCCCAGAGCGACGGTCCAGACGTTGTTGTTGTTCAAGTAAATCAAGGGGTCAAAGAAGTCGTTCCACTCGAACAGGAAGTGGAAGATGGCGATGATGCCCAGGGCGGGCAACGACAGTGGCAGCATGATGCGCCACCAGATCTGGATATAGCCGGCGCCGTCGATGATGGCGGCTTCATCCATATCGCGTGGCACCGTCATGAAGAACTGGCGCAGGAGGAAAATATTAAAGGCCGCGCCGAAGAAGGTCGGCACGATCAGGGGCAAGAAGGTATTCACCCAGTGCAACTTGGTAAAGATGATGAACTTGGGGATGATTGTCACTTGCGTCGGCAGGATCAGCGTGCTGAGCACCAGCAGGAATAGGATGCCTTTGCCCGGCGCCCGCAAGCGCGCGAAGCCGAAACCGACCAGGGCCGCCGAGAGTACGGTTCCAATGAGGGACACAAAGGTGATGATGGCGGTATTGCGGAAGTACAGGGCGAACGGTTCCGCCGTGAGCGCATCGGGGAAGTTGTGCCACTGCGCGACAGCAGGAATCCAGATAATGGGAATGGCGGCGGTTTCGTCCGTCGTCTTGAGCGAGGTTGAAAGCATCCAGGCGACCGGGAAGAGCACCATCAGGCAGCCGGTCAGGACGACAAGTGTGGCGATGCCGATGCTGACATTATGTCGAACACTGCGCCGTCGCCACCAGGCAATGGTGTGGATCGGCCGCAATTCGCCGGAAGTGCTGACGCTCGGTTGAGCGACGGTGCTCATTTGACTTCTCCTTCGTAGTACACCCAGCGGTTGGAGGTTCGCATGACGATGATGGTGAGCGCCAGAGCGAAGAGGAAGAAGAGCCAGGCCATGGCTGAGGCAAGGCCCATGTGCAGGAATTCAAAAGCGTTTTGATAGAGCAGTAGCAGGAAAAACTCCGAGGCGTAGTCGGGTCCGCCGGAGGTGATGACATAGGCATTGGTGAAGTAGGTGAGGACGCCAATGATCCCCAGGATGAGGTTGAACAGGATCACCGGCGTTAGCATCGGCAAGGTGATGTTGAAGAGGCGTCGCCAGGATCCAGCGCCATCAATCTCCGCCGCCTCATACAGTTGGCTCGGGATGCCCTGTAAGCCACCAAGGTAGACCAGCATGCCGCCCCCGACGCCCCAGATGCTGATGATCACGAACATCGGGATCACCCAGGCCTCGTCAAACTGCCACTGGGGGCCGATGATGTGGAACGTCGTGTAGAGAAAGACGTTCAGTAACCCGAAGGTTGGCTGGAAGATGAGTTGCCAGAGCAGGGCGACCGCCACGCCGGAAATGACCGCAGGCAGGTAATACAGCGTGCGCCAGAGGGAGAGCGCCGGGAGCTTGAGATTGAGCAGTAGCGCCAGGGCGATGGAGAAGAACAGCCCCAACGGCAGCGCCATGACCGCATAGGTCAGGGTAACGCGAATGGACTTGCGGAAAATGGGATCACCGAACAGATGCTGGTAGTTGCCAAAACCCACCCATACCGGGGGATTGGCGATGTCGTATTCCGTGAAGCTCAAGTAGCCGCTGGCCAGAATCGGGATCACGGTGAAGGCCAGGAAGCCGAGAATCCAGGGCAAGATGAACAGATAGAAGGCGATGGCCTCGCGCCGCGCGAGGGACCCTTTCCGACTTACTTTCGGCAGTACCTTGGGGACCGCGATTGCCATAGCATCTCCATTGAACGCAACGACACGACAGCAAGGTCACGACGGATGCCGGAAGGGCAGGCAAACGCCCCCGCTCAATCTCGTTTGGGAACGCTCCCTCAGTACTATAATTGCCTTAAGCGCTTGTCAAGCCCGTAGGTAATTGGTGTGTTCCACCATCTGCTCCGGCGGTACCGGTAGCGGTACCGGTAGATTCCAGACGTGCTCCGTTGCTCTCGGAGCGATTGTAACGGGTATCGCCAGGGCTGTCAAGGCCAGCAGGAAAATCGGAGTGTGTCGTGGTGGCTGAACAGCGAACCACGTTCGACTGCAATACCTGAGAGTTCCGAAACTCACGGCCAAGGTTCCGGTATCGCTTCCGGGAACGCGGTGGCGAGCGGCCAGAGAATTCGTGCGGTATACTCCAGACCGCGTCTGGCAGCGGTTCCCTTGGCTTGGCGAGCGAGCGACTGGCGTCGTGGACTGACGCCTGTGTCGTGAGGCACGCGCAGGAGCACGTTCGGAGGCGAACAGGGCGCAGGCGACGAATGGGGAAGCAGAGTGGTACCGAGCGCCCTTGTTGACGCGTTGACGCCGCCATCGCGCGCCGTCATCCGTGACATCGCAACGGCAGCCGGCGTTTCGGTTGCCACCGTGTCTCGCGTCCTCAACGACCGGCCGGACGTGTCCCCCGCCACCAGAGACGCGGTGCTGCGCCAAATTCAGGAGCATGGGTACGTACCCCGTCGCGATGCGCGCGCTCTGGCCGGCGGGAGAACGGGACTCATCGGGCTCACGCTGCCCTATCTGCTCGGTGACTATTTTGGGCAGCTCGTGTCCGGCGCGATCGATGCGCTGTACGAGCGCGATGCGCGCGTGGTCGTCTGTCCGACGCATCATGAGCGCCGCCGCGAGGTGTCCCTGCTGGAGCGCCTCATGCACGGCACGACCGACGGTGGTCTGCTCATCCTGCCTTCGGAGACACCGTCTGAGCTTGCCGCGCTGCAAGGGCAGGGCTATCCCTTCGTCGTCCTCGATCCGCGCGTGCCGCTGGGCGAAAACATTCCCGTGGTCGCATCGGCCAACTGGGCCGGCGCCAGAATGGCGACAGAGCATCTGATTACCCTTGGACACGTGCGGATCGGCGTGATCACCGGCACGCGCGACTGGTATGCCACCGTCGACCGGGTGGCCGGCTACCAGTCGGCGCTGCTCGCTGCCGGTCTGCCCATCAATCCCCGATTGGTCGTCGGGGGAGACTTCACCATCGAGGGTGGCTACAACGCCGGCCACCGCCTGCTGGCACGTCCTAACCGACCGACAGCCATCTTCGCCTTCAACGACAACATGGCGGTGGGCCTCCTGCGAGCGGCCAGGGAGCGTGGCCTGGAGGTGCCGGCTGAGCTGTCGATCGTCGGCTACGACGACGTTGAGCCGGCCCACATCGCGACGCCACAGTTGACGACCGTCGCTCAGCCGCTAAAGGAGATGGGGCGAGTGGCCGTCGACCTGCTGTTCCGCCTCCTCGACGGCCAGCCGCTCCACGCCACGCGCCTGGAGTTGTCATCCCGCCTGGTCGTCCGGGCCTCCAGTGGCCCGCCCGGGGCGTCATAAATCCAGATAAGCGAGCAGGGCCGCGACTGCGGTCTGCGGCCAAGTTACGAGGGGCGACTGCGGTCGCATTCCGCATCGTGCATCGCAGCGCAAGGCGACCGCAGTCGCCCCAGTCGTCGCTTGGCCGCCGATCGCAATCGCGGCCCTGCGGTTGTGGTCAGTTGCCGAACTCGGCATGCGAGCGCTCTGTGGTAACGCGCACCATTCCAGCTTTGGCCAACCAGAGCAGCGCCAGCATGTCTGTTTCCGAACGCACCAGTACGCTGACGGTTTGTGGACCGCCGGACAGCAGGTGCATGAGGCGCTGCAGCACGTCGCCGGGCAGCAGCAGTTGCAGCGGCGCCGGCAGGGGCGGCGGCGGCGCCGCACCGCGGCGGATCTCCACCAGGTCCGTCGGCTGCAGTTGCTGCGTGGCGTAGTGCCCGAAGACCTGCCCGAAGGGGAAGCGCTGCCGGGGGCGTGCCGCCGGCTCGGCCGCCAGCGCCTCCTGCTTGAGGGTGCGCCAGATCTCTTCGTAGCGCTTGACGATCAGCGGCCAATCGTAGGCAGCGGCGCGCGCCTGCGCTCGTGTACCCATCTCCCGTCGCCGGTCCGGCTGCTCCAGCAGTTGTTGTAGACGATCAAGCAAGGCGTCCTCGTCCACCACGACGCTCTGACCGAGCAGCAGGTGGTCGGCCAGGAAGCCGCCCAGTTCCGCCTGGGCTTCGACAGTGGCAGTGCAGGGACCCCAGATCGTCGGGACCAGCAGGCCGCTGTCGCCGTCGACCACCAGGTCGCGATAGCCGGCCCAGTCGGAGACGACGACCGGCAGCCCGGCCGCCATCGCTTCCAGTACAGTCAGGCCGAACGACTCCTGCACGCTGTCGGCCGGCGACACAAAAATATCGGCCGACCAGAGCGCCAGGCGTCTGGTGACGCTGCTGAGGTTGGGCAGCAGGTGGGTCACCGCAGCGATGCCCAGCGCCTGGGCGCGCGAGCGCAGGAAGGCGGAATAGCGCTGGCTGTCGTCACCGGCCAGCAGCAGGTGCAGGTCTTCACCCCCCGGCGTGCGGGCCAGCAGTGCGAAGGCGCGCAGCAGCACGTCGAGGTCCGCCTTGTCCCAGGGTGAGAGTCGACCCAGATAGAGCAGGTAACGGCCGGCTTCCGGCAGGGCCAGCAGTTGACGGGCGACGGCAGGGGGTACGGCCGGCGCAAAGGCCGCGGCGTCGATGCCGAGCGGTACCGGCTCCAGGCAGTGCCGCCAGGCCCCTGGTTCCTGCCCGGTTAACGTGCAGAGGTGTTCCAACAAGCGCTGCAGGGCCAACCGGGAGTCGCTGGAGGAGCAGAAGAGCGCGTCATACGGCTGCAGGCCGCCGACGCAGGCAGCAATGAACTGGGGCAGCAGGTTGGCGTAGCTGATGCTGTGGTGCGTGCAGGTGCAGGGCGTGGTTTCCGGCGCCAGCGGTCGCACCAGTCCAGCCAGGCGAGCAAGGTTGGCCGAGCCGGCATCGTGAACCGCCAGGTAACGGCTCTCACTCAAAGTCGCCCGCAACTGGGCCGGCGGTACCAGGCGCAAGCGTTCCATGGGGATACCCTGGTTCGCCAATGTATCCCGATAGGCGTCGATGGAGCCGGACGGCTCATCGACATAAAACAGGTCGTATTGATCGGCCGAGCCGTAGCGGAGGATGGCGCGCAGAGCCTCACCCGTGGCGATGCGCGCGCCGTTCACGCGCGTCAGCGGGTCCGTCGCCGGCGGTGGCAACTCGTTGCCGAGCAGCGCCACGCTCTCCATAACTTCGCCCTCCGCCACGCGAAATGCTGTCGGACCACCCTACGATGAATCGTAGGGCTACGATCGCAAAGCCTGCTGAAGCAGGCTGGGCCACGCATTAAACGCCGCTCAGCCTGCTTTAGCAGGCTTGGTCCTGTTAGCCTGACCGCGCCGACGCCCGCAGGGCGGCCGTGTCAGGTGATCCGGCAGCGCAACGCTCGCTTGATGCAACCGCACGAATGACCCACAGCTTCATGCCTACGGAGCGAATGGTAGCACTGCTGTACCATCTGTGCGATAGTCTCCATGCGGCAGGGGTTAATCAGGAGGTATGGCTGAAGCGATGTCCATGCGGCGGGGCGAGCCGGCGGGCTGGGAACGCCATTATTGGCGCTACGCTGCCGTCGTTGGCGGTCTGGTTGGCCTGATCGACGGGGGGGCTCAACTGCTGGCCTACCATCGTCCCCTCGTGACAAGCGTGGCTGCCGGCCTGGAGGGTGGCACGCCCTGGTTCCTCATCTGGGGCCTGTTTGGTTGGTGGCGCGCGCGACGGCGGGGAGAATAGGGTGAGCAGGCGACCGTCGCACCCCGCGATATGGCAAGGAGACAAGGCACATGGCGTCGAGCACCTGGAAACCTGAGCAGTACGCCCGCTTTCGCAACGAGCGCAGCCGCCCATACTACGACTTGCTGGCTCTGGTGCAGCCGCAGCCGGAAATGCGGGTCGTCGACCTCGGCTGCGGCACGGGAGAACTGACGCGCGTGCTGCACGAGCAGGTGCAGGCGCGCGAGACGGTGGGCCTGGACAGCTCGGAGACGATGCTGGCGAAGAGCGCCGCCTACGCGGGCAACGGCCTGCGCTTCGAGCAGGGCGACATCGCCGGCTTCCAGCCCGACCACGAGTACGACCTCATCTTTTCCAATGCTGCCTTGCACTGGCTGTCGGGCCATGAAGCATTGCTCACGCGCCTGACGCGCGGCCTCACTCCTGGCGGCCAGCTTGCCTTCCAGGTGCCGGCCAACAACGACCATCCGACGCACGTCGTCGCGGCGGCGCTGGCGCGCGAGTCGCCCTTCCGAGAGGCGATGGGCGGCTACGACCGTCAGTGGCCCAACCTGACGCCCGTCGGCTACGCGCACCTGCTCGACCAACTGGGCTACCACGAGCAACTGGTCCAGCTGCAGGTCTACGTCCACCACCTGCCCTCCCGCGAGGACGTCGTGGAATGGGTCAAAGGGAGCCTGCTCACCGACTACGAGCAGCGGCTTTCGCCGGCGTTGTTCGCACAGTTTTTGGAGCGCTATCGGGAGCAGTTACTGCCGCAACTGGACGACAGCCGCCCCTACTTTTTCCCCTTCAAGCGCATCCTCTGCTGGGGGAAGCAGTAGGAGCCGGGCAGAGGGGGCCTGCCTCCGCGCTCGAAGGGCGCACTGTGCCGTCGGGTGCCTGGCCGTTATAGCGACTACCATGTGCTCTGCAAGTCCAGTACATCATGAGGAGTTCCCGTGCAGCACAAGGCTCTCTACCTATTAAACAGCAGCGTCTTTGACCAGATCTACGGCCCGGAAGAGCGCGCTGAGATTGCGGCGCTCGTTGATGTCTACGCCCCGCCGCAGACCAGCGAGTCCATCCGCAGCGACTCGACGGTGTTGCAGGAGGCGGAGATCATCCTCTCCGGCTGGGGCATGCCGCTGGTGGATGCCGAGTTCCTCGCGCAGGCGCCGCAGTTGCGCGCCATCTTCTACGGCGCCGGTTCCGTGCGTGGCTTTGTTACGGAGCAGCTCTGGCAACGCGGCGTCATCGTCACCAGTTCCTACGCCGCCAACGCCGTGCCGGTGGCGGAGTACGCGCTGGCCGTCACCCTGTTTTCGCTCAAACATGGCTGGGGCTTTATGCAGGCCATCAGGCGAGAAGGGAAGTTCCCGCCGCGCACAGCGGCGCCCGGCGCTTACGGCAGCACGGTCGGCATCATCTCGCTCGGCATGGTTGGCCGGTTGGTGATCGAGCGCCTGCGTGCCTTCGATCTGCGCTTGATCGCCTATGATCCATTCGTCACCCCGGCCGAAGCGGCGGCGTTGGGCGTGACGCTCGTCTCGCTGGAGCAACTCTTCCGGGAAGCCGACGTGGCCAGCCTGCACACCCCCTGGCTACCGGAAACTGTGGGGATGATCACGGGCACGCACCTCGCCTCCATGCAACACGGCGCAACCTTCATTAACACCGCACGCGGCGCGGTGGTGCGCGAAGAGGAGATGATCGCCGTGCTCCAGCGCCGCCCCGACCTGCAGGCGGTGCTCGACGTGACCTACCCGGAGCCACCTGTGCCCGGCTCGCCCCTTTACAGCTTGCCCAATGTGGTGCTAACCCCGCACATCGCCGGCTCGCGCGATGCGGAGTGCCGCCGCATGGGTCGTTATGCCATCGACGACCTGCGCCGCTACCTGGCAGGCGAGCCGCTCCAATGGCAGATCAGCAAGGAGCGAGCGGCGCTGCTGGCCTGATGTGAGGGTACGCCGTGCTCCGCCGGTCCTGCGCTTGCCGTAACCGCCAGGCCGGCGAGTCGCCTTCCGTGACGTCGTCGTAGTGCAAGGGTTGGTCGACACTGACCGCCCGGCGCAGCGTGACGTTGCCGGCCAGCCCTAGCGGTAGAAAGCGTTTGGCGAGGGCGATCTCGGCCCGTTCGATCAGGCCGTAGACCGTGCGGCCGCCACTGCCGTCGAGGCGTTCGCCGATGGCAAGGTCCCGCTTGGCGTGGGCGATGACATCCGCCGTGGGCTGGGGTAGCGGTGCTGCCGTGGCGATGCCCAGCAGGGCCGCCTCGGCGATGGAACGTGGCGTCTCCACACCGGGCATGTGATAGGGGCGGTAGAGCAGGGCGTTGCCGGAGATCGGGGAAGCCGGCAGTTCGAAGAACGGCAGGTCTTCGCGTAGGATCGGGCTATCGGTGGCCAGCACCACCCAGACCCCGTTGGCCTGAGCGTCGGCGATGATACTTTCGCCATCGGCGGCCACGGCGTTGGCCAGATCGACCACCCCTTCCCGCTCCAGTAGGCCGCCCTGGCTGCGCAGTGCCATGCGCACCGGTAGCTCGCTCAGCCCGGCCGACGGCTCGTGCATACCGCGACGATCCGGTGGCAGCCCCAGCGCGTTGGCGACCGCTGTCATCTCGATCTGCGCCTTGGAGCCGTCGCGGAAGGAGTTGTACATCTGCGCATTGAAACGGCGACGCTGCACCAGGTCGTCGCTAAAACCGAAGCGGGCAAAGGCCTTTTCCGGCAGGCCGGCGCGGTCGTAGGGGAAGCGTTTGGTGCCGCGACCGCAGGCGATGATGCGGTAGCCAAGGGAGCGGGCCCAATCGACCAGGCGCACGATGCAGGCGGGCTGGTCGCCATCGGCCAGCGTGTAGACCTTGCCGGCAGCGTCTGCCAGCCGCCGGAACGTCGCGCCGAGCAGGACATCCGCCTCCACGTCGACGTTCACCACGTGCAGCCCGGCGCCTAGCGCCGCGGGGATCACCGTGGCAGCGACATCCGGCTGCCCCGTCGCTTCCACCAGCACATCCAGCGGCAGTGTTGCCAGTGCTGTTGCATCATCGGTCAGCACTGGCCGCCCGGCAACGACGGCATCTGACGCCCTGCCCTGACCCAGGTCCTCCTCCCGCCAGCCGGCCGCCTGCAAAGCCGCCAGACCCCGAACCCGGTCGAGGTCGGCCACGGCGAAAAGCCTCACGCCCGGCATCTGGCCGAGCGTCGCCGCCACCGTCGTGCCGAAGCGACCCGCGCCGACCAGCCCGACCCGCAGCGGCCGTCCCTCGGATTGGCGGTCCAGAAGTTGTCGCAGGAGATATCCCATTGTTTGTTGCCTTCCATCAATCGTGCATAAGTATAGTAGGGGGAGGCCGGGGATGCCGGACACCGAGGTCGCCAACAACGTGTACATCGTCGGGTGCGGAGTGCGCCGCAAAGTTTTGCCTAGCGAGGGAGCGGTATTTATAGGCGAGGGTACAGGGCCGCGATTGCGATCGGCGGCCAAGCGACGAGGGCGACTGCGGTCGC
>DHIZ01000253.1 GCA_002404055.1 Chloroflexi bacterium UBA4733
CTCTCCGACGTGAGGGTTCGACTCCGTTGCCGTCTTTAGAGCGGCAAGTAACCTTGCTCCCGTCTCGCGGCTCCGCTGCACCAACCTCCGCTCGCTCAGTTCGGCCAGCACGCTGAGCACCGTCGGCAGAAAACGCGACGGACCCAGACGGTGCTGGACCGCGAGACTCTGGGCGCAGGCGGTCACCGCTGCTCGGCTGTCGCCCTGGCGGAGCGCGGCCCACGCGAGGCGCACAAGGCCGGCGAGTTGGACAGGGTTTTGCGTACCTTGTTCAACCCCGAGGTTCACCTTTCCTCCCACCAGGATGCCGAGGTTTCGGCCGGTGGTGACGGCCGGCGGAAGCGTGACGATCGGGATTAGCGGGCTGGCAGTCACGGTCAGCGCCGCTGCATTGAAGCGGTTAGCGGTGACAGAAGTCCGCGCCAAGATCATTGAGTTGGCTAGCCCAAGCGGGCCCGCTCCGATCGCGGCCGGCGCCGAAGTCAATGTCGGTACCGTCGGGGCAGCAGCGGCGATCGCTGCAGCAGGCACTGCCGGCGACGCGGCAGTGGTCGTCGTTCCGAGGACCCTCGCAACTCCTGGATCGGTCTGGTTTGCCCGACCGGTAAAGAACTGCGCCGCGCCCGCATTTCCCAGCGCAGTCAAGGTTTGGGCCATGTGCAGATCAGCCGCCGCTTGCAGCCCGGTCGTCGTGCTGACGGCCGGCGACGAAAGGCCTGCAGTCGCGTACGCGGTGACGGAGCTCAGTGCCGCGGTGGAGAAGGCGATGCGCGGCCGAACGGGAGAGACCGGTCCGGCGACGGGCAGGACGTTCATCCACTCCAGCGAAGCGCTCAGCAGCGGGTCGAACAGCGAGGCGTCGCGTGGCAGGTTGGCGATCCGCTGCACCACACCGATCACGGCGCTGCTGTCGAGCTGCGCGTACACGAGGGCCTGAGCCTTCAGGTACGCAGCGATGGCGCCTTGATAGTTGCGCGCGCTGAAATCCTTCGTAGCACGGGGCCAGGCAGGCCCCGGTGCGAATTCGCCCCTCTCGCCGTGGGCGCATGCCGTGCGCCCCTACAGTACCGCCGTTATGATTGCGCTATACTCGCGGCTCGGCGGGGCTTCTGTAGTACCGAGGCCGCGCGAACAACCGCCGGACAGGTACGCGACGCATGCCCTCCCTCACTGCCGCACCAGGATCCTTCGCCTTCCTCAGCTACACCAGCGCCGACCGCGCGCGCGTGCGGGCCATAGTCGATCGGCTGCAGGCCGCCGGCATCAACGTCTGGATGGACGAGCGCAACATCTCCGGGGCCACGATCTACGGTACCGAAATCGTCGACGGCATCCGCAACTGCGCCGTCTTCATCGTCGTGTGCTCCGCCGCCTCGCTGCGCTCGCGCAACGTGCGGCAGGAGATCCAGCTTGCGTGGAAGTACGAACGGCCTTACCTGCCGCTGCTGCTCGAACAGGTGACCGTCCCGCGGGAGCTCGAGTACTGGCTCGAAGGCTGGCAGTGGGTCTCGGTCGAGCACCGGCTTGAGAGCGAGTGGCTGCCACAGGTTCTCACCGCGCTGGACCGCGGTGGCCTGGGAGCAGGGGCGGCGGCCTCTACCCCGGCTGCAGGCTCCGCGGGCCCGGCCGCGGCGACGACCGCCGGTGCGCCGGTTGAATCCGCGCCCGTCCCGTCGAAGCCGTTCGTCCCTGCACCCGCCGGGTCCGATCGCACGCCCGGTCGCGGTGGCGAGCGCAAGCTGGTCACCGTGCTCACGGTCGAGGTGACCGACGCCGCCACCCTGGCACAGGAGATGGACGAGGAGGAGGCCCGCCTCGTGGTCGCGGAGGCACACGCCGGCCTGATCGACGATGTCGCCCGCCACGAAGGTTATGTGCTGCGACTCGATGCCGGCAGCCTGGTCGCGCTGTTCGGGCTGCCGCTGGTGCACGAAGACGACGCGGAGCGCGCGGCAAGGGCCGCGCTGGCGATGGTGGAACGTACCCGCGCCTCCGCCGAGGAGATCCGACGCGCCTGGGGCATCGAAGGCTTCAGTCTGCGAGCAGGCCTGCACACGGCCGAGATCGAGCTCGACGAGGCCGAGTTCGGCGGCGAGGGCGACGCGGTAGAGCAGGCGGCGGCGCTCGCAGAGCGCATCCGCTCCCTCGCGCCCGCCTTCGGCGTGGTCGCCTCAGCAGGCTCTTCCCGCCAGTTGCGCCGGCGCTTCGCGCTGCGCGGCTACCCCGTCGAGCAGGGCGACGACGGCGAGGTCATGCTCGAGCTGTTCCAGGTCGCTAGGCAAGGCGGCAGCGGCGGGGACGAGAACGCAGCGCAGCAGCAGGCAGCGGTGGTCGGTCGCGAAGCCGAGCTCGGCCTGCTGCGTGACGCGTTCAGCGCGCTGCAGGACGGCCAGGGCCAGATCGTGGCCGTGATCGGCGAGGCGGGGATCGGCAAGAGCCGGCTGGTCGAAGAGGCGCGTCGAGCAGGCGCCGCCGAGGAGAGCCAGATCCGCTGGCTGGAAGGCCGTGCGCTCTCCTATGGGGGCGCGCTGCCGTACCGCCCGATCACGCAGATCCTCAAGGCGGACATGGGTCTGGGAGAGTCCGACCCCGATGCCCGCCTGCGGGTGGCGCTGCGCCGTCGCTGCGGGGCGCTGCTGGGCGGGCAGGCCGCCGACCTGCTGCCGCTGCTCGGCCATCTGCTCGGCGCCCGGCTGGACCACGAGTCCGAGGAGCGCCTGCGTGCCACCGACGCCGACGCGCTGCGGCGGCAGGTGATCGCGGCCGTGGCCGCCTACGTGGAGGCACTCGCCGAGGCGGCGCCCACGGTGCTCGTTTTCGAAGACCTGCACTGGGTGGACCCGTCGACCCTGGCAGCACTCGAGGCGCTGCTGCCGCTCACTGACCGGGTCCCACTTATGCTGCTGCTGCTGTTCCGGCCGGAGCGGGAGCACGAGTCCTGGCAGCTCAAGCTACAGGCAGAGACCGACTTCGGGCACCGCTACAGCGAGATCGTGCTGCGGCCGCTCTCGTCCGCCGCGGCCGCGACCCTGGTGCAGAGCCTGGCGCCGCAGGACGAGCTGAACGAGTCGCTCCGGCGCCAGGTGCTCGAGCGTGCCGAGGGCAACCCTCTGTACCTGGAAGAGATCGTTCGTGACCTGATCGAGTCGCACCGCGGCGGCGGCGCCGGCGAGGCGGGCTCGGCCTCGTCCGGCGCCGTGGTGCCGGCGGGCGCGATGCCGGTGACGCTGCAGGGCGTGCTGCAGGCGCGCATCGACCGGCTGGCCGAGGGACCGCGGCGGGTGCTGCAGGCCGCGGCCGTGATCGGGCGCAGCTTCTCCTACCGCCTGCTGGAGGCGGTGGCCGGGCCGCAGCACGAGCTGGAGCCGCATCTGACCCAGCTGCAGCATGCCGACCTGGTGCGTGAGAAGGGCAGACGCCCGGATCTCGAGTACACCTTCAAGCACGCCCTGACGCAGGAAGCCGCCTACGGCGCGCTCAGCGCGAGGCGGCGACGCGAGCTTCACACGGCGGTCGGCGCCGCACTCGAAGAGCTGTACGCCGGGCGCACGCGGGAGGTCGCCGGACTGCTGGCGCAGCACTTCAACGCCGGTGGCGTACGCGAGCGCGCCCTGCACTACGCCGCCGAGGCGGCGCGGCAGGCGGCGGCGCAGTTTTCCGCGGGCGAGGCGCTCGCCTACTTCGCCACCGCGCTGGAGCTGGCGGAGCCCGGCCCGGCCCGCGGCGCGCTGCTGCTGGACCGCGCCACGCTGTTGATGGCGCTCTTTCGCGGGGTCGAGGCGCGCGCCGACATCGAGCAGGCGCTCGAAGAGGCACGCGCACGCGGCAACCGGCAGGACGAGCTCGCAGCACTGCTAAAGCTGGCGAACGCCTACTACGTGATCTCGCTCGACGATGCCGAGGCGGGCGCCGCCGCCGCCCGCGAAACCTATGAGCAGACGTACGCCCTGGCGAAGGAGCTGGGCGACCGCGCCACCATGGTGCGGTCGCTCTTCCCCACTCACTCCCTGACGGACTACTGGCCCGGGTACGGGGCTCAGGCGAAAGCGAACGTGGAAGAGGCGCTGGCGTTGAGCCTCGAGCTCGGCGACGAAGAGCTGATCATCGAAAGTGAGCAGGCCCGCACCCGCTTCCTCGGCGCGCGTGAGTCGGCCGAAACCGCCGAGGCCAACTGGCTGCGCATGCAGGCGAGCGGCAACCTCTCGCGCCTCAACCTGGCCACCTTCTACCTGATGTGGACCCATCTGCGCGCCGGCAACTTCGAGCGCTGCGTCGAGCGCTGCGACGACGGCACCCGCCTGGCACGCCAGATCGGCGCCGAGCCGGTTCAGTACGCCACGCTCAAGGAGTTCGCCCTGCTCCAGTTGGGCCGTTTCGACGAGGCCTGGCAGGCGCTGCAGCAGGAGGTCTCGGGCGAGCCTCACCCCCTGGGCGCCGCGATGCAGCGGCTCGGCGAGGGCATCTATCTCTACGAGCTGGGCGCCTGGGAGGAAGCAGTCAGGGCGTTGAACGAGAGCATCGAGCGGGCGCGGAGGCTGATGCGGGTCTGGATGATCGCGCTGGCGCAGGCGTACCTGGCGAAGGTGCTCGCCCGCCTCGGCCGGCCTGCAGAGTTCCAGGCGGAGGGGGGTGTCCTCTGGCCGGATGCGCAGGCGGAGCTGGCGCTCGCCGAGGAGAGGCCCGACGCGGCACTGGAGTACGCGGAACGAGCGATCGAATTGGCAGTCCGGCGTGACCGGCCGCCCGATGGCCTGGTCGCAGCCGAGGTCAAGCTTCGCGCGCTGCTCGCGCTCGGACGTGCAGCGGAGGCGCTGCCCCTCGCCGTCTCCGCGGTGGCGCAGGCGGAGGCGATGCAGTGCCGGCGGCTGCTATGGCAGTTGCTGGCCGCGCAGATGCAGGCACAGGAGCTGCTCGGCGAGGTCACAGCCGCGGGCGTGACCCGGCAAGCTGCGACAGAGGCGCTGCGCACGCTCTCGGCTACGATACCCGAGGTGGGGTTACGGGAGCGCTTCGAGGCGCAACCCCCAGCACGGGCGATCCTCGGCGTGGCGCCGGCAGAGTAGACACCCGGGCGTCGCACTGGCACGTTGCAGCCTGCAGCGTAGCCGGCCCCGGCGAGCGCCCCGGCGCACACTGCTCCCTCGATAGGAGGAAGGCTGATGGCAATCGCAAGCGCCCAGAGTCCGATCATCCTGCGTGCCGGCTCGCCCGCGGACGCGGGAATGGATGCCGCCCGTGTGACGCGCATCGGCGCGCTCGGCAAGGACTGGATTCGCGAAGGGATCACACCAACCCTGGTGCTGCTTGCCGCCAGGCACGGCACTATCTTCCTGCACGAATCGTTCGGCACGCTGGTCAGCAGCAGCGCGATGGCTCCGCCCAACACGATCTTCTCGCTGGCATCACTGTCCAAGCCGTTCACCGCGACGGCGATCATGATGCTCGTGGAAGAGGGCAGGATCGGCCTCGGGCGGGCGGTGCAGGACTACATCCCCGAGTTCAGCGGCAAGGGCAAAGAGGACGTCCTTATCTGGCACCTGCTCACCCACACCTCGGGCCTGCGCTGGGAAGACGTGGACTTCTACGCCTCGACGACCGGCATGATGGCGCCGGTGCCGGAACCGGAGGCCACCGAGCATCAGGCGCGCAGCGAATACCTGCATCGCCGCTATGCGGCGCCGCTGTGGAAGGCGCCGGGCGAGCAGATGTCGTACAACAACATGAACTACTCGCTGCTGGGCGAGATCGTGCGCAGGGTCAGCGGCCAGGCGTTCGCGACCTTCCTGCAGCAGCGCATCTTCGCGCCGCTGGGCATGGACGACAGCCACACCAGCTTTCCCACCGCCGACGAAGCTCGTGTCGCGACCGTGCCGGCCGGCGCCGAAACCGCCGGCGGGTTCCCGACCGCGATCACCCGCTACTGGCCGGCCTCGGGCCCTGGGGGCTGCTACTCAACCGCGCTCGACGTTGCCCGCTTCGGACAGATGTTCCTGAGCCGGGGGCGCTATAGCGGCGTACGCCTGCTGAGCCCTGCCGCTGTGACCCAGATGAGCCACAACCAGATCCCCGGGATCAGCGTAAATTTGTTCGGCCAGTTTCACCGGGAAGCCTCCTGGGGCTTCGGCCTGCAGATCGCTGGCGATGAGAAGTGGTCCTACTTCGACGGCTCGATCAGACCCTCCGGCACCTTCGGCCACGGCGGCGGCAGCGGCGGCTTTCTCTGGATCGACCCGGACAACGACCTCGTGGGCGTCTACCTCTCGGTGGCATCCGCCCTGGATCAGGGCGTGTTCAGGCATCGCTTCGACATGTACCAAAACGCGGTGTACGCGGCGTTAGACGTGTAGCAGGTCGAGGCCAGTCGGGCCTCGGAGGAAACAGCGATGGTGCTTGCGACCGGCGGGAAGGCGACTTCGCTGCAGTACGTCACGGAGGAAGGCTGATGACAATTGCAACCGCTCAGAACCGGGCCACCCTGCGTTCCGGCTCGGCCGCTGAAGCCGGCATGGACCCGGACCGTGTGGCCCGCATCCGTGAGCGCGGCGCCGAGTGGGTGCGGGACGGCGTGACGCCGTCACTGGTGCTGCTTGCGGCGCGCCGGGGCGTCGTTTTTCTGCACGAACCCTTCGGCACGCTGGCGCAAAATGGTGCGCCGGTGCAGCGAGACACGCTCTTCCCCATCGCCTCGATGACCAAGTCGATGACGGCGACTGCCATCATGATGCTCGTCGAGGAAGGCAAGGTCGGGCTCGGCCGCTCAGTCCAGGACTACATTCCCGAGTTCCAGGGCAAGGGCAAGGAGGACGTGCTCCTCTGGCACCTGCTCACTCACACCTCCGGCCTGCGCTGGGAGGATGTCGAGTTCTACGCCACCACTACAGGGGCGACCGTGCAGACCCCGCCTCCAGAACCAACCGAGTTCAAGCCGACCAGTCGCTTCCTGCACCAACGCTACGGCGCGCCCTTGTGGAAGCGACCGGGCGAGGAGATGTCGTACTGCACCTTCAACTACGTGGTGCTGGGCGAGATTGTGCGGCGGGTGAGCGGAATCCACGGTGCCGACTTCATGGATCAGCGCATCTTCGCGCCGCTCGGCATGGCGGACACGACTGCACACTATCCCGGCGACGACTCGCCGCGCCTGGCGACTCTGCCGGCCGACGCGCCCTTGAGGGTGCTCTTTCCTTCGCCTGCGCTTCCTCCGGGGCTACCGGCACGAGGGGACGCGGGTGTCGTTTCCACAGCGTTGGACCTGGCGGTGTTCGGCCAGGCCTGCCTGAACGGCGGCCGCTACGGCGACGTGCGCCTGCTCAGTCCGGCGACGATACAGCAGATGACCCGCAACCAGATCCCCGGGATCAGCGTAAATTGGTTCGGCCAGTTTCACCGGGAAGCCTCCTGGGGCTACGGCTGGCAAGTAACCTGCGACGAGAAGTGGAGCTACTTCGACGGCAGCCTGCGGCCGGCGGAGTCGTTCGGGCACGGCGGCGCCACCGGCACGTTCTACTGGATCGATCCGCAGAACGAGGTCGTCGGCGTGTACCTGTCTCTGGGAGTCGCCTGGGAGCGCGACGTTTTCAGGCACCGGTTCGATTTGTTCCAAAACATGGTCTACGCGGCGCTCGACGGCTGATTGGCCTCTGAATCGCGGGCATCACCGGCGCGCCGCTGACCGCGGCTCGGCGGGGCGCTGCTATCCTCTTGTTGGAGGGTGAAGCCGTGCCGCTCGATCCCGAGCAGCTCACCGACGGAAGGCCCTTGAACATCGCGCTGCAGGAATTGGAGAAGGTAGAGAGCGATGGTCGACTCTGAGTTCGTAGGCCTTGCCAGCCCTGTTCCGCTGTCGTTCGGCAACGTTCCAGTGGTAGTCGAGCCAATTTGATCGGAACGCATTTCTTCGTTGAACACTCGCTCTATAATCTGCCAGTGCCCCGTCGCGGTTTCGTAGCCATTCTTGCCGGTCGTCACATCAGCC
>DHIZ01000109.1:0-940 GCA_002404055.1 Chloroflexi bacterium UBA4733
CGTCGGCGCCGGCGCCGCCGAAGGGGCGGTCGATGCCGCCAATATCCTCAAGCCGGCGCTCGCCCGCGGCGAACTGCAGTGCATCGGCGCCACGACGATGACCGAGTATCGCAAGTACATCGAACGGGACGCTGCCCTGGAACGCCGTTTCCAGACGGTGACGGTGCGCGAACCCACCGTAGAAGAGACCATCGAGATCCTGCACGGCATCCGTGAGCGCTACGAGCAGCACCATCGCCTCACCATCAGCGACGAGGCGCTCAAGTCGGCTGCCGAGATGGGCGCCCGCTACATAACCGATCGCTTCCTCCCGGATAAGGCCATCGACCTGATTGATGAGGCTTCCAGTCGCGTGCGCATGCAGCGCAGCGGACAGCCCCAGACGCTGAAGCAGGCCTTGAAAGATCTGGAGCAGTTGCAGTCTGAGAAGGACTCGGCAATCCAGAATCAGCAGTTCGAAAAGGCTGCCGCGCTACGTGATAAAGAGGCACGCTTGCGGGAGCGCATCGACAGCGCCGAACTTACGGCCAGTAGCGCCGCGCAAGCCGACCGCCCGGTCGTCAGCACCGACGACATCGCCCACGTCGTCTCAATGTGGACCGGTATACCGGTCATGCGCATCGCCCAGGAAGAGTCGAAGCGGCTGTTAGAGATGGAGAAGGCGCTGCATGCCCGCTACGTCGGCCAGGACGAAGCCATCGGCACGCTCGCCCACGCGCTCCGTCGCGCCCGTGCCGGCCTGAAAGACCCGAAACGGCCTATCGGCAGCTTCATTTTCGTGGGTCCAACCGGCATCGGCAAGTCATATTTAGCGCGCATCCTGGCCGAATTTATGTTCGGCAGCGAAGATGCGCTGATCACTGTCGACATGTCGGAGTTCATGGAGCGGCATTCGGTCGCGCGCCTGGTGGGCGCCCCTCCCGGCTACATCGGCTACGAC
>DHIZ01000109.1:992-10447 GCA_002404055.1 Chloroflexi bacterium UBA4733
TACATCGGCTACGACGAGGGCGGCCAGTTGACCGAGGCAGTGCGACGCAAGCCCTATTCCGTCGTGCTGCTGGACGAGATCGAGAAGGCTCACCCGGACGTTTTCAACATCCTGCTCCAGATCCTGGAGGACGGCCGCTTGACCGACGCCAAGGGACGTGTGGTCGACTTCCGCAACACCATTATCATCATGACCTCAAATGCCGGCACTGACCTGCTCAAGAATTCCGGCACACTCGGCTTCCAGCGCACCGGAGTCGCAGATGAGGGCAAGGCCTCCTACGAGCGCATGAAGGAGAAGGTCACGAGCGAGTTGAAGCAGATATTCCGACCGGAGTTCTTGAACCGGTTGGATGCCGTCATCGCCTTTCACGCCTTGAGCCACCAACAGATCCGCGCCATCGTGGACATGGAACTCAAGCGCGTCCAAGTCGCCCTCACCGAACAGCAGATCATCCTGGAGATGAGCGAGCGCGGCAAGGACTTCCTCTGCGACAAGGGCTACGACCAGCAGAACGGCGCCAGGCCGCTCAAGCGGGCCATTCAGGCCTGGGTGGAAGACAGACTGGCGGAGGGTATCCTCTCCGGCAAGTTCCACCCCGGCGACACGGTCATCGGTGACGTGGGTGATGGGGAGTTGCTCATGATCCGGAAGCTCACCGAGGAGGAAGCCTTTCCCATGCTGGCCGGGGCGGTCAGCGAGGCCTAGGCGACCCCACTCCGGCGCCGCGGCGCCACCTCTCCCCCAAAGGGAGAGAGGAAAGAGACGTAGCAGGTGCCAGCGAAAGCCCGCACGGTCTATATCTGCCAGCAATGCGCGGCGCGCCAGCCGAAGTGGGTGGGTCGTTGTCCAGACTGCGGCGCCTGGAACAGCCTGGTTGAGACGGTCGAACGCGCTGAACCGGCGACTGGTGGGGTACGGCGCGCCGCGCAGGCGGGCGGCGCGAGCCAGGCGATCGGTCTGCCGCACATTCCGACAGCGAACTGGGTGCGCCTGCGGCTCCCAATGGACGAGTTCAACCGCGTGCTCGGTGACGGCATTGTGCCAGGATCCGTCGTCCTCATGGGGGGCGACCCGGGCATCGGCAAGTCCACCTTGCTCTTGCAGGTCTGCGGGGCTGTCGCGCGCGATACCGGGACTGTGCTCTACGTGGCGGCGGAAGAATCGGCCCAGCAGGTCAAGCTGCGGGCCGAGCGGCTGGGCATCAACGAGGCCAGGCTGCTCGTGCTGGCGGAAACCGACCTTTCGGCCATTATGGAGCACCTGGAGTCTAACCCGCCTGTCCTGGCGATCATCGACTCCATTCAAAGCGTGGCCACCGACGACCTCAGCGCGTCGGCAGGAAGCGTCAGCCAGGTCCGCGAATGCGCGCAACGCCTGGTTCGCCTGGCCAAGCAGCGCAACATCTCGATCTTCCTGGTCGGACACGTCACCAAGGAAGGCGCCGTCGCCGGACCCCGCGTCTTAGAGCACATCGTCGATGTGGTGCTCTACCTGGAGGGCGAGCGCGTCAGCAGCTATCGCATTCTGCGCGGCGTGAAGAATCGCTTTGGCTCGACCGACGAAATAGGACTTTTCGAGATGGGCGATGCTGGATTGACGGAAGTCGCGGATAGCTCGGCACTCTTCTTCGCCGCGCACCGCGGCGCCGCACCCGGCACGGTTGCCGCTGTGACCACCGAGGGGACCCGCCCCCTGCTGGTGGAAGTGCAAGGGCTCGCCGCCCCCACCAGCTTCGGCCTGCCGCGGCGCTCCGCCAACGGCTTCGACGTCAACCGGCTCTACCTCCTGCTGGCTGTGCTGTCGCGCCGAGCCGGCCTGCCTCTCGGCAACCAGGATGTCTACGTCAACGTCGTCGGCGGCGTGCGCCTCACCGAGCCGGCCGCCGACCTGGCTGTGACCCTGGCCGTCGCATCAAGTTTCCGCGACCAGGCGGTGCCAGCGGACATGGCGGTCGCCGGCGAAGTCGGCCTGTCCGGCGAGTTGCGTCCGGTGCGCCAACTCGAGCGCCGCCTGACGGAAGCAGAGCGGCTGGGCTTCCGGCGCATCCTGGTGCCGGCATTGCCGGCCGACCGACACGGTACGCGCCGCCCGTCCGGTATCGAGATCATCCAGGCGCGCTGGGTCGCTGAGGCGCTGGAACTGGCCCTGGGGCCGGCGAGGCGTGGCCCCACTTCACGACCCGCGCTCAATTCTGGGAGAAGGGAGATGGTGGCGGGAGCCATCGCCCGAGACGACCTTTTAGATTTCGGGATGGGCGATGAGGAGGAGTTGCCGGAGGAGTCCGAGCACTAGGAAGTTCAATCAATGGTAGAATATATGTAGACATTTCACCACACAACAGGGGAGAGTGTGCCGCCCTATGGCAGTTGAACCATCTCGGGACCGCGACATTCGCATCGAAGACGAGATGCGCACGTCGTATCTCTCGTATTCGATGAGCGCCATCAAACGCGCCACGCCGGACGTGCGTGACGGGCTCAAACCGGTTCACCGGCGGGTCCTCTACGGCATGCTGGAATTAGGTCTGCGCCGCAGCGGCGGCTATCGCAAGAGCGCCAAAGTGGTCGGTGAAGTGATGGGCCGCTTTCACCCGCACGGCGATGCTTCCATTTACGACACCGTTGTGCGGCTCGCTCAGCCCTTCTCCATGCGCTACCTGCTGGTTGATGGCCAGGGCAACTTCGGCAGCGTTGACGGCGACTCACCGGCAGCGAGTCGCTACACGGAGGTCCGGCTCACCGCCATCGCTGAAGAACTGCTGGCGGATATCGACCAGGATACTGTGGACTTCCAGGACAACTACGACGCTACCGAGCGGGAACCCACAGTGTTGCCGTCCCGAGTGCCGAACTACCTGGTCAACGGCAACATGGGCATTGCTGTCGGTATGGCCACCAGTGTGCCTCCCCACAACCTGAACGAGGTTTGCGACGCGCTGATCTACATGATCGACCAGCCGGATGCCACCGTCGAAGATCTGCTGAAGATCGTGAAGGGCCCCGACTTTCCGACGGGAGCGCTCATCCTCGGCCGTGACGGCATCCAGCAGGCCTACGCCACCGGTCACGGGCGGATCGTGCAGCGGGCAGTCTGCGAAATCGAGCCGATGCGCGGTGGGCGCTTCGCCATCATCGTCCGCGAGTTGCCCTATCAGGTCAACAAGGCGCTGCTGCTGGAGCGCACCGCCGAACTGGTCAAAGCGAAGAAGATCGACGGCATCACGGAGATTCGTGACGAGAGCGACCGCGACGGCATGCGTGCCGTCTTCGAGCTCCGGCGCGACGCCCAGCCCCGCAAGGTGCTCAATGCGCTCTACAAGCACACATCGTTGCAGGCGAACTTCAGCGTCAACATGCTGGCGATCGTAGATGGCGAGCCGCGCGTGCTCACGCTCAAGCGCTGCCTGCAGGAGTTCCTGGCCTTCCGCCAGACCGTCATCACGCGGCGCACCCGCTACCAGTTGCGCAAGGCCCTGGAGCGCGCGCACATTCTGGAGGGTCTCACGCGGGCCTTGGACCATCTCGACGAGGTGATCGCCTGCATCCGCCGCTCGCAAACCGGCGACTCGGCGGTGCATAACCTCATGCTCGATTTCAAGTTCAGCGAGCCCCAGGCCCGCGCCATCGGTGATCTTGCCCTGCGCCGGCTGGCCTCGCTGGAACGCAAGAAGATCATCGACGAGTACAAGGCCCTTCTCAAGACCATTGAGGAGTTGCAGGCCATCCTGGCCGACATTCGCAAGGTGCTGGACATCGTCAAGCAGGAACTGGCGGAACTCAAGGACAAGTTCGGCGACGCCCGGCGCACCCGCATTGTAGATGAGACCGGTGAACTGAGCGAAGAAGACCTGATCCCCCACCAGCAGGTCCTGGTGACGCTTACAACACAAGGTTATGTCAAGCGCAGCCCTGCCGACGGCTTTCAGTCGCACCACCGCGGCAGTCGCGGCAAGCTCGGCATGCTCACGCGCACGGAAGACCAGGTTCAGCACTCCTTTGTGGCTGATGCGCTGGACTCGGTCATGTACTTCACCAACCGGGGCCGCGTCTTTACGCTCAAGGTCCACGAGCTGCCGGATGTGTCACGTCAGGCCAAAGGGTTGCCGATTGTCAATCTGGTGCAACTGGAGCCGCGCGAAACGATCAATGCCATGCTCGGCATCACGTCCTTTGAAGGCCCCGATCAGCGTTACCTGTTGATGGCAACACGGCAGGGTACCGTGAAGAAGACCTCGCTTGCCGACTATGCTAACGTTCGTCGGAACGGGCTGATCGCCATTTCGCTGAACGATGGCGATGACCTGGCCTGGGTGCGCCCCACCGACGGGTCGCAAGAGGTGGTACTCGTCACCCGCCAGGGCCGCGCGATCTGCTTCGCGGAGAAGCAAATCCGCCCGACGGGCCGCGACACAGCGGGCGTGAAGGGCATTGCGCTCGCCACGGACGATACGGTCATGAGTATGGCCATCGTCCCTGCCTCCGGCGTCATCGCGCACAATAGCGACCTGCTGGTGGTCACCTCCCTGGGCTACGGTAAGCGCACCTTGATGGAGGAATACCGCAAGCAGACCCGTGGCGGTCAGGGTGTGACCACGGCTAAGCTGAGCGATAAGACGGGTACAGTGGTGGCCGGCCACATCGTCGACGAGGACGATGCCGAGTTGATGTTGACGACCGCCAACGGCATCGTCAACCGGCTACCCCTGGCACAGGTACGTCAGTCCGGTCGCAACACCCAGGGTGTGATGCTCATCCGGCTCAGTCCGAACGACGCAGTAGCGGCTGCCACCGTGATTGGCCGAAATGGCGAGGAGGTCGGCGTACAAGAATGAGCATCAGTAACAGCACTTTGCCGATAGGGAACATGTAGCGCCTGCAAAGTTTGCCCTTGCATGCAATACTATAGCCATTGTAGTTCCCAACATGACGAGAGTAGAAAGGGTCTATACGTCCTATGAGCGCAGCGAGTTCAGGCGATGCGAAGCAGCACGCCATAGCACGGCGAGTTTTCCTGCGCGGCACGGTTGGCGCCGGCGGTATCGCGATGGTCAGCCTGCTGGCTGCCTGTGGCGGCAGCGCGGCGGTGACGACCTCCACAACTGCCGCGGCGACAACGAGCGCTGCGCCTGCCACAACTGCGGCAGCAGTTACCACCGCCGCCACAACGGCCAAGGCGGCCACCAGCAGTGCAGCTACCAGCAGCGCCGCGACGACCTCCAGTGCGTCCAGCATCGCCAGCGCAGCAGCAACCACCTCCAGCGCCAGCAGCGCAGCGGCGACGACGACCACCGCCAAGTTAGTTGCGACCAAGCCGGCCAAGGCAGCCAGTGTGCGAACCGACATCGCCAAGATGCCGGCGGCACAGACCTTGCGCGTCAACCTCGGCGCCGAGCCGGACGCCATTGATCCGAACCTGGCCGAGTTCACAGACGAGATCGCCGTCGTACGTCAGGTCTTCGATGCGCTCGTGCTGCTGGACAAGGATCTGAAGCCGGTTGCCGGCGGCGCCAAGAGTTGGACGACCTCGGCCGATGGTCTGACCTGGACTTTCACCTTGCAGGCCGCAAAGTGGTCGGACGGTACGCCGGTCAAAGCAGCCGACTACGAGTATTCGTTCAAGCGCATCCTCGACCCCAACGTAGCTGCTCCCTATGCGGGGTACTTCGCCGGCGTCATCAAAGGCTCCGCTGCCTACAACAATGCGCAAATTGCTGCCCCCAAAGCCTCGACATCGAGCACCACCAGCGCCAAGCCGACCGTCACGCCGACGCAGTTGACAGCGCTCAAAGATGCCGTTGGGGTCAAGGCGACCGACGATTCAACGCTCGTCTTCACGCTGGAGACACCCACGCCGTTCTTCCTTGACCTCGTCTCGCTGGCCGTCGTGCCACCGCTGCGCCAGGACCTGGTGAAGTCCGGCTGGACCGACGATGTCAAGAACTATATCGGCAACGGACCGTTCGTGCTGATCCAGCACTCCCCGCAGGATCAGTTGGTGTTTGCCCCCAACCCGAATTATTATGGCGGGGTCCCGAAGATCGGCATGCAGTGGCGCGTCATCACCGACGGCAACGCTGCCTATGCAGCCTATCGCAACGACGAACTGGACATTGTTACGCCGCCGCGGCCCGACACCCCGGCCATCAGGGCCGACTCGACACTGTCGAAGGAATTCGTCGTCAATCCGGCACTCTCGGTCTTCTGGATGGTCTACGAGGTCAAGAAGGCGCCCCTGGACAACGTCAAACTCCGGCAAGCGCTATCACAGGCATTTGATCGCGCGACGTTCATCAAGGATCAGTTCAAGGGCCTGGGCGTACCGGCGACCTTCATTATCCCCCAGGGCATGCCCGGCTACGATCCCCAGGGCGGCGCGGAGTACGCCTTCGACCTCACCAAGGCCAAAGCCAGCTTGCAGGCCTCCGGCGTTAACCCGGCTACTGTGAATCTGAAGATCCTTTACTACTCCAACAGTCCGGTAACCAGCGGCTACGCCTCCTACATCCAGGCGATGATGAAGAAGAACCTGGGCGTCAACCTGCAGCCGAACCCGACGGAATCGAAGGCGCGGACGGCCGCCCAGAAGGCGCACAACTTCGACCTGGTCTGGTCGGGGTGGGGCGCCGACTACCCGGACCAGCAAGACTGGTTCGACCTCTTCCGCACCGGCGACGGCAATAATAACGGTGAGTACAGCAACCCGCAGTTTGACACGCTCGTTAAGCAGGCCGATGCCGAGATGGATGCGACCAAACGGGCGGACCTCTACAAGCAGGCGGCTGCCATCCTTTACAACGACCAGCCGGCCCTGATCATGTACCAGAATGTACTCATCGGTCTGGTCAAGCCCTGGGTCAAGGGCATGGTCTTCACCGGCCAGGACGAAGCCCCGTGCATCGGCGACTACTTCTACAAGGTTGTCACCCTCGCCAGCCACTAGGCAGCGACTGGCAGGGCCGCGACTGCGGGCCCAGAGAGTGTGTGAAAGAATCAACCTCGACGAACAGCCGGGACTAGCGAGCACAAGATCTGGTGGATAACGCCTCCAATCGAGCACAGGATATCGCGTGGCGTGGGGCCACCTGGCGCCGCCCGGTGAAAGATTCACAGACTCAGAGGGCACCCCCGGCCAAGCGACGAGGGCGACTGCGGTCGCTCGGCACCGCAGTGCCCCCCGTACTTGGCCGGGGGTGCCCTCTGGGCCCGCAGTCGCGGCCCTGTGCATCCATCCCTAAGCTGGTCTTGCAGGAAGGCGGAGTAGCGATGACTGCCTATGTGATCCGGCGCGTCCTCTGGGTTATCCCCGTGATGATCGTCATCTCGCTCATCACCTTTATCCTGATGCACGCCACGCCTGGGGGGCCTTTCGATACGGAAAAGGCGCATACGGCGGCAGTTACGGCCAACCTGGAACATAAGTATGGGCTGGATAAGCCCATTCCCGAACAGTATCTGCTCTATGTGGGTCATGCCCTTCGTGGTGACCTGGGCATCTCCTATACCTACCAGGACCGCAATGTGCGCGACATTATCGCCAGCGGCATGCCGACGACTGGCCGCCTGGCGGGCCTCGCGCTGCTCGTGGCTCTGGTTTTCGGTATCACCCTGGGCACTGTCTCCGCGCTACGCCAGAACACATGGGCCGACTACGTCTCCCTCACGTTCGCCACTGCAGGCGCCAGTACCCCCAACTTCGTGTGGGCAATGATCTTGATCGTCATTTTCTCACTCACACTCCATCTGCTGCCGACCGGCGGCTGGGGCCACCCCCAGCAAATGGTGCTCCCCGTGCTGGCGTTAGCCTTTACACCGGCTGCCTACCTGGCCCGCATAACCCGCGCCAGCGTCCTTGAAGTTCGCCATCAGGATTATGTCCGGACGGCGCGGGCCAAAGGTGTCGGTCAGCGCATGCTGATCAGCCGGCACATCTTGCGTAACGGTCTCATTCCCGTCGTCACCGTGATCGGCCCCATCTTCGCGGGACTGTTCGCCGGCTCCTTCATCATCGAAAGCATTTTCTCCATTCCCGGCACGGGCCGTCTCTTCGTCCAGGCCATCGACGGCCGCGACTATCCCCTCATCATGGGGACGACCTTGTTTTACGCCCTGATCATCGTCGTGATGAATCTCTTTGTCGACTTGCTCTATGCGGTTATTGACCCACGTATCCGATATCGCTAGCCACCTACTCCATCGCCTAGTCTCAGGAGGATAGCCATGGCGGTCGCCCAAAGCGCAACACTGAAACGTGTCAGCCCGTTGACGACGGTACACCGGCAACGTAGCCTTTGGAGCGACGCCTTTGAGCGGTTACGCCGCAATCGCGCGGCTATGGTGGCCCTCGGCGTCATTATCCTGCTCGGGTTGATCGCGGTCTTCGCGCCAATCATCGCACCCTATGACCCCAATGCTTTACAGCCGGGCGGCTCCAATCAGCCGCCAAGCGCCGACTTTAAGCTCGGTACCGACAGCGTCGGTTTCGACGAGCTTAGCCGCATCGTCTACGGCGCTCGCATCTCTTTGAGTGTCGGCATCTTCGTGCAGGTGTTGATCCTGGCCATCGGCGTGCCCATCGGCGCCATCGCCGCCTACGCCGGAGGCCGAGTCGACAACCTCCTCATGCGTTTCACCGACGTGATGTATGCCTTCCCCGACCTGCTCTTCGTCATTATTTTCATGGCAGCCTTCGGGCCCAGCCTGAAGAACATATTCCTCGCCATCGGCCTGGTGAGCTGGGTCGGCATGGCGCGCCTGACGCGGGGCCAACTGTTGAGTTTGAAGGAGAAGGAGTTCGTTGAGGCCGCCCGAGCGATTGGCTGCCCCGCCTGGCGGATCCTTTTCCGGCACCTGCTGCCCAACGCGCTGGGTCCGCTGATCGTGGCAGTGACGTTCGGTGTGCCCGGCGCAATTTTTATTGAGGCGGCCCTCAGCTTCATCGGCCTGGGTGTGCAGCCGCCAACGGCAACCTGGGGTGGCATGATCAACTCCGGGTACAGCATCATCTTTTCCGACGCCGCCCTAGTCGTCTACCCAGCAGTGGCCATTGCCATCACGATGATGTCCTTCACGTTCCTGGGTGACGGCTTGAGGGACGCCCTTGACCCGCGCGCCACGCGCTGAACTCAATCGGCGCGCGCATGCGGTACAATCTCTACGATTCGGTTGCGGCGTCTTCGTGATCCGTGTGCGCGCCTGGAGCAGGGGTACGAGTCGGCGGCGTTGCCGTCGAAGCGGTCCCCGGGACGTGACCGATGCCCACGTGGCTCAGGGGTAGAGCGTCTCCTTGGTAAGGAGAAGGTCACCAGTTCAAATCTGGTCGTGGGCTCGCAGGCTCTAGTGCGACAGGCACGGTGCGCGGCGGCAGCGATCGAGGCAAGAGCTGGGGCCGGGACTGTGTTCGGCGGTAGATAGTCAGTAGGGTGGAAGAGCATGGCGAAGCAGAAGTTTGTGCGG